>CAIVWG010000217.1 GCA_903909555.1 uncultured bacterium | reverse complement strand
CGGCCTGCACGCGGCGGCCACGTACCGCGTGGGCTTCTGCGGCTTCGCGCCGGGCTTTGCCTACCTCACCGGCCTCGACGAGCGGCTCGCGGTGCCGCGACTGCCGAGTCCGCGCACCCGGGTGCCCGCCGGATCGGTGGCTATCGCCGCGGGGTACACCGCCGTGTACCCGCGCGAGTCCCCCGGTGGCTGGCGGCTCATCGGGCGCACCCATGCGGTGATGTTCGATCCGCTGCGCTCTCCCGCCGCCTTGCTGAGCCCGGGATCCACCGTGCGGTTCCGCCCGGTGGCGGAGATACCGGCCGTTGTCGCGACCGCGCGCGCGACGGGCGACCCGGTGGGCGCACCCGCACTCCGCATCCTGCGACCCGGTGCGCTCGCCCTGGTGCAAGACGGCGGCCGGCCCGGGCTGGGTGCCATCGCGGTGGGCGCCTCGGGTGCCTTCGATCGCGGTGCCCACCGGTTGGCCAACCGACTGGTGGGCAATCCCGAGGATTCCGCGGCGCTGGAACTCCTCGGCGGGGGCGCCGTCGTCCAGGCCCTGCGGGACTGCGATGTCGCGATCACCGGCGCGGAGGGACCGGTGTCCGTCAACGGCGTGGCCCAGGCCCGCAATGCTCCCCTGCGCCTGCACGACGGGGACCTGGTCGAGATCGCCTCGCCGCAGGCCGGCCTGCGCGCGTACGTCGCCCTTCGCGGCGGCGTCGAGGGGTCGCGCACGCTCGGCTCACAGTCCACCGACTCGCTGTCCGGACTCGGACCGCCACCCTTGACCGAGGGCGACGTCGTGCGGATCGGGTCTCCCGCGCCGATGCCCGGCGTCGATCTCGCGCCCCGGCGGGCCCTGCCCACCGAGGTCGAGGTGCGCGTCGTGCGCGGGCCTCGCTGGGCGTGGTTCGACCCGTCAGCGCACCGCGAGCTCATGTCCTCGCCGTACGTCGTCTCCCCGCGAAGCGACCGCATCGGCGTCCGGCTCGAGGGGCCTCCCCTGCTGCGCGATGCGGCGTACCGCGACCGGGAACTCGCCCCCGAGGGCATGGTTCGCGGCGCGCTGCAGGTCCCCCCGGACGGCTTGCCGGTGCTGCTCGGACCCGACCATCCCGTGACCGGCGGCTACCCCGTCATCGCCGTGATCGTCGACGCGGATCTCGATGCTGTGGCGCAGGCGCCCCCCGGGACCCCGGTGCGATTTCGGACGGTCGGGTGATAGCGTCTTCCCTCACGCGCCGCTAGCTCAACTGGCAGAGCAGCGGACTCTTAATCCGCGGGTTCGGGGTTCGAGTCCCTGGCGGCGCACCCGACGAGTTGGACCGTCCGGAACGGATAGTGCCCCACGATGACGACACCCTCGAGGCCGGCGTCCGGACCGGAACCCGACTCCCACGCGGACTCCGCCCTGGGGCGCGCCGCGCACCGCCTCCTCTTCACCGTCGTGTCCCGCTGCCCGCCCCGGCTGCGGGATGCCGCGCTGCGGCGCATCTTCGACTCGACCCATAACTCCGGCGAGGATCCCTGGTCCGTCGACTCCGACCCGTACGAGGTGTTCAAGCGACAGCAGCTCGTCGATGCCGTGCCCGAGTCCGCCGACGTCGTCCTCGAACTCGGGTGCTCGATCGGCGCTAACCTGCGCGACCTTGCCGTGGCACGGGCCGACGCCACGATCGTCGGATGCGACGTGTCGCCTCGCGCTATCGACACGGCCCGACGCATCACCGACGGGCTCGCGAACGTCCGGCTGTCGGTCACCCCGGCCGCCACGGACATCCCCGGCACCGTCCCGTCCGGCATGGACGTTCTCGTCCTCTCCGAGGTCCTCTACTACATGGGCGGCGCCTCGGGCATCGAGCGCACGCTGGGCCCGGTCTCCGCATCGCTGCACGACGGCGGCACCGTGGTCATGGTGCACAGCGCGGACGACGCACCGGCGCTGCACGACACGGCGGTGCGCGTGCTGGGCCTGCAGGTGGACGAGACCGGGTGGCGCTCGCCGCCTGGCGACGCGCGGTCCTTCCTGCTCACGCGCGCCCACCGGCCCGGCTGACCGCGCCGTCGTCAGGCGGAGGGTGGCCGAACTCGCAGGACGGCCGTCATCGGCGGCGACGTACCGCCGAGAAGCCCCGCGCAGTCCACCGACAGCGCCCGCTGCACGACGCCCTTGTCGGGGAAGTGCGGGACGTCGCGCACCTCGGGCGCGCCCACGCCGCACTGGATGGTGAGTCGCCATCCGCCGGGAGCCCTGAAGGTGCCCCGGCCCGCGTCGCTCCAGACGGGATCGAGCGTGAAGCGCTGCCGCACCCGTCGCGGGTCGCCCCCTTCGACGCGATCGCTGACCGTGAGGACGGCCCCGGCATCCCCGAAGTGCAGGTGCCTCACCCAGCGTTCCGGCTTGCCCGCGGACGTCCCCCCCTGCCCGAAGAGCGAGACCTGGCGACCGGCATCGCGCAGCGTGGCCGTCATCGCCTTGCTCGGTCCCACGATCCCCAGCAGGGTGGAGTGGGCCTCAGCCGACCGGGAGTAGCGGAATCTCTCGTTGCGCGTCTTGCCGAACATCCCCCGATCGGTGAGCACCGCCACGCTGTCGTCCCCGGAGCCGACCCACCACGTGGCCGCGCCATGGTCCGCGTGGCCGTGGCCGCGCATGCCCGGGCCGAACCGCACGATGGCGTGCTCGGTGAGCGGGGAGTCGCGCCACGTGTCGGCGAACCACCCCGTCTGCGGGCACCAGCGGGTCGGGCCGGCACCCTTGACGGGCCGCACGTGCTCCTGTCCGTCGCCGATGAACTCCATCCGCCCATCGGGGCGGGTGAGGGCGTCCGCCATCCGCAGGGCCCCCTTCACCGCCTCGCGGGCCATCGTCGCGTCGGGCTCCTCGAGCCATCGGGCGATCCCGGTCCACATGCGCACGTGCAGCATGAGGTACGACGAGGACTGCTCGTGGATCATCCCGCAGGCATCGAAGGTCTCGCGCAGTTGCAGTGCGATGCGCTGTCGCGCGTACGCCGCCCATCCGGGGCGGCCGAGATCATGCGCGGCGTCGAGGAGCACGCGGTCGGCCATGAGCCCGTGATTGTGGGGTCCGCGACGCGGCGGCCCGGCGTAGCGCCGAGGGTCCATGTTGGCGCGGGCCAGCGCCTCGATGACCGGCACGAGCCGCTGGCGCACGTCCACGTCGGCCCACTCGTACAGGCACAGCGCCGTCGTCATGCGCTTGGTCACGTGCGCCTCGGTCCACCCGCGCACGCCCATGTCCGGGGAACGCCCCGGGTCGGGGTTGACCCGCAGTTGTTCCAGCATGGCGTCGATGGCGCCCGGGAGGCCGCGGGTGTCGTCGGGAATCAGCCACGCCGAGGAATGCAGGATCGTGTTCCACGTCGGGTGGAAGCGGTTCTCCCCGCGCCAGCGCCAGGCTCGAGGGCGTACCAGCCAGGAGCCGATGACGAGCCGGTCCTCGTCCAGGGCGCTCCTGTCGACCGTCGTCGACGACAGCGGGCCGAGCGCCCGCACGCAGATGGACGGGCGGAACGGCGGCTCCTCCCCCTGCGCAGGATCCGCGACGGGGGTCGCGCCCGTGAGGGTGGCGGCCTGGGGGGATCCCGGGGCGAGGAGCGACAGCGCGAGGGCTGCGGTCGCCACGAGGGCCGCTGCTCGGGTCACGCCACCTCCTCGGTCTTGCGGTCGCGACGTACCGCGCGACCCTCCCCGGCACGCTACGGCGGCCGCGGGGCTCCGG
>CAIVWG010000216.1 GCA_903909555.1 uncultured bacterium | reverse complement strand
TCCAGCAGTTCCTCTCCGACGTGTGGTGGGGGGACCTTGACGTCCTGCTCCTCGACCTGCCGCCCGGGACGGGCGACATCGCCATCTCGACCGCGCAGTTGCTGCCCGGATCCCAGGTGGTCGTCGTCACCACGCCCCAGGCCGCAGCCGCGGAGGTGGCCGTCCGCGCGGGCATGCTCGCGGGCCAGACCCACCAGAACGTGGTCGGTGTCATCGAGAACATGAGCGGGTTCCCCTGTCCGCACTGCGGCGAGCCCATCGACCTCTTCGGCGTGGGCGGCGGGGCCCGCGTCGCCGAGCAGCTCTCCGCCGGACTGAGCACCGACGTCCCGGTCCTCGGTCGCATCCCGTTCGACGTGCGACTGCGTGAGGGCGGCGATGCGGGTCAGCCGCTGGTCCTCGCCGACCCCATGGCGCCGGCGGCCGCGAGCCTCATCGAGATCGCCGCGCAGCTCGCCCGCAAGCCGCGGGGCCTCGCGGGTGTGCCCCTCGACATCTCCCCTGCCGCCCGGGCCTGACGGCGTGGACCCGGACGACTGACCGGTCAGGTCGCGTCGGGATCGAAGGCCGGGCTCGCGGGCTTGGGCTTGCCGTCCGACGTCGGATCGGCGGGTGCGCTCGCGGGCTTCGTGTCCTCGTCGTCGTCGTCTTCGAAGATGCCGCGCATCATCCGCCGGGGATGAAGTTGGGCGATCTCGTCCATGGCGCCCTTGGCGTCGGAGAGGTCCATGCCCGCGGAGTCGGCGAGGTCCTTGCGGGCGTTGCTCGCCATCGACCTCACGTTGCGCACCATCCGCGCGGCATCGGCGGCCGCCTTGGGCAGTCGCTCGGGGCCGAAGACGAGGAGACCGAGCACCGCGAGGATGAGGATCTCGCCGATGCCGATGTCGAACACGAAGCCAGGGTACGCCGGGTCAGTCGCGGCGTGACCCGAGGATGACGCTGAACTCCTCGGCCGTCCCATTGCGCTCGACGGTGAGGACGAGGGTGTCACCCGGGGCGCGGTCGCGGATCGCGACCACCAGCTCGTCGGTGTCGGCGATACGGCGACCGTCGGCGGCCACGACCAGGTCGCCCGCCCGCAGTCCCGCGTCATCCGCGGGGCCGCCGGGCTCGACGGTCTCGAGCAGGGCGCCCGCGCCATCGGCGTCCGCGAGCGTGACGCCGATGATCGGCGTCACCGAGGACCCCGTCTCGATGATCTCGCCGGCGATGCGCGACGCCTGGCGCGAGGGGATGGCAAACCCCAGGCCGATGTTGCCGGCGCGCCCGTCTTCGGCCACGGTGGCGATCGCGGAGTTCACGCCCACGACCCGGCCCGCAGAATCGAGCAGCGGGCCACCGCTGTTGCCGGGGTTGATGGCCGCGTCCGTCTGCACCGCATTGATGTACGACGACCCATCGCCCTCGCCCACCGTCACGGGACGGTCGACCGCGCTGACGATCCCGGAGGTGACCGTGCCGGCCAGCCCGAGCGGCGAGCCGATGGCGATCACGGTGTCACCGACCGCGAGCCCATCGGAGTCGCCGAGCTCGAGGATGGGAAGCCGATTGCGGTCGACGGCGACCACCGCGAGGTCGTAGGAGACGTTGCGGCCGATGACGCGCCCGGTCACCCGGGTGCCGTCGGTGAAGACGACATCGAGCGAGGCCCCGTCGTCCACCGCCGACTCGACGACGTGGTTGTTGGTGAGGATGTAGCCGTCGTCGCGGATGACGAAGCCCGACCCGGCGGCTCCCCCGACCCCGTCCTGGCCCACCTCGAGGGAGACGACCGCGGGCAACGCCGCGGCGACGACCTCGGCGATCGTCCCCGACGTCAGCGGTGGGGCGGGGCGGGGCTCGGATCCAGGCTCCGGGTCGGCCGGCTCGTCCGCAGGGGGCACCGGTGCCGGCAGTGCTACCGGCGCCTCGGGTCGGCCGGTCACGCCGGCGAGGTAGCCCAGGGCGCCGCCGATGAGGCCGCCGATCACGGCGATGACGAGCGCCGCGGCGACCCCGGCGGCCACGGCCGCCGCGAGGGGCACCGAGGACGTGCGACGGGTCCGGGCCCGCGGCACCGCGGGGGGATCGTGAGGCGCAGACGCGGGGGACGCAGACGCGGGCGGGGTCGGCTCGGGGGCCCACGGCCCGGCCGAGCCTTCGGGGTCGTACGTCGACATCCCCCACCTCCTCCTGACCGGGCAATCCTCGCACTCTCGCGCTGGCCTGTCCTTCGCGGACGCCCCGGGGCGCACTAGGCTCGCAGCGTGACGGATGACCGCAACCTGCCCCCCACGCCCGTGACCTGGGCCTACGCGGACGCCTGGGCCGAGGAGGATCCCGCCATCGCGGCAGCGCGGCGCCGATCCGAGGAATTCAGTGCTCCCACCGTGGACCGTGCCACCGGGGCGGCCCTGCGGGCGCTGGCCGCCGCAATTGGCGCCGACGCCGCGGTGGAGATCGGCACCGGCACGGGGGTGTCCGGAGGCTGGCTGCTGCTCGGGATGGGCGAGGAGGGGACTCTCACGACCGTCGACGCGGATCCCGACCTGCAGGCCGTCGCGCGCGAGACCTTCACCGGTCTCGGAGTGCCCCACACGCGCGTGCGCGCGATCGCCGCGGAGCCCCTCGACGTCCTCCCACGTCTGGCCGACGGCGCGTACGACCTCATGGTGATCGGCGCGGGAGTGCCCTCGGCTCCGGCCCATGCCATCCCCGATCCCGCCATCCAGACCGAGCACGAACTCCTGAGTCAGGCGCGGCGGCTGCTGCGACCGGGCGGGGCCCTGGCCGTGTGCGGGGCTCTGGCCGACGACGGCGCGGATCCGGCCCACCGGGATCTCGTGCACCACCTCAGGGACGATCCGCGCTGGGTGGCCTCACTGCTCACGGTCGGCAGCGGCATGCTGGTGGCCGTCTATCGCCCCGACGCCCCGTCGGAGCACTCCTCCTCCGCGGAGGCCACCCCGTCCGACGCCTGAGCGCCCCGGGGCCTCGCGCCAGCCTCAGGCCTGCGGCAGGACCTCGAGGAGCTTGTCGCCGAGTTCCTTGGCCTCCGTGGCGTTGAGCTCCACGACCAGTCGCCCGCCACCCTCCAGCGGGACCCGCATCACGTAGCCGCGGCCCTCCTTGGTGACCTCGAGGGGGCCGTCGCCGGTGCGAGGCTTCATTGCCGCCATTCGAATGACCCCTTCCGGTGGGTGGCGGCCGGGATGCGGCGCGACCACTGGCGATCATTATTCCTCACGGGCGCTCCCGGTCACCCAGCGGGACGGCTGGCTGACCTCCCTCGGTCCCCGGAGCGTCCGGGGCGGTCGGAGAGGGCAGGACGCCGGTCTCGACCAGCCGGGCGAACGCCCGCAGCGAGCGACGTACGCCGGCGGTCCATGCCGGGCGCGCCAGGGACCATCCCAGCCGCCCCACCGCGCCCAGCGGGAGTACCCGCTCCTCGGTCCAGACCACGCGCGACATCCCCCGGGGGAGTTCGAGCACGTCGAGGCAGCCCGTGCCCCGCACCACCGGGCCCTCGTGCCGCACCTGCAGCCGGTGGGGCGGATCCCAGTCGACGATGACGAACGCATCGACGATCGCGGCGGGGCCCCGGCCGACAGTGGCCTCGAGGCGCGAGCCAACGCTGGCGCCGTCGCCCTGCGTCACCCGGACCCGGGTGCCCGGCAGCCATTGCTCCTGCGCGGACCATTCGGTGAGTGCGGCGAACGACGCCTCCGCGGGTGCCCGGACGACGACATCGAGGACGGTACGACCCGCTGCCGAACTCGCGGGCTTCGTCACGATCGCGGACCCTCTGAGGTCCCGACCTCCTCCGTCGAGGACGTCACCGCGGCAGCGTCGGGCGCGGACGCAGCCTCCTCGGCTCCCCGCAGCGCCGCGATCTCGGCGGTGAGGCGGTCGATGAGGGCGTCCACCTCGTCCATGCGATAGCCGCGCAGGGCCTGGTCGATGCGCACCTGCTCGATGTCCTCCGGGCGGAGGTCGCCCACGGGAGCCTGCGGCATGCCGAGGGCCGTGCGGGTCTCGTCGACGTCCGGCAGGCCGTCGCGCACGCGACCGGTCGCCAGCAGGACGATGCCCGCGATGACGGCGATGGCCACGAGGATGAAGACGAGGGTCATCACGGCGCCACCCCCCGGGGGGCGACCGGCGCGCCTGGGAATCTCATGCCCCCATCCTCACACGTCACAGGGCCCCGCAGCGGTCCCCTGACCGGTCGCGAACCCCGCGCCCGGCGGCTTGCGCCGGGACGCCGGGCCTGGTTAGATGCTTCAACATTCAATTACTTCTCCTGGAGGGCCCATGAGCACCGACCTGTCCGCGACCACGGGGACCTGGAACATCGACCCCACCCACACCGTCATCGGCTTCACCGCCCGCCACGCCATGGTGGCGAAGGTGCGCGGGAGCTTCTCGGAGTTCACCGGGAGCCTCACCCTCGACGGCGCCGACCCGGCGAACTCCTCGGCCAACCTCACGATCGTGGCCGACAGCATCGACACCCGGGCCGGCGACCGCGACACGCACCTGAAGTCCGAGGAGTTCCTCGACGTCGCGCAGTTCCCCACCCTGACGTTCACCTCGACGTCCGTGAGCCAGAAGTCCGACGACTCGTTCGTCGTCACCGGCAACCTCACCGTCCACGGCGTGACCAAGCCCGTGGACGTCGAGTTCACGCTGCTCGGCATCAGCAAGGATCCCTGGGGCGGCACTCGCATCGGATTCGAGGGCCGCGGCGAGATCAGCCGCAAGGAGTTCGGCCTCGTGTGGAACGTCGCTCTCGAGACCGGCGGTGTCCTCGTGAGCGACACGATCAAGCTCGAGTTCGACGTCGAAGCAGTCAAGCAGGTCTAGTTCCCCAGCGCCGTCGACGGCGGGACGGGCCCGTGCGAGAGCGGGCCCGTGGGATAGCGTGCCCGCGTGGACCTGTCCCCCGTCGCCGGCGCTGCGAGCGCCCACGGACTCGCGACGTACGCGACCGGGGTGCTGCTCGACGCCTGGTACCCCGAGCCCGCCCTGGGCCGCGCTCCCATCTCCGTGCCGGGGCTGGAGGCCGCGATCCGGGCGGACTCGGTCCGCGGCGTAGAGGTCCGCCCGATCGCGACACTCATCGACGACCTGCAGGCGCCGCCTCGCGACGCCGCGGACGCCTACCTTCGCCTGCACCTGCTGTCCCACCGGCTGGTGCGTCCGCGCACGATCAACCTCGAGGGCATCTTCGGCCTTCTCCCCCTCGTCGCGTGGACATCGCGCGGCCCCGTCGCGGTCGCCGACCTCGCCGGTGCCCGATTGCGTGCCCGCACCCACGGGGAGCACCTCGCCGTCCTCGGCGTGGACCGCTTCCCCCGCATGGTCGACTACGTCGTCCCCGCGGGCGTGCGCATCGCGGACGCCGACCGCGTGCGCCTCGGCGCCCACCTGGCCGAGGGCACCGTGGTGATGCACGAGGGCTTCATCAACTTCAACGCCGGCACGCTCGGCACCTCGATGGTCGAGGGGCGCATCTCCGCCGGGGTCGTCGTGGGCGACGGATCCGACATCGGAGGCGGCGCGTCGATCATGGGCACGCTGTCAGGCGGCGGCAGCGAGGTCGTCAGCATCGGGCAAGGCTGCCTCATCGGCGCCAACGCGGGCATCGGGATCAGCCTCGGCGACGGGTGCGTCGTCGAGGCGGGGACGTACGTGACGGCGGGGTCGCGGGTGACTCTTCCGGACGGCGCCGTGGTCAAGGCCCGCGAGCTGTCAGGGGCGCGCGGCCTGCTCTTCCGTCGCCACTCGGTCACCGGGGCCCTCGAGGCCATCCCCCGCGAAGGGTCCTGGGGCGGCCTCAACGCCGCCCTGCACGTTCCCGACTGAGGGCGACGGTCAGGCGCGCTCCCCGATGGGGACGTAGTCGCGCATGGGGACGCCGACGTACACCTGACGCGGCCGTCCGATCTTCGTGGCCGGGTCCTGGATCATCTCGCGCCACTGTGCGATCCAGCCCGGAAGCCGACCGAGGGCGAAGAGCACGGTGAACATCCGCGTCGGGAAGCCCATCGCCTTGTAGATCAGTCCCGTGTAGAAGTCGACATTGGGGTACAGCCGCCGGGAGACGAAGAAGTCGTCGGCGAGAGCGACCTCCTCGAGCCGGAGGGCGATGTCGAGGAGGGGATCCTTGACGTCCAGGCTCTCGAACACCTGGTGCGCCGCCTGCTTCACGAGTGCGGCGCGCGGGTCGTAGTTCTTGTACACGCGGTGGCCGAAGCCCATGAGCCGCACGCCGTCTTCCCGGTTCTTCACCTGGCGGATGAACGTGTTGACGCCCCCGCCCGAGGCGTGGATCCCCTCGAGCATCTCCAGCACCGCCTGGTTGGCACCGCCGTGCAGGGGGCCGAACAGGGCGTTGATACCCGCGGAGATCGAGGCGAAGAGATTCGCGTGGGACGAGCCCACGAGGCGCACGGTCGACGTCGAGCAGTTCTGCTCATGGTCTGCGTGGAGCAGGAGCAGCATGTTGAGCGTCCGCGAGACGACCGGGTTGACGACGTAGGGCTCCGCGGGGACGCCAAACGTCATACGCAGGAAGTTGTCGATGAAGCCCAGGGAGTTGTCCGGGTACATGTAGGGCTGGCCCACCGACTTCTTGTAGGCGTAGGCCGCAATCGTGGGCACCTTGGCGAGCAGGCGGATCGTGGAGATCTCGACCTGCTCGTCGTCGAAGGGATCCAGCGCGTCCTGGTAGAAGGTGGAGAGTGCGGACACCGCGGATGACAGGACGGGCATGGGATGCGCGTCGCGAGGGAAGCCGTCGAAGAACCTGCGCAGGTCCTCATGCAGCATCGTGTGGTGCTTGATGAGCACCTTGAACGCCGCGAGCTCCTCGGCGGTGGGCAACTCCCCGTAGATGAGAAGGAACGCCGTCTCGAGGTAGGTCGAGTGCGCGGCCAGTTGCTCGATGGGGTAGCCGCGGTAGCGCAGGATGCCCTGGTCCCCGTCGATGAAGGTGATGGCCGACGTGCAGGAGGCCGTGTTGACGAACCCGTGGTCGAGGGTGACGTCTCCGGTCGTGGACAGGAGCCGACTGATGTCGAGGCCCGACTCGCCGATCGTCGAGGGGACGGTCTCGAGAGGGAGTTCACCTCCCGGGTAGTTCAGCACGGCCTCGGACACGCGCACCTCCCGCGGCTCCGCGCCCTTCGTGGGGGTGCGGCTCGATCGTTCGTGGTGGGGCCACCGTATCCCCGGGGGGCTCGGGCCCGCTCCCCGGGTGCGCGCTGCCCGCCCGGGAATTCGTTCCGGGATTCAGCCTGCGATGCGTTCGGCGGCGAAGGCGATGTCGTCGTCGGACGCGGTGAGGGCGATGCGCACGTGGCGCGCTCCCGCCTCACCGTAGAAGTCACCCGGGGCGACGAGGATCCCGAGTGCCGCGAGGTCCGCGACGGTGTCCCAGCACGGCTCTCCCCGCGTGGCCCACAGGTACAGCCCGGCCTCGCTGTGGTGGATCGCGAACCCTGCCGACTCCAGCGCGCCGCGCAGGATCCCGCGCCGACGGGCGTAGCGGGCACGCTGCTCGTCGACGTGGGCATCGTCGCCCCACGCCGCGACCGCCGCGTGCTGGACCGGATCGGGCACCATGAGGCCGAGGTGGCGTCTCACCTGGAGGATCCGGTCGACCGCCGAGGGATCGCCGACGAGCGTGCCGAAGCGGTATCCGGCCATGTTCGACCGCTTGGACAGGGCGTGGAGCACGAGGACGCCCGAGGGGTCGTCCCCGACGACGGCGGGGTGCAGGCAACTCATCGGCTCGGCCTCCCAGCCGAACTCGATGTAGCACTCGTCGGAGGCCACGAGTGCTCCGTGGCGGCGCGCGGCGTCCACGGAGGCGCTCAGGCGCTGCGCATCGGCGACAGCGCCGGTGGGATTGCTCGGGGAGTTCAGCCACACCAGGGCCGCGCCCTCCGCGGCATCCGGGTCGTCCGACACCCGGATGTCGCAGCCGGCGAACGCCGCCCCGACGGCGTACGTGGGATAGGCGAGGGCCGGGATGACCACCGTGTCGCCCTCCCCCAGCCCGAGGAGGGTCGGGAGGAGAGCGACCATCTCCTTGGATCCGATGGACGGGATGATGCCCAGGCCCGCCGGATCCACGCCGACGCGCCGCCGGAGCCAGTCGGCGACGGCCTCCCGCACGGAGGGCAGACCGCCGGCCACGGGATAGCCCGGGGCATCGGCGGCGTCGGCGAGGGCGCGCTGGATGAAGGCCGGAGTGGGATCGACCGGACTGCCGATCGACAGGTCGGCGTACGCCGGCTGGGATCGCGCGACCGCCGCGTGCGGAGCGAGAAGATCCCAGGGAAAGTCGGGAAGCCTCAGCTGTCCGACTCCTTGACGGGCACGCTCGCGAGCAGCGGGGCGTCGAAGTCCTGGGGACCGAGCTTGGCGGCTCCGCCGGGCGAGCCGAGCTCCGCGAAGAACTCGGCGTTGGCCGCCGTGTAGTCCTGCCACTCCTCAGGCACGTCGTCCTCGTAGAAGATCGCCTCGACCGGGCACACCGGCTCGCAGGCCCCGCAGTCCACGCATTCGTCGGGCTGGATGTAGAGCTGGCGCTCGCCCTCGTAGATGCAGTCGACCGGACACTCCTCGATGCAGGACTTGTCCTTGACGTCGACACACGGGAAAGCGATGACGTAGGTCACCGGTCTGCCTTTCGACGGAGGAGACGGCCCGGGCCGGTTGGCCGTGCCGGGCGACGGGCTCGCCGACGCTTACCGTACACACCGGGGATCCTCGCGCAAGGACCGTCCCGCGAATGGGACGATCCCACGGTGAGCGGGGCCTCCCGGGAGCGATTCGGCGACCTGGTACGCGGTGCGCCCGACGGGCGCTTCCCGCTCGACGAGGCGGCGGCCCTCATCGCGGTCGAGACCCTGCCCGAAGGGGCGGACCGGGGGGCCGAGACGGCCCTGGAGCGCGACTGCCGAGACCGCCTGGACGTCCTGGCCGCGCGAGTCCCGGGGACCGGGCCCGACCACACCCGCCTGGCCCGATCGCTCGGGGACTTCCACGGCCAGGCGGCCGACTACGACCTGCTCTCGTCCTCGATCCTCCCGGCCGTGCTGCGGCGTGGGCGCGGCCTCCCGATCCTCCTCTCCGTGGTGTGGACGGAGGTCGCGCGCCGGGTCGGCATCGACGCCTACGGGGTGGCGCTGCCGGGGCACTTCGTCGTCGGGGTCGGGGATCCCGGCACCTTCGACGCGGGTGCCGTGGACGGCAGCCGCGTGCTCGTCGATCCGTGGCGCCACGGCGCGCTGCTGCCCTTCGACCGCGCCCGTGATCTCGTGGAGTCGACCGGACGGCCCTTCCGCCGTGCGATGCTCGCGCCGGCGCAGCCACGCGACATCGTGGCGCGCATGCTGGCGAACATCAGGGCCTGGGCCCACGATCCGCTGCGCGCCTCGACCCGGCTCTGGGCGGTGGACCTGGCACTCCTGCTTCCCGATCCTGACCCGATTCTGCTTCGCGATCGCGGCGTCGCGCTCATGCACCTGGGCCACTACCGCCTGGGCGCGCGATGGCTGGAGGAGTACGCCGACCTCGTCGCCGAGCGCTGGCCCGCGGACGCGGAGGCGGCGCGGTCACTCGCGTGTCGCTCGCGCGCGCACCTCAACTGATCACGGGGACGCGGCGGAGCGTCCGGGGGCGGCTGATCGCACGGAGGACGCCTGCGCGCCGCCGATGCCGGCCGCGGGATCCTCGCTGGGCTCCTCCGTCGGCGCCTCGGTCGGCTCCTCGGTGGGCTGATCCGTGGGCTCCTCGGTCGGCTCCTCGGTGGGCTGGTCCGTGGGCTCGTCCGTGGGCTCCTCGGTCGGGTCGCCCGCGGGGTCGTCCCCCTCGGCGTTGCCCTCCTCGCCACCCGCCTTGGGGTCCTCGCCGCAGACGACGGCGGGCGCGGGCTCGTACGTGGTCGTGAACGTCTCGCTGTTGACGACCTCATCGCCCTCGTAGAAGACCCGGTCGACGTCGATGCTGAAGCCCTCGGTGCCCGACTGGCCGGTGCACTTCTTGGAGTCGTCGTAGATCGTCTCGTAGTCGGTCTTGTAGTAGGGCTCGCCCACCTCGGCGTCGATGAGGGAGTACATCTTCGTGCTGTACATGATCACCGTCATCGACGTCTCGTCCGAGAATGCCTGGATGTAGATGCCGTAGGGGGTGTTGTTGCGGAACTGCATGTCGAAACTGTCCCAGTTGACCGTGGCCTCCAGCCCGGGGACGTACCGGGAGATGTACACCGAGTGCGGGCGCACCTCGATGGGCTCGAGTCCGGCGAAGAAGGCCGCGCTCCACACGGTGGTCGTCGCCGCCGACAGGCCGCCGCCCAGCGCCTTCTCGAAGACGTGCCCCGGACCGATGACGTAGCCCTCCATGTAGCCGTTCTCGGGATCGCGATTCTCCGTGAGGGCGTTCATGGAGAAGATCTCGCCCGGCATGAGGATCGTGCCGTTGATGTACTTCGACGCGAGGGCGAGGTTGTGCGCCATGTAGTCGACGTAGTTGACCTGCTGGGTGAAGCTCGACACCTCTTCGACGATGCCCAGCTGGGCCGCCTCCTCGGTGGTGAGCTGGGGGTCGCGCACGGTCACGGGGGCCGTCGTCACGCGGGCATCCCCGGTCTCGCCGAGGACCGACGCCACGGCGGCGGCGAGGTCCTCGTCGGCCACGCCTCGGCCCACCTGGGACGGAACCACGACCGGGGTGCCGCCGGAGACGTCGAAGGTCGCGTCGTTGCCCGGGGTCTCGACCTTGCGGATGTCCTCGGCGATGGCATCGTGCAGGAGGGCCCCGTCGAGGACCGGGGCGAACGTGCCGTCGCGCACCTCGAACGTCGTCGCCTCCGCGATGACCTCCGCGGGTACCTTCGCCCGCTCGGTCTCGACCTCGACGGTCACCGGGCCCGAGACCGCGGTCGTCGCCAGGCCCTGCTGAGCCTCCCGCGCCGCCTCCTCGGTCACGCTGGGCTCGGTGGTGATCTCGGGCAGCGGCACGGGTCCGGCGCTGAGGAGGTAGGCGTTGGCCACCTCCTCGACGGCGCCGGTGACGTCGACGCCGCGTCCGTTCTGGCCCGGGATGAGCTCCGGGGTCATGCCGTCGTAGCGCAGGATCGGCTCGGCCGGCGGGCTCGCGACCACGCCGGAGAACTGCTCGATCCGCTCCGACAGGGCGGCTTCGTCGACCACGACGACCGGATCGACCGCGGCGGACCCGAAGAGGCGCTGCACCATGGACAGCGGGCTGTAGAGCCGGCCCGCCGCGGCATCCACCGTGGCTTCGGCGTCGAAGGACAGGCCCGAATTCGACGGCACGAGGTCGGTGGATCCCTCGTAGGCGGTCACCGCGAGGGGGGCATCGGCCAGCGGCCCGAGCTCCTGCTCCAGGGTCGCCACGGCCTGGGCCCGCTCCATGCCGCCGATCTGGACCCCCAGCACCGTGGTGTTGGCCGGGATGTCCCCCGAGGAGCCCCAGAGCATGCCGAGGTAGAACGCCAGGGCGCCGGCGACGATCGCCAGGCCGATGAGGAGGGGTCGCCGATCCTCCGACCCGGGATTCCGGGTCGCGCCCCCGCGCTGGGGTGGGGTGCGGACGGTGGACACCTCGGGACTCCTGTGGGCGGTGGGGCGGACCTTCGAGCCACCATGGTAAGGCGCACCGGGGGCCGGATGGCGGATCAGGCGGTCGGGCCGGGGCCGCCCCCCGTGCGGCGGCTCGGGATCGAGGCCGCGGCGGACCCCAGGATGACGCCCCCGAAGAGATAGGCCACGGGGCGGGCGCCCGCCGAGATCACGAGGTCGCCGCCCGGCCCCTCGACGGACAGGGCGATCGTGGCCACGAGCCACCCGGAGAAGGCCCACCACCCCGTCCACCGCCCCCGGGTGAGGTCCACCGCGGCGCGGACCAGGACCACGACGAGGGCCAGCGCGAGCACCGCCCCCCACGGCACCGAGAAGCCGCCCACCGGCGTCCGCACGGCGTGGAGGAACCCGGCCAGGAGGCCGACCGCCACTCCGGCGAGGAAGCCGGCGACGGCGAGGACAGCGCGGCCGGGCATCCCGGGCGCGGTCATGCCGGGGCGAGCCCGGCGAAGAGGTCCGTCTCGCGGCCGAGGTCGTCGAAGGGCGGCGCCGGGGTTCCGCGCACCAGCCGGAAGTACTCGGTCCCGAACGCCTGCGCTCCCACGTTGTCGGCCAGGGCGAAGAACCCTCCGTCGACCGCCACCTGCGTGGCGTGCGCGCGCAGCGCGGCCATCTTGCGGTCGAGATAGTCCCCGGCCGGGACCGCGGTCGTGACGAGCGCGTCGTCCACGACGAAGGGGAGGTCGTCGGGATCCATCTCCGCGAAGCCGGTCGTCTCCCCGGCAGCCCTGAGCGCCTCCACGCCGGCGCGGACGACGCTGCGCGGGAAGGCCGTCCAGTACACCTTGTCCACCTGCCATGCGGCTCCGAGATCGGGGCGGAACGTCGATGCCCCGGCGAGGACGACCGCGTACATCGCCACGCGATGGGCCTGGATGTGATCGGGATGGCCGTAGCCGCCGAAGTCGTCGTACGTGACGAGGACCTGCGGCCTGACCTCGCGGATGGTCTCCACGAGCGGCACCGCCGCCTCGAGCAGGTCGGCGCGGCAGAACGCCTCGGAGCGCTCGTTGCCCGGCGTCCCGGCCATGCCCGAGTCGCGGTAGGTCCCCCCGCCTCCGAGCAGGCGCCAGTCCTCGACACCGAGTTCCGACATGGCCGCGGCGAGCTCGCCGCGGCGGTGCTCGCCGAGGCGGTCCTCGCGGTCGGCGGCCAGGTGCTCCAGGCCCGGGACGAGGATCTCGCCCTCTTCGCCGAGCGTGCACGTGACGAGCGTGACGCGGGCGCCTTCGGCGACGTACTTGGCCATCACCGCGCCCGTCCCGATGGTCTCGTCGTCGGGGTGCGCGTGGACCAGCAGGAGTCGCCGTTCGCTCATGGTGGGGCAGGATAGCCCGATGACCGAGGAGCCGGCCGAGTCGTACCCACGCCAGCGCGCCCGCACGCGCGGATTCCGTCTCGGTGCCCCGCGCTCGTTCGTCCCTTCTCCCGACGGGCGGCGGATCGCGTTCCTCCGCTCCCGCGCCGGCGATGATCCCCTGACCTGCCTGTGGGTGCTCGACCTCGAGGGGGACGACATCGAGGGGCATACCGCCACCGAACGATGCGTTGTCGATCCTCGCGACCTGCTCGCCGATGAGGAGGACCTGCCGGATGAGGAGCGCGCCCGCCGTGAGCGCCTCCGCGAGGTGAGCGGGGGGATCACCGACTACTCGGTGGACCGCGAGGCACGCGTGGCGGTCTTCGCGCTGTCCGGCGTTCCCTACGCCGTGCGGCTCGACGACAGCGCTGCGGTTCCCACGCGACTGCAGGCCCCCGGTCCCGTCGTCGATCCGCGCGCCGATCCGACCGGAGCGAAGGCCGCCTACGTCAGCGACCGCGGGCTGTATGTCGCACCCCTCGTCGGCGGCGCCGCGATGGCGCTGTGCCAGCCCGAGACCGACGCGCAATCGTGGGGACTCGCCGACTTCATCGCGGCCGAGGAACTCGATCGGGTCCGCGGCTACTGGTGGCTCAGCGACGGGTCCGGCCTGCTCGTCGAGCGCTGCGACGAGGATGCCGTCGCCACCTGGTGGATCGCGGATCCGGCGCATCCCGAGCGGCCGGCCCAGTCGCACCGCTATCCCGCCGCGGGCACCGACAACGCCGAGGTGAGCCTGTGGCTGGTGCGGCTCGACGAGGACGGGGAGGTCGAGCGGACCGACGTGGCCTGGGACCGCGCGGAGTACCCCTACCTCGCTCAGGTGAGCGTGTCGCGCGCCGGAGCCCCTGTCATCGCGGTCCTGTCGCGGGACCAGCGCCGCGAGCTCATCGTCGAGGTCGATCCGGAGACCGCCGAGACGACGATCCTGCGGGAGCGCCGCGATCCCGAGTGGATCGACGTCGTCCCCGGATCGCCGGTGCGCGCACCGTCGGGGGCGGTCCTCGAGGTCGTCGCGGACCGCGACGTCGACACGTACCGCCTCGTCTGCGACGACGTCCCGCTGACTCCCCCGGGCCTGCAGGTCGAGGCCATCCTCGACGCGGGCGGCGACGACGTCCTCATCGTGGCGTCCGATGTGCCCACGAGCACCTCGGCCTACCGGGTGACGTACTCCGGCGAGGTCTCGCGGGTGCACGGGGACGGCATGATGACAGCGCGCCGCAGCGGCGCCACGCTGGTGGCGTCGTCGACAGCGCTCGGCACCACCGCGACGAGCGTGGACGTGTGGCGCGACGGCACGCGGCTGGCGACGATCCCCTCGCACGCGGAGACGCCGATCATCTCCCCCCGCGTCCGCCTGCTCACCACGGGCGATCGGTCCCTGCGCACCGCGGTGCTCTTCCCCGCCGGCCATGTCCCGGGCTCGCGCCGCCTCCCGGTGATCATGTCGCCGTACGGCGGCCCGCACGCGCGGCGCGTGGTCGAGAGCGGCCTGTCCTACGGCACCGACCAGTGGCTGGCCGACCAGGGCTACTGCGTCGTCGTGGCGGACGGTCGCGGGACGCCCGGCCGCGGCCCGGCGTGGGATCGCGCGGTGAAGGGCGACCTCGCCACCCCCGCGCTCGAGGACCAGGTGGCCGCGCTCGCCGGGGTAGCCGCGGCGTTCCCCGACGACGTGGACACCGGCCGGGTGGGGATCCGGGGCTGGTCCTTCGGCGGGTACCTCGCCGCCCTCGCGGTGCTGCGCCGCCCGGATGTCTTCCATGCGGCGGTGGCCGGGGCACCCGTCACCGAATGGCGCCTCTACGACACGGCGTACACCGAGCGCTACCTCGGGGACCCCCGAGTGGAGCAGGCGGCCTACGACGCGTCATCGCTGCTGCCCCTTGCCGGACAGCTGCGCCGGCCGCTGCTCATCATCCACGGGCTCGCGGACGACAACGTGGTGGTGGCCCACACGCTGCAACTGTCCTCGGCACTGCTCGCCGCCGGGCGGCCGCACGCGGTCCTGCCCCTGACGGGTGTCACGCACATGACGCCGCAGGAGGTGGTCGCGGAGAACCTCCTGCGCGCCGAGGTCGACTTCTTCGGCCACTACCTCGGCAGCGACGCCACCGCGGGCTAGATCCCCTCGTCGGTGGGGTTCCCCGAGTCCAGTCGGGTCGTGCCCACGGCTCCGAGGTCGGTGATGCTCTCGCTGAAGTAGCCCGGCTCCCCCTCGAGGGGCTCCACCAGGCCCGAGTCCGGCCCGTGGATGACGTCGCCCTGGAGCGGCTCGGTGATGGGGAAGTGGCACGCCACGCGGTGATCCGGGCCCATGACGCGCAGTTCGGGCACCTCGGTGCGGCAGCGGTCCTGGGCCACGAAGCAGCGGGTGTGGAAGACGCAGCCGGGCGGCGGATTGAGCGGGCTGGGCAGGTCGCCGCCGAGGACGATCCGCTGCCGATGCGTCTGCACCTCGGGGTCAGGGACCGGTACGGCCGACAGCAGCGCGTGCGTGTAGGGATGCAGCGGATGGCGATAGAGCTCGTCGCGCGGCGCGGTCTCGACGATGTGGCCCAGGTACATCACGGAGACGCGCTGCGCGATCTGGCGCACGACGGCGAGGTCGTGGGCGATGAAGAGGTACGACAGGCCGAAGTCCGACTGCAGGTCCTGCAGGAGGTTGAGGATCTGGGCCTGGATCGACACGTCCAGGGCCGACACCGGCTCGTCGCAGATGATGAGCTTGGGCCGCAGGGCGATGGCGCGCGCGATCCCGATGCGCTGGCGCTGACCGCCGGAGAACTCGTACGGGTAGCGATTGACATGCTCGGGGTTGAGGCCGACGCGATCCATGAGCTCGCGCACGGCCTGGCGCACCCCTCCCGGCGGATCGACCTTCTGGATGCGGAAGGGCGCCGCCAGGATCGATCCGATGGTCTGCCGCGGGTTGAGGGCGTTGTAGGGGTCTTGGAAGATCATCTGCGCCTGCTGGCGGATGGGCCGCATCTCGCGTCGCGACAGGCCGGTCACGTCGTTGCCGTTGATGACGACCCGGCCGCTCGTGGGCGTCACGAGGCGCAGGATGGCGCGTCCCGTGGTCGACTTGCCGCACCCGCTCTCGCCCACGAGGCCGAGCGTCTCCCCCGGGCCCACGTCGAGGCTCACGCCGTCGACGGCCTTGATCTGCCCGATCGTGCGCGGGAATACCCCGCGCGACTTCACCGGGAAGTACACCGCGAGGTCGTCGACCTCCAGGACGCGCTCGCTCACGCGGCATCACCGCCGGGCGTCCGCGCCCCGATCGGGAGGTGGCAGCGCACGAGGTGGCCCGGAGTGGACGCCACCAGGGTGGGCTCCTCGGTCAGGCAGAGGTTGCCGGCCACCTCGGACCGTCGGACGCAGCGCGGATGGAAGACGCAACCGGTGGGGAGGTTGATGAGCGAGGGCGGGTTCCCGGGAATGGGGTCCAGCCGCTCGACGCGCGCCGAGGCCAGGCGGGGCACCGAGGCGAGCAGGCCGTGGGTGTAGGGGTGCTCCGGCCGGTAGTAGATGTCGTCGACGGTGCCGTACTCCACGATCCGCCCGCCGTACATGACGCACACCTCGTCGGCCATGTCGGCCACGACGCCGAGATCGTGGGTGATCATGAGGAGTGTCGTGCCGCTCTCCCTCTGCAGCGTCGTGATCAGCTCGGTGATCTGCGCCTGGACCGTGACATCGAGGGCGGTGGTGGGCTCGTCGGCGATGAGCAGCGAGGGCGAGTTGATGAGGGCCATCGCGATCATGACCCGCTGGCGCATGCCCCCCGACAACTGGTGGGGATAGTCGTCCACGCGACGGTCGGGGGCGGGGATGCCCACATGCCCCAGCGCATCGATGGCGCGCTTCCGCGCATCGGCCCTGCTCACCCGGCCGTGGACCTGCACGGCCTCGACGAGCTGGTCACCGATCCGGTAGAAGGGATGCAGGCTCGACAGCGGGTCCTGGAAGATCATCGCCATCGTCGACCCGCGGAGGCTGCGCACCTGGTCTTCCTTGAGCGCGAACAGGTCGGTGCCGTCGAGGACGACGCGGCCCGAGATCGACGTCGACCTGCGGTTGAGCAGGCCCATGATGGCCTGGGCGGTCACGCTCTTCCCCGAGCCGGACTCCCCCACGATGGCCAGCGTGCGTCCCTGCTGGACGGAGAACGACGATCCCGACACGGCCTGGACGACGCCGTCCTCGGTCGGGAAGGAGACGTTGAGGTCCTCGACGACGAGGAAGGGCGCGCTCACGACAGCCGCACCCGAGGGTCGATGACCGCGTAGAGAAGATCGACGATGAGGTTCGCCACGATGATGAACGTCGCCGTGACGAGGGTGACCCCGACGAGGATGGACAGGTCAGGATCGAGGACGGCGGAGACCGCGAGGCTCCCGAGCCCGGGGAGGCTGAAGATGGTCTCCAGGATGATCGCGCCGCCGAGCAGGCCGGCGAGGTCGAGGCCCGCCGCCGTGACGATCGGCGTCAGTCCCGCGCGCAGTGCGTGCTTGCGCACGACCACGCGCTCGGGCAGGCCCTTGGCCCGCGCCGTGCGGATGTAGTCCTCGTTGAGGGTCTCGAGCATCTGGCTGCGCGTCAGCCGGGTGTAGAACGCCGCGTACAGGATCGCGAGCACGACCCACGGCAGGATCATCGTCTGCACGAACCCCACCGGGTCCTCCCACGGCGGTTCGTAGGACGGGAACGGCAGGAGTTTCCACCGGATGATGATGAAGTAGATGGCGACGAGCCCGATGAAGAACGAGGGCAGGGAGTAGCCGATGAGCGAGGCGCCCATGACGCCCTTGTCCTGCCAGCGACCGCGGCGCAGCGCGCTGTAGACGCCGACGCCTACGCCGCCGATGATGAAGAGGACGAAGGCCCCCATCGCGAGGAAGATCGTCGGCGGGAGCCGGTCCACGATGAGGTCGAGCACCGGCTCGTTGCGGGTGAAGGAGTAGCCCAGGCAGGGGGCATCGCAGACGACCGCCGCGGGTCCCTCGCCGAAGGTGCGGCCGAAGAACAGGCCCGTGAGGAAGATCCAGTACTGCTCGAAGACGGACTTGTCGAGGCCGAGTCGGGCCCTGTTGAGCGCCAGGGTCTGCTCCGTGCAGATCTTGCCGCACGTGAGGCGCGCGACATCGGCCGGCAGCAGGCTGAAGAGGAAGAAGACCGCCATCGTGAGCAGGAGAAGGAGCAGGATCATGATGAGGACACGTCGCACGACGTAGCCAGCCATCGATCCCCTCCCTCCGGCGTCGGGGGGCGGGGCTGACGCCCCGCCCCCCTCTCAGCGCGCGGTCCTACTGCGCGGCGTACATGATCGGGTACGGCCAGGAGCCGTACGCCGCCCAGCTGAAGATCGGGCCCACCTTGGTGCCGGCGAGGCGCTGGTCCTTGCCGAATCGGGTCGGGACGATCCACATCTGCGCCGCAGCTTCCTTGCTGAGCTCGTGCCACAGGGTGGCCTGCGTGTTGCGGTCGAGCTCGACCGAGGCTGCCTTGACCTTCTCGTTGAACGCCTTGTCGTCCACGCGGGAGAGGTTCCAGCCCTGGACGAACAGCGGCGGGATCACCGTCGAGGCATTGGGCCAGTCAGCACCCCAGCCGCCGAGCATGACCTCGTTGGCGTCCTTGAAGACCACGCCGTAGTACTGGCCGCGCTCGATGGGATTCGGCTTCACGGTGATCCCTGCGCGTGCCAGCGACTCGACCCAGATCGCGGCAGCCTTGTCGCTGTCCTCGCTCTGCGCGTAGTCGAGCGTGATCTCGGTCGGGCAGTCCTTGCCCTCGGAGAGCAGCTTCTTGGCGAACTCCGGATCGCCGGTAGCCGGCACGGGCTGGCCGAGGAGGCCGTCCCACAGCCCGGTCGGGGCGTAGTCGATGCCGATGTTCGGCTTCACGGCACCATCCGCGAAGTCGCCCGCGAAGTCGCCGCCCGCATTGAGGCGCAGGGCCTCGCGGTCAAGGGCGACGCCGATGGCCTGGCGGCACTTCTGATCCGGGACCTTCTCGGCATTGACGGCCGCGTAGATGGTGTACGGGTCGTAGGCATCGATGCGCCGCGTCTCGTACGTCGGGTCCTCGAACACGATCGGCAGCGACGCCGTCGTGAGGCCCTGCACCATGGCGAACTCGTCCTCGCCGGAGCTCTGGATGACGCGCTGGTCGGCCACCGACTCCTCGATGCCGAAGTTCACGACCCAGGAGTCGGGGTAGGCCTTGCGGTAGGGATCCGACTCCGGCGACCAGTTCTCGTTGCGGACGAGGACCAGCTTGCCGCCCTTGCCCTTGGCGTACTCAGCGATCTTGTACGGGCCATTGGACATGGGCTTGTCGGCGTACTCCGGGCCCGTGGCCATGCCGGCCGGGACCGCGCTGAACCCGAGGGTCACGGCGTAGTTGAAGTCCGGGACGGGCTGGTTGAGGTTGAACGTGATGGTGTTGCCATCGCACGTGACCGCCTTGTCGAACAGCTCCTGGCCGGTGCCGTCCGTCGGGCCCTTGTACTCGGAGTTGCCGTCCTTGTCGACGGGGATATCGAGGTAGGTCACGGCGTAGACCGGGCCGCCCTCGGTGAGGCCGACGTCGAACTGGCGCGACGTGCCGTAGGCGACGTCCTCGCACGTGACCGGCGAGCCGTCCTCCCACTTCATGCCGTCGCGCAGCGTGAACTGCCAGGTCTTGCCGCCGTTGGAGGCGGTGCCGGTGTCGGTCGCCATGTCGGGCACGAGCGTCGTGCCCTCGGCGTCCCCGGGGGCGACCTGGTAGGCGGTGAGGGAGCGCATGATCGTGGCCCCGAGGAAGCCGAGGTCCTCGCCCGTGTAGATGACCTGAGGGTCGAGCGTGAGGATCTGCTCGGCCGGGCTCAGGATCGTGAGGGTTCCGCCCGCCTGCCCCTCGCCCGACGGGGCGGGTGCCTCGCTGGGCGACGCCTCGGGGCTCGAGGTGGCCTCGCCCCCCTGGGAACTGCTGGCCGGCGCGCTCGACGACTCGCCACCTGACGTGTCGCCGCCGCACGCGGCGAGGATCAGCGCACCCGCCGCGATTCCGATCGCGAGGGTGGCTTTCGACTTCACCATATTTCCTCCTTTGGTGCACCGATGGTCACCGGGTGTGACCTTCCTCCCCCGGCCCCATCGGGCCGAACGGTGTCTGACGGGAGATGAGGGGGCGGCATCACTTGACCGCCTTGGGATCGAGCGCATCGCGCACCGAGTCGCCGGCGAGGTTGAAGGCCACGACCACGATGACGAGCACGGTCCCGGGGATGAAGAGGTAGCTGGGGACGAGTTGGAAGAACTGCACGCTCTCCGAGAGCATCGCGCCGAAGGACGGCTCCGGCGGCAGGATCCCCACGCCGAGGAAGGACAGGGCTGCCTCGACGGCGATGTACGTGGGCAGCAGGAGGGTGGCGTACACCAGGATCGGCGCCCAGAGGTTCGGCAGGATCTCGCGGAAGATGATGCGTGGCGCGCTCGCGCCCATGGCGATCGCGGACTCCACGAACTCCCGCTCCCGGAGGCTGAGCACCTCGCCGCGCACGATGCGGGCGAGGTAGGGCCAGCCGAAGATGCCGAGCACGAGGATGAGGTAGGTGATGCGGGAGGCATTGCCCTCCGGCACCCCGAGGTCCGTCAGCCGCTGCGTCATGGCCCCCGAGAGCGCGAGGACGATGAGGAGGAACGGGAACGCGAGGATGAGGTCCATGAAGCGGCCGATGGCCGCATCGGTGAAGCCGCGGACGTAGCCGGAGATCACGCCGAAGAGCGTCCCCAGGATGACGACGAGGATGGTGGCCGTGGTGGCGATGAGCAGGGAGATGCGCAGCCCGTAGAGGAGCCGGGCGAGAATGTCGCGCCCCGTCCCCCATTCGACGCCGAGCGGGTGGTCCAGGCTCGCGCCTCCCCAGGGTCCGTTGGGCTTGCCGCCCGAGGAGCTGATGGCGGAGGCGTCCAGGGAGTACGGGTCGACGCCGATGAGGCCGGTGATGAAGGGGGCGAAGATCGCCACCAGGAGGACGATGAGCAGCACGATGCAGGACCCGATGAACGTCTTGTCCCGCTTCAGCCGCCCCCAGGCGATCTGGGAGAGCGAGCGCCCCTTGATCTCCTCGGGGCCGTCCGGGGACGCCGAGGAAGCGGCCTCGACGGACTCGGTCGTCGCCACCCCACCGTCCCTTCGCCCACTCACGCGGGCCGCCTGCCGGCCCGGTCGCACTGTACGCCGGGCTCGGGGGGACCCGGGGGCGTCCTGGGATACGGCCTCGGATCGTGACCGGATCGCGACCCGGGACACGGGAGGGTCCCGGCGTTCCGGATACCGGGATCCCCGGGGGGACTGGCCCTAGCGGGAGCGTGACCGGGCCTTGGCCCGGTCCGTCGCCGCGAGTTGCACCGTGCGGATCCGGACGGCCGCCGGGGTCACCTCGACGCACTCGGTGTCGCGGCAGAACTCCAGGGCCTGCTCCAGGGAGAGCGACCGGTGCGGGATGAGGGGGACGAGGACGTCTCCGGTCGACGACCTCATGTTGGTGAGCTTCTTCTCCTTGGTGGGGTTGACGTCGAGGTCGTCCGCTCGGGAGTTCTCCCCGACGATCATGCCCTCGTAGACCTCGGTGCCGGGCCCGACGAACATCGTGCCGCGCTCCTGCAGGTTCGCCAGTGCGAACCCGGTCGTCATGCCGCGACGATCGGACACCAGTGACCCGGTGGGACGGGTGCGCAGCTCGCCGTACCACGGCTCGTAGCGATCGAAGACGTGATGGAGCAGGCCGGTGCCGCGGGTCTCGGTGAGGAACTCGGTGCGGAAGCCGATGAGCCCGCGCGCCGGGACGAGGTAGTCCATGCGCACCCAGCCCGTACCGTGGTTGACCATCTGCTCCATGCGCCCCTTGCGCAGCGCCATGAGCTGCGTGACGACACCGAGGTAGTCCTCGGGGATGTCGACGGTGAGGCGCTCGACCGGCTCGTGGACCTTGCCGTCGATGATCCTGGTGACGACCTGGGGCTTGCCCACGGTGAGCTCGAAGCCCTCGCGACGCATGATCTCGACGAGGATCGCCAGCTGCAGTTCCCCTCGCCCCTGCACCTCCCAGGTGTCCGGGCGGTCCGTCGGAAGGACCCGGATCGACACGTTGCCGATCGTCTCGGCCTCCAGCCTCGACTTCACCATGCGCGCGGTGAGCTTGTCGCCGCTCTGGCCGGCGAGCGGCGAGGTGTTGATGCCCATGGTCATCGAGATGCTCGGCTCGTCCACGGTGATCACCGGCAGGGGACGCGGATCGTCGGGATCAGCGAGCGTCTCGCCGATGGTGATGTCCGGGAGCCCCGCGACGGCGATGATGTCGCCTGGTCCCGCCTCGTCGGTCGGCACGCGATCGAGGGCCTTCGTGATGAGCAGCTCGGCGACCTTGGCACGCTCGAGGGAGCCGTCGGCGCGGCACCAGGCGACCTGCTGCCCCTTGCGGATCGTCCCCTCGTGGACGCGGCAGAGCGCGAGCCGCCCGAGGTACGGCGAGGCGTCCAGGTTGGTGACATGCGCCTGCAGCGGCGCCCCCTCGGTGTACGTCGGCGCCGGGATCGTGGCGAGCAGGGTCTCGACGAGCGGCCGCAGGTCGGGGCTGTCCGGCATGGATCCGTCCGCCGGGCGCTCCAGGCTCGCGCGGCCGGCCTTGGCGGCGCAGTACACGATGGGGAAGTCGATCTGATCCTGGCTGGCGTCGAGGTCGAGGAAGAGCTCGTACGTCTCGTCGAGGACCTCGGCGATGCGCGCATCCGACCGGTCCACCTTGTTGACGACGAGGACGACCGGGAGCCGCTTGGACAGCGCCTTGCGGAGCACGAAGCGCGTCTGCGGAAGGGGACCCTCGGAGGCGTCGACGAGCAGGAGGACCCCGTCCACCATCTCCAGCGCCCGCTCGACCTCGCCCCCGAAGTCGGCGTGGCCGGGAGTGTCCACGATGTTGATGGTGACGCCGTCGAAGGCCACGGCGGTGTTCTTGGCGAGGATGGTGATGCCCTTCTCGCGCTCGAGGTCCATGGAGTCCATGACCCGCTCGGCGATATCGGCGTTCTCCCGGAAGGCCCCGGACTGCCAGAGCAGGGCGTCCACGAGCGTCGTCTTGCCGTGGTCGACGTGGGCCACGATGGCGACGTTGCGCAGGTCCGATCGGGTCGCGGGCATCAGACGACTGTACGCGGTGCCCCGGCGTTCAGCGGTCGAGGTAGGCGCCGAGGGAGTCGAAGTAGCTCTCGATGCCCTGCTGGGCCATGGCCGCCTGGTCGGCGGGCATCTCGCCGTACTGGGCGAAGCGCACCCATGTGGAGCCGTCGCCCTCGGCGAGATCGATGACGATGAGGTGATGCTCGGCATCGTCGTCCCGAGCGATGAAGTCCGACTCGTCCTGGGAGTAGGACAGGGTGTGGGCGAGGCGGTGCCCCTCATCGACCTCCGTGACACGGCCCCAGAAGTAGGCGATGTGCCCGTAGGCGGAGGCGTCCACGGCCACCGCCCAGCGGCCTCCCACGGCCGGCTCGGACACCACCGAGCCGGGGACCACGCTGAGGTCCATCGGGTGGTACCACTCCTCGAGGGCGGCGGGATCGGTCCAGGCGTGCCACATGCGATCGACCGGGGTGGCGAAGTCCCGCTCCACGGAGTAGGCCAGGGGCGCGGCCACAGCGTCGTCATCCATGGCGAGCAATGCTAGTAGGGCGGCCACGGCGTCCCGGTCGGACTCCAGCCAGTCGATCTCGCCGAACTCCCCGGGCGTGACCCAGCGCAGCGCGTCGTGGTGATCGAGCGGCTGAGGCTCGCCCCCGGCAAGCCGGGCGACGTAGAGATGGAGCACGAGATCGTCGTGCAGTGCCCACTCCCCTGGCACGCGATCGAGCATCTCGATGTCGACGCCGAGCTCCTCGCGGATCTCGCGGGCCAGCGCCTCGTCGTCCGTCTCGCCCGCGTCCACCTTGCCACCGGGGAACTCCCAGCGGCCCGCAGCCCACGCCGGCCGGGTGCGGCGGGCCGCGAGGTAGCGGCCCCCGCGCTCGATGGCGGCCGCGACGACGACGGTCACGGACGGTCGATGGCGATGCCGGCGTTGCGCCACGTGATCTCCGCGGCCTCCCCGGAATCCGCGTGAACCAGGATGTAGTCCGTGTCGTAGGTCGAGATGCCGAGGATGCCCAGGCCTGCCTCGGCCAGGGGAGTCGTCAGGGCTGACATGACGCCGGTGACGGAGAAGTCGATGCTCCCGGCGACCCGGTAGGCGAGCCACGGCTTGACGGTGCTCTGGGCGTCGACGTGGATGCCGGCATCGGTGACGATGCTCAGCTCGTCGCCGGAGCGCGACACGGACACGAAGGGCGACGACCACACGGCTGCCGGGATGTCGGCATCCGGTGCCAGGCGGTGGACGGCGTACTCGCCGGGGACAGGCTGAAGGGTGATGGTCATGATGGCCACCCAGTGTAGGCCTCCGCGAGGTACGCCGATCCGCGCGTCGACGTCACGATGCGCTGGAGCTCTCCGATCTGGCGGTGCGCATCGAAGGCATCGCCCTCAGGACTGAGGTGGAGCATCTGCGTCATCCAGTAGGAGAAGCTCTCCGCCTTCCAGATGCGGTCGAGAGCGCGCTCGGCGTACTCGTCGAGGATGTCCATGTCGTCGGCGGCGAGTGCTCTCGGGATCACCTCGGCGAGGATGCGTACGTCGGCGAGCGCGAGATTGAGCCCCTTGGCGCCCGTCGGCGGCACGGTGTGTGCGGCATCGCCTGCGAGCACGAGGCGGCCGTGGCGCATCGTCTCGTCGACGTAGCTGCGGAAGGGCAGCACCGCCTTGTCGGTGATGGCGCCGGTCTTCAGCTCGAAGCCGTCGCCCGAGGTGCGCACGATGAGCTCCTCCCAGATGCGGTCGTCGGACCACTGGGCGAGGTCCTCGTCCGGCGAGCACTGCAGGTACATGCGCTGCACTGTCGGGGTGCGCTGAGAGATGAGCGCGAAGCCGCGGTCGGAGTGCGCGTAGATGAGCTCCGGCGCACTGGGGGGCGCATCGGCGAGGATGCCGAGCCATGCGTAGGGGTAGGTGGTGAAGTACTCGCGGCGCTCGGAGGCGGGGATGAGCCCCCGGCAGTACGAGCGCGACCCGTCGGCTCCCACGACGATGTCGGCGCGCACCTCCTGGCGTTCGCCCTCGCTGTCAGTGAAGTTCAAGACGGGCGCCGTGAGGTGGTCCACGACGGCCACCTCGCTCACCTCGAAGCGCACGTCCCCGCCGTCCCGCGCACGGGCATCCGCGAGATCGGCGAAGACATCCTGCTGCGGATACAGCCATACGGCAGCGTCCACGAGGTCGCGGAAGTCGATGCGGTGGCCGCGCCCCCGGAAGCGGAGTTCGATGCCGTCATGCTCGTGCCCGTCGCGCAGGACTCGATCGGACACCCCCTCGTCGACGAGCATGCTCACGGCACCGGCCTCGAGGATGCCGGCGCGATTGGCCGTCTCGATCTCGTGCCGCGAGCGCTCCTCGACGACGATGCTGTCGATCCCGCGACGCGACAGGAGGTGGGAGAGCATGAGCCCCGCGGGTCCCGCGCCCACGATCGCCACGGTCCGTCGCTGGGCAGCGGTCACGCTCGCATCCTAAGGTGCGGCCATGACGTGGTACTCAGAGATTCCGGCCCGGCGCGCACGCCAGGCACTCGGCGACGCATGGCTGGTCTTCTGGAGCCTGCTGTGGATCTGGGTGGCGCTGCGGCTCTACGACCTCATCATGGTGCTCGCGACCCCGGGGCTCGCGATCGCGAGCGGCGCGACCGACCTGGCCGGGAGATTCGCGTCGGCCGGCGAGACCATGGGCCAGGTGCCGCTCGTCGGCGAGGCGCTGCAGTCGCCCTTCGACGGCATGGCCGGCGCGAGCGAGTCGATCGCCGCGGCCGGCCAGTCGGCAGCCGATGCCGTGGGCGTGCTCGCCCGCTTCGTCGCCATCGCGCTCGCGGTCCTGGGCATCGCGTCCTGGGCGATGTTCTGGGTCCCGCTCCGCATCGCCTTCATCAGGAGAGCCACCGCAGCGCGACGCTTCCTCGACTCGGTCGACGACCTCGACCTCTTCGCGCTGCGCGCCATGGCCCGCCAGCCCCTGCACCTGCTCGCGCGCGTGAGCGACGACCCGGCCGGTGCCTGGCGCAGGGGGGATCAGCAGGTGATCGCGGCCCTGGCATCGCTGGAGCTGAAGTCGGAGGGCCTGCGAACGCCGCCCGCAGTCAGCGCCACGGGTCCATAGGAGGCAGTCCTGCGGCGGTGAGGATCTCGTTTGCCTCGGCCGCATGCCACAGATCGTGGGAGTGAACCCGGTCGATGACGAAGCCTCGCGTGTGCACCCAGTCAGCGCCCCAGGCCGAGCGATCGATGACGTCCGACAGGCTGTCGATGGTCCAGGTGCCGAGGACGCGATCGACGATGGCGAAGGTCGAGTCGAGGGCATCGATCAGCTGCGGCGCGGTCAGGACGTTCTCGAGGTCCTCGTCACCGGGGCACGACCACGCCGCATTGGTGAACGGCGTCGTGTCGGCCCCAGGCTCTCCCGCGAAGTCGCAGAGCCAGAAGACGCGCTGGCAGGCGAGGTGGCCGATCACGGCCCAGAGGGGCCAGCGTCCCGGGCCGGCCGTGCGCGCGAGGTCGACGTCGTTCAGATCCGCGATCGCATCACGCATCGCAGCGCCAAGCGTCGGCCAACCGGCGAATGCCCGTCGAAGGGCATCAGACATTGAAGCGGAACTCCACGACGTCGCCGTCGGCCATGACGTAGTCCTTGCCCTCCATGCGCACCTTGCCACGCGACTTCGCCTCCGCCATCGTGCCGGCGTCGACGAGGTCGTCGAAGGACACGATCTCCGCCTTGATGAAGCCCTTCTGGAAGTCGGTGTGGATCACGCCGGCCGCCTCGGGCGCGGTCGCGCCCTTGCGGATCGTCCACGCGCGCGCCTCCTTCGGCCCGGCCGTGAGGTAGGTCTGCAGCCCGAGCGTGTCGAACCCGACGCGCGCCAGCGCATCGAGCCCGGACTCGTCCTGGCCGATCGACTCCAGCAGCTCCAGCGCCTCGGCGTGGTCGAGGCCGACGAGCTCCGCCTCGATCTTGGCGTCGAGGAACACCACCTCGGCCGGCGCAAGCAGGTCGCGCATCCGCTGCCGGAACGCCGCGTCCGGCAACTGATCCTCGTCGGCGTTGACGACGTACAGGAACGGCTTGGCGGTGAGGAGGAAGAGCTCGCGGATCGGGGTCGCATCCATGCCGGAGGCGAAGATCGTCGTGCCGGCGTTGAGGATCTCCTGTGCCTTCTCCGCGGCGGCGAGGACCTCGGCGCGCTCCTTCTGCATGCGCGCCTCCTTCTGCAGGCGCGGGATGGCCTTCTCCAGCGTCTGCAGGTCGGCGAGAATCAACTCCGTGTTGATGGTCGCGAGGTCCTCGGCAGGGTCTACGCGACCTTCGACATGCACGACATCGGGATCCTCGAACGCCCGCAGCACCTGGCAGATGGCGTCCGACTCGCGGATGTGCG
>CAIVWG010000215.1 GCA_903909555.1 uncultured bacterium | reverse complement strand
GGCGAGACGTTCGCGCGCTGCTACGTCGCGGGCCAGCAGATCGACTGCGGCTAGACCCTCGCGGCCGCCGATTCGACCCCATGCGCGGCGAGGCCGAGCCGGATGTGTCGAGATCTCCCGCGCGCGGCGGGACCAGGCAGGCAGACTTGTCCCATGTCCCTTGACCTCATGGACGCGCAGACCGAGATTCTCCTCGGGACCGTCGATGCCCTGTCGGAGGACGATCTGGCGAGTGCGTCGTCGCTGCCCGGCTGGAGTCGCGGCCACGTCCTGGCCCACCTCGCGGGCAACGCCGAAGGCCTCGGCCGCCGGGCCCGTTCCATGATCGACGAGGTCCCTCGCGCGATGTACGAGTCCCCGGAGGCGCGCAGCAGCGACATCGAGTGGCGATCCGGACGCTCGGTCGCCCAGCATCGCCTGGCGCTGTCCGCGACACACGACGATGCCCGTCGCGACTTCGCCGGCCTCCCGCAAGCGCGACGGGATGAGGTGGTGGAGATCCGTGGCGGCCTCACCGTCCGGATGGGCGACTTCCCGCTCTTGCGCGTTCAGGAGGTGTGCATTCACCACTCCGACCTCGGCATGGACGGCTACACGTGGGAGGACTGGCCGGACGAACTGGGCGCATGGGCGCTGCCGCGCGCCGTGGGCACGTTCGCCAGCCGCGGGGACTTCCCGGTCGCCTGGGTGGAGGCCGACGGCAAGCGCATGCCGATCACGGGAGGCGAAGGTCCGGGGCTCGCCGGCTCGAGCCAGGAGTTGCTGGCGTGGATCACGGGTCGTGCCCCGGGCACGGGTCTCACGCCCGTGGGCCTCGCTGCGGTTCCGGCGCCTCCTCCGTGGCTGTGATTCCGCCCTGCCGAGCGACTCCCGGGGCCCAGGAGACGACGTACCTGGGGCTCGCTCAGCCGATGTAGGCGTCGAGGAAGGCCAGGCGATCTGCAGCTAGGGCCACCGCCTGCTCGAGCGAGGCTCCGGCTCCGTGCCCGGCCTGCCGACTGATCCGGATGAGCATGGGCGCGCCATCGGGGTTGGCGTACTGCAAGGTGGCCGCGAACTTGAAGCTGTGTGCCGGAACGACGCGGTCGTCGCGCTCGGCAGTCGTGATGAGAGTGGGGGGGTAGTCGACTCCGCTTCTCACATTGTGCAGGGGGGAGTACCCCAGGAGGTAGTCGAACATCTCCTTGCTGTCGTCCCAGCGGCCGTAGTCGGATGCCCAGGCGTAGCCGATGGTGAAGTCCTGGTAGCGCAGCATGTCGAGGACGCCCACCTCGGGGATCACCGCGCCGAAGAGGTCAGGCCGCTGAGTGAGGACCGCGCCGGCCAGCAACCCCCCGTTGCTCCCTCCGTTGGCCGCGAGCCGATCCGGGCTGGTCCAGTCGTTATCGATCAGCCACTCAGCGACACCGATGAAGTCGTCGAACACGTTCTGCTTGCGCAGGAGCGTGCCCGCCTCGTACCACTCCCTCCCGAACTCCCCACCTCCGCGCAAGGTCGCCACGACGTAGACGCCTCCGCTCTGCATCCACGCGATGGCGCTTTTGGAGTAATTCGGGGTGAGTGAGATATCGAAACCGCCGTAGCCGTAGAGCCAGGTCGGCCGGGCCCCGTTGGGCGTGGTCGTGCGCAGACGTGAGACGAAGGCGGGGACGCGCGTGCCGTCCTTGCTCGTGGTCCAGACCTGCTCGGTGACGAAGTCGGCCGGATCGAACGGCACGGGCGGCGAGTACCACGTGCGTAGGCGACGCTGCTCGGCGTTGAGGGCGAGGATCTGTCGTGGTTGCAGGTAGCTGGTGTAACTGAGGAAGGCACCCGAGCCGTTGCCGCGCTGCGAGACATCGGAGACGGTCCCGATCCCCGGGAGCTCTACGACGCCCTCGAGCTTGCCTCCCCGCGCGTAGACCTCGATCCGACTGGATGCGTTCTCCTGGAAGTTCACGACGAAGCGCGTGCCGACGGCCGTGACGCCGGCGATGCTGCGTTGGCCCTCGGGGATGACCTCGACCCAGTTGCGGGAGGCCGGCCTTCGCAGGTCCACTCGCACGAGTCGCCGGTTGGGGGCGTCGGCTGTGGTGAGCAGCCAGACGTACCGCCGGTCCTGGGCGATGACCTGGTACGTCGCCTCGAGATCGAGTCGGAGCATCCGCGCCCGGGGTGCGCTCGGACTTCCCGCCAGGTAGGCGAGTGAGTTGCTCAAGGAGGACCCGCTGCCGATCGAGAGCCACGTGCGCGCTTTGCCGGGCGCGGATTCGAGGAAGACCAACAGGTCGGGGGTTGCCGGGTCCTCGAAGACGACGGGATCGCGAGAGACGCGCGTGCCCAGGGCATGGAACCGGATATGCATCCCCGTGTTGACCGACTCGAGGGGGTCCGCAGGCTTGGGAAAGCGGCAGTAGTACAGGCCAGAAGCGTCAGCGAGCCACTGCACCGAGCAGAACTTCGACCATTCCAGGCGGTCGGGCAGGTCCCGGCCCGTGCGCACGTCGCGAATGCGCCACGTGAGCCAGTCCGAGCCGCCCTCGGAGGTCGCCCAGGCGACGTAGCGACCGTCGGGGCTGGGGACCCATCCGGCGAGCGAGGTCGTGCCGTCCGCCGACAGCGTGTTGGGGTCGATGAGCACGGTCCCGGCATCGCGCCCGGCCGTGGATGTGAAGAGCACGGACTGCGCTTGGACCCCGTCGCTGGCAGTCCAGAAAATACGTGCACCCGCCGTCGTGGGCACCCCGACGTCGGGCTGCTGCAGGAGTTCGGTCATTTGCGACTCGCGCTCGGCGTGCGTGGGCAGTGCCTCCAGGAATTCGCGGGTCAGCACCTCCTGGGCATCGACCCACGCGGCGGTGCGCGCATCGGAGGGGTCCTCGAGCCAGCGGTAGGGATCGGCGACCGGTGTATCCCAGTAGGTGTCCACGTGATCGGAGCGCTCGGCGGGAGGGTAGGGCCCAGGCGTGGGCGGCAGCGCGGCTGCGGCCGGGGTGATGCTCCCGACCACGGCGAGCAGGACAGTGGGGAGAATCCATGCCCGGTGGCCGCGGGAGCTCAACATGGGCCCATCGTGCCAGTGCCCAGGCCCTCGATGCCGCCTGGAGACCAAGAGTTGGCGGTGCTGCGAGGCGGACCCCCTCGGCCGACGTTCCCCTGCACCCCCGCGATGGCATCGAGCCGTGGCTCGGGGGCGTCGTAGCCACCGGGCCTATTGTCGACTCGGGCCATCGGTGGGATCCGGTGAGGAGATGAAGCGTGTACGACGTTATCGTCATCGGATCGGGGGCGACGGGCGCCTGGGCGGCGCGGTGCCTCGCGCATCCCGGCCGGCGGGTGCTCGTCGTCGAAGCGGGCCCCGACGTGGGCCCCGAGGCGCTGGCGAGGCTTCTCCGCCTCGAGGATCCCCCCGGTGATCTGCCCGAGCAGCACCGGCAGTCGTTGCTCCCCGGATTCGTTCCGGCCGTCGCCCCCTTCCTGGTGGACGACACGCTGCACCCGTACACGACGTCAGGGTCCGGGGACTACATCTGGTTCCGATCCCGTCAACTCGGTGGGCGCACCTCGCTCTGGGGTGGGGTGACTCCGCGCCTATCCGATGGCGACTTCGCTGGGTGGCC
>CAIVWG010000214.1 GCA_903909555.1 uncultured bacterium | reverse complement strand
TGATGAGGCTGATCCCGCCGCCGCCCGGCTCGCCCGGAGGGCGGGCCAGGCCGGAGGAGAACGAGGCGTTCATGGGGAGGTCGCAGTTCTGCACTCCCAGGCAGTTCGGGCCCACGAGGAGGACGCCCGCCTCTCGGGCGATGCGCACCATCTCGCGCTGGAGATCCGCGCCCTGCTCGCCGGTCTCGGCGAACCCCGCACTCACGATGACGCAGGCCCCCACTCCGGACGCGGCAGCATCCCGGACGACATCGAGCACCGAGGGTGCGGGCACGGCGATGATCGCGAGGTCGACGCGGCCGGGCACCTCAGGCAGGGAGCGGTATGCCGGCACGCCGTCGATCTCCGCGCTCGATCGGGTGATCGGGATGCGTTCCCCCGGGAACGATGCGAGATTGCCCCAGATCACACAGCCCGGACTCCCCGGGGTCGCGGATGCGCCCACGACAGCGATGCGCTCGGGATCGAAAACCGGCCTGAGAGAACGGGGAACGCGCACCGGCAGCCCCTCAGGCACTCACCGAAAAGGACCGGTCGAGTTCGGCCGGGTCGAACTCCGACCGCCGTACGCCGAGCGGGTCTACCTCGCGAACTGCCCTGAGCTCCTCCGAGGTCGGGGGGTCCACGGAGCCGACATCGTCCGCCACGACGAGTCCGAAGCCGGTGGCTGCCAAGACATCGTCGACGGTGACGTCCGGCCACAGTTGCCGAAGCCTCATGATCCCGGACTCGTCGTAGTCGAAGATTCCCAACTCGCTCACCAGCCACTGCGGCCCTCCGCCGGTGTACCCCAGAACTTCACGATCGCCAGCGGGGGTGACATGACCGATATCGGTGATGAAGTCGCATGACTCCACCAGCGTCCGCCCCGAGCGATGCCGGGTGGTCCACAGCGTCAGGCTCCCGATCGTCGCCGAGATGTTGCATCCTCCACCTCCGCCGCCGAGCTTCACCTTGGGCTTCTCGAGTGGGCCCACCGCGGTGACGTTCGTGTTGCCGTAGCGGTCGATCTGGCCGCCGGAGAGGAACATCCGGTCCACGTCCCCCCGGCACGCGGCGTCGAAGAACTCTTCGAAGCGCATGCTGTACGCCGCTCCACGCTTGAGGCTCGCGTCGTTGCTGGTGGGCGGGATGAAAGGGGGATCAGGGTTGACGGCGTACATGGCCCCCTCGATGAGCAGCATGTTCGGTGCGTGCGTCCGGCGTGCGACGTGCATGGCGACCTGAGCACAGGGACTCCCGAATCCGTGGAACACCACCTCGCGATCCTGGATGGTGCGGGCCAGTGCCACCACGAACCACTCGTCGAAGGTCCAGGACGTCGACAGGTCAGCAGTTCCGCTCACGCGAAGAGCTCCTTCCACGCGTCGTCCGACTCAGTCCACGACGTGAGGCGGTCCAGGGACTCCTCACCCACGCGAACCCGATACTCCGACTCGTCACCGGAGAGCACCCACTCCTGTAGGTAGCCGCCCATGCCCTCCGGCGTGCGGGCCGCCTTCACGTAGGTGTCCATGTGCCGGCGGTCGTAGGCGTAGCCGGGATACGACGACGCCGGATGGGCACCGAAGGGCACCTCGACGATCGCCCGCACGAAGTGGCCTGGGATCGTGACGCCGAACCCGGCGACGTCGTCGGTGTCGACCAGCCGATCCACGGTCGCGATGACCGAGCGCGATGCCTGGGCGAAGTGCTCGTCGAGAACGTAGGGCTGCTCCATGACCAGGTTGCCCCGGGCATCCCCCATGGGAGCGTGGAGGAGCGCGACGTCCGGCCGCAGGGGGGGCACCACGACCAGCACGTCGCCGGTGAAGGGACAGGTCATCTCGGCGTACTCCGAGTGCAAGCGTGGGACATCGGTGCCCTTGATGCCGCGCACCGGGAGGAAGGGCACCCCCATGGACGCGGCCCGCAACTGGGTGAGGATGGTGACGCAACAGCTCTCCTTGACCCGGATGGTTCCCTCCTCCGCTGCCCGGCGGTAGGCCGGCGCGAGCCCCAGGTCCTGCTCGAAGCCGACATAGCTCTCCTCGCACACAGAGACCGCTCCGGCACCGATGAGCATGTCCACGTCGATGCTGTGCGCCGATCCGACCACGTGCAGGTCACGACGGCCCTGGCGCACCAGCTCGCGCACGAGAGCCATCGGCAGGCGCGCCGAGAGTCCACCTCCCAGTGCGACGACATCGCCATCGTGGACGAGCGCGGCGGCGTCGGCCAGGCTCATCCGCTTGTCCGAGTCTACGAACATCTCTCCTCCTGCATCGTGCGTACGTCGCGGCACGCGTTCCCGGATCGACCGCACCCGGAAAGCCCGCCACTAGATCGACGTCATCCCGCCGTCGATTGCGAACACCGACCCGGTCGCGAAGGCCGACTCGTCGCTGGCGAGGAACAGCGCCGCCGCAGCGATGTCCGAGACGTCACCGAGGCGTCCGATGGGGTACTTCACGATCGTCATCTCCAGCCCCTTCTGCAGGTCGCCGCCTCCCCGGGCCGTCAGCATCGGCTCCATGAGCGGCGTGTAGACGGTCCCAGGGGCGATGGCGTTCACGCGGATACCCCGCGGAGCCAGGTCCACCGACATGGAGCGCGTCAGGCTGGCCACGGCTCCCTTGGCCGCGCAGTAGGCGGCGAAGTTGGGGACACCGACCAGCGCGGCGACGGAGGCCTGGTTGATGATCGACCCGCGTCCGGCCTCGAGCATCGAAGGAATGACAGCCCGCGAGCACAGGAAGGTCCCCTTGACGTTGATGTCGAAGCACCGATCCCAGTCGTCCTCCTCCGCAACGTCGACAGCGCCCTTACTGCCGATACCAGCGTTGTTGTAGAGGACGCCGATGGGACCAAGCTCCGCGACGACGGTCGCCATCGCCGTGCGGACCTGAGCATCGTCTGTGACGTCGGTTACTGACGACAAAGCACGTCCTCCGGAGCCCGCGATCGCAGCGGCCACCTCCGCGGCCGCGTCCGCGTTGACGTCGAGCACCGCCACCGCGGCCCCTTCGCGAGCGAAGAGCTCCGCAGAAGCACGACCGATCCCGGATCCGGCACCCGTGATCACGGCTACCCTTCCGTCAAGCCTTCCTGGCATGGCGATTCCCTTCCCTAGTGAACCTGCGCAGAAGCGCTGTGAGTCTGTCTCACCACGATGACCACCCGCCATCGAGGACGATGGCGGAACCGTTGGCGTAGGCCAGCCGGCCCGACGCGAGAACGGAGACGGCATCAGCGATGTCATCCGGCTGTGCGACGCGGCCGATCGGGATCCGCGACTCGACGCGGGCCCGCAGGTCGGGCTGGTCGAGCCGCCACTGGGTCATCGGCGTCTCGACCATGCCGGGGCAGATCGCATTGGAGCGGATGCCGAGGTGGCCGTAGTCGACGGCGAGCGAGCGGGCAAGCATGACAGCAGCCCCCTTCGACGTCGTGTAGGCGCAGCGCCCGGGAAAGGCGATGAGGCCCGCGACGGAGGCGATGGTGATGATCTGGCCGCCGCCGGCGTCGACCATCGCGGGCAGGAGTGCACGCGCGCACAGGAAGGGTCCGCGCACATTGACGGCCATCACCCGATCGAACTCTTCGATGGCAGTCTCTCCGGCTGTGGTGGCCTCCTGCGATCCAGTGATGCCCGCATTGTTGACCAGCACATCCACCCGGCCGAAGCGATCGAGGATCTCCCCCATCGCACGAGCGACGTCATGAGGGTTGGTGACGTCGAGGGCTATGTGGTGCTCGGAAAGGTCGCGCACCGAGGCGCCCTCGACGTCCGTGGCGACGACCTGCAGGCCGTCGGCGAGGAGTCTCCTGACGGTCGCGCTGCCGATACCACCGGCGGCTCCGGTCACTACAGCGATTCGATCCTTCACGCTCGCTCCTTCACGCGCACGGCCTGCGCGGCCTGGATCAAAGGGTCATAGACGGGTGAGTACGGCGGCGCGTAGGCGAGGTCGAGTCCGAGGAGGTCGCCCACGCCCATGCGCGCCTGGAGTGCCGTCGCGATGACGTCGATGCGCTGCGCGACACCGTCACGACCCGCCATCTGGGCTCCGAGGAGGCGCCCGCCCGGCTCGTGGACGAGGCGCACGAGTATGGGCTCCGCCCCGGGGTAGTACTTCGCGCGCGACTTCGCTGTCACGTCGGTCGCCTCGGCCGGCATGCCTCTACCGCGAGCCTCCTCGAGGGTCAGACCGGTGTGCGCCACCGTCAGGTCGAACACCTTGACGACCGCGGTGCCCACCACTCCGCCGAATCGAGCGTCCCCGCCCGCGGCGACCGTGCCGGCCGTTCGCCCGGTCTTGTTGGCAGCCGGCCCGAGGGGAACATACGCCGGGCCGTCCAGCACCCGGTGGTGCACCGCAATGCAATCGCCTGCGGCGAACACTCGAGGGTCCGACGTGCGCATGCGCTCGTCGACCAGCAGGGCGCCATTGGGCAGAGCCTGAAGTGACGGCACCAGGGCCGTCGATGGCCGCACACCCAGGGCGAGGACTGCGAGGTCGACGTCGAGGGTCTGCTCACCGCACGTGAGCCGCAGTCCCGGGGCCGCGACGCCCCCCGAGCCCGCCGGCTCGATGGATTCCAGGGCGGCGTCCAGCAGCAGTCGGCAGTGCCGGCGCACCTCCGCCTCGACGAGGTCGGCGACCACAGGGTCCACGGTCGTCATGACGCGCGGCAGCCGGTCGACGACGGTGACGTCGATTCCGCGGGCGTGCAGGGACTCTGCCATCTCCAGGCCGACATACCCGGCTCCGACGATCGCCGCTGAGCTGACGCCGTCCAGGCGGGATCTGAGTTCGATGGCGTCCTCGAGACGACGCACGACGACGACCCGCGGATCGTCCGCCCCGGGGATCGGGGGCACGATCGGTGCCGCGCCGAGGGCGACGACGAGTGCGTCGTAGCGATGACGATCGCCCCCCGTCTCGACGACGACTCCACCCGCCAGGTCGATGCTCTCCACCGGCGCCTCGAGACGGAGGTCGATTCGGCGCCGGTCGCGGAACTCGCTGGCGGGATAGGCCACCAGGCTCTCGGCGCTCTCGACCACCCCGGAGAGGTAGTAGGGCAGGCCGCAGACGCCATAGGACGGAAACGGGCCGGACTCGAGCACGGTGATATCGGCCTCGGGGTCCGTGCGCCGAGCGGCCGACGCCGCCGACATCCCCGCGGCCCCGCCGCCGACCACCACGATCCGCCGGGGCACGTCACCTCCTGGGAGCCGAGGGGTTGCCGAGGGGTCGGCTACGCCGTCCAGGTCCTCGGCGTCTCGGCGGACTAGGCGCCCGCACGCCGACCTTCCCAGGAGCGCGGAGCAAACTCCATGACCAGCTGGGGCGAACTCGTGCCGATTCTTCATCCATCCAGGACGGCACTGCAGAGCACCAGGTCGCCTAGTGTTCCCGCCTGTCAGGGGAGGTAACGTCGGGGAGGTGTCCATGCCGGGTCCGCCCGATTTCCTGAGCCTGCCCGACCGCGACACCAAGCCACGCTCCCGCGGGTTGACGCACGTCCTCGACAAGGGCCTCGACCTACCTCGCACCGCTGCTCTCATAGTGCAGTGTGCGCCGCTCATCGACATCGTCAAAGTGGGATGGGGGATCGCCTACGTTGAC
>CAIVWG010000213.1 GCA_903909555.1 uncultured bacterium | reverse complement strand
GGACGCAGGACCCGCAGCACCTCTCGCAGGGCGAGTTCGACGTCGGGGATGTGGTGCAGCACGGCATGGCCGATGACGAGGTCGAACTCCCCGTCTCCGAAGGGAAGCGTCTCCGCGTCCGCCACCTGGCCGGTGACGTCGAGACCGAGCCCGGTGCCGTTGCGCACCGCGACCTCCACCATGCCGGGGCTGATGTCCGTGACCACCGCGGACTTGGCCAGCCCGGCCTGCATGAGGTTGAGGACGAAGAAGCCCGTGCCGGCGCCGATCTCGAGGACGCGCTCGTACGGCCACTCCGCATCTCCGGCCACGTGCACGAAGCGGTCACGGGCGTAATCGATGCACCGCTCGTCGTAGGAGATGCTCCACTTCTCGTCGTAGGTGGACGCCTCCCAGTCGTGGTAGAGGACGTTCGCGAGCTTGGGGTCGTTCCAGGCCTCGGAGATATCGGTCATGACCCGGTGAACTCCGCCTTGCCGGGGCCGTTCTCGAGGAAGGACCGCATGCCGATCTCCTGGTCGCGGGTGCCGAAGAGCGCGGAGAACTGCAGTCGCTCGATGTCGAGGCCGGTCTCCAGGTCGGTCTCGATGCCGCGATCGATCGCGGACTTGGCCGCGCGCATCGCGAACGCCGGGCCACGGGCAAGCTGCTGCGCCCACGACACGGACTCGGCATAGACCTCGTCAGGGGCCACGACGCGGTCGACCAGCCCGATCTCCCGCGCTTCGTCGGCCACCACGAAACGACCGGACAGGATGATCTCCTTGGCCCGGGAGATGCCCACCAGGCGCGGCAGGCGCTGTGTCCCCCCGGCGCCCGGGATGATGCCGAGCAGGATCTCCGGCTGCCCGAGCCGAGCGTTGTCCCCGGCGACCCGGAAGTCGCAGCACATCGCGAGCTCGCAGCCGCCCCCCAGGGCGTATCCGGTCACGGCGGCGATCGTCGGCTGCGGGATGCGCGCCACGGCGGTGAAGGCCGATTGCAGGTGCGCCGCACGGGCCAGCGCGTCCGTGAGGGACCAGTCGGCCATCTCCTTGACGTCGGCGCCCGCCGCGAACACCTTGGGCCCGCCGTAGAGGATGACGGCGCGGACATCCGCGCGCTGGGTCATCTCGTCGGCCGCGGCGCGGATCTCCTCCTGGACCTGGACCGACAGCGCATTCATCGGTGGCCGATCGAGGCGGATGGTCGCGACGGCATCGGACACGTCGACCGAGACGAACTCACCGGCCATGACGGCACCTCCCTATCGATCCCGAGCCCGACCCACCCGGTCGGCAGCCTATGGGCGAGCCGACCTCGGGGTGTGCCCGGGAGAGTAGGTTAGGGGCCCGAGGCACGGCCGAAGGAGGAGACCGACGTGGAGTGGGCGATCGACGGCCCCGGTGCGTGGGATCCGCTCGGCGTGACGCTCGATGCCTCCGGCGCCAACGTGGCGCTGTGGGCCCCCGGGGCCGAGGCGGTCGACCTGTGCCTCTTCGACGAGGGCGAGACGCGAATCCGGCTGCCCGAGCAGACCTTCGGGGTCTTCCACGGCCACGTCGGCGGCATCGTGGCCGGCACGGCCTACGGCTTCCGCGTCCACGGGCCGTGGGATCCGGCCAGCGGCAAGCGCTGGAACCCCGCGAAGCTGCTCGTAGACCCCTACGCGCGGGCGCTCGACGGGCGCTTCGTGGCCGATCCCGCGGTCTTCGGGCACGTGGGCAGCGACGACCTCGTGCGCAACGACGCCGACTCGGCTCCCTTCGTTCCGCGGTCGATCGCCGTCTCGAGTGCGTTCGACTGGTACGACGACCGGCCGCCGAACACCGCGTGGAACGACACGATCATCTACGAGACCCATGTGCGCGGCCTCACGATGCAGCACCCCGACGTCCCCGAGCACGTGCGCGGCACCTACGCCGGCCTCGCGCACCCCGCGGTCGTCGAGCATCTGACGTCGCTCGGCGTCACCGCCGTCGAGCTCATGCCCACGCACCACTTCGTCGCCGAGGTGCACCTCATCGAGCTCGGCCTGACGAACTACTGGGGCTACAACACCCTGGGGTTCTTCGCCCCGCACGCGTTCTACAGCTCCTCGGGGACGCGCGGGGAGCAGGTGCGCGAGTTCAAGGAGATGGTGCGGACCCTTCATGCGGCCGGCCTCGAAGTCATCCTCGACGTCGTCTACAACCACACCGCGGAGGGCAACCAACTCGGTCCGACGCTGTCCTTCCGCGGCATCGACAACGCCGGCTACTACCGCCTCAGTGACGGCCGCTACTACACCGACTACACCGGCTGCGGCAACACTTTGGACGTCTCGAACCCCCACGTCCTCCAGATGGTCATGGACTCGCTGCGCTACTGGGTCGAGGAGATGCACGTCGACGGCTTCCGCTTCGACCTCGCCGCCGCGCTGGCGCGCTCCTTCCACGACGTCGACATGCTCGGGGCGTTCGTCACCACGATCCAGCAGGATCCCGTGCTGCGGCGGGTCAAGCTCATCGCCGAGCCCTGGGACGTCGGTCCCGGCGGCTACCAGGTGGGCGAGTTCCCCACGCTGTGGACGGAGTGGAACGGCAAGTATCGCGATTGCCTGCGCGACTTCTGGCGCGGTGCCGCCGGAGTGAGCGAACTCGGATGGCGGCTCTCCGGCTCCGCGGACCTCTACGCGGGGGACGGGCGACGCCCGTACGCCTCGATCAACTTCATCACCGCGCACGACGGCTTCCCCATGCGCGACCTCACGACGTACGAGCACAAGCACAACGAGGCCAACCTCGAGGACAACCGCGACGGCACCGACGACAACAGATCGGCGAACTACGGTCACGAGGGCGAGACGGACGATCCCGCGATCAACGAGATTCGCCGTCGTCAGATCCGCAACATGCTGTCGACCCTGCTGCTGTCGACCGGCGTCCCGATGATCCTGGGCGGGGACGAGTTCGGCCGGACCCAGGGCGGCAACAACAACGCCTACTGCCAGGACAACCCGATCTCGTGGTTCGACTGGGACCTGCAGCCCTGGCAGGAGGACCTCCTGGGCTTCGCGCGCACGGTCATCGGCCTGCGCCGTGATCACCGGGTGTTCCGCCAGCGCTTCTTCTTCGACGGCCGGCCGGTGCGCGAGGGCGGCGCCCCCGACCTGGCGTGGATCGGCCCCGACGGCTCGCCCCTGGACGAGCAGGAGTGGCACTCCTGGGAGACGAAGACGCTCGGGATGTACCTCTCCGGCGACCTGCACCCGGTCCCCGGCGAGCCCGCGCCCGCCCCGGACGACTCGTTCCTCGTGATCCTGCACGCCTCCGACGACGAGATCCCGTTCGTGCTGCCGGGCGCGCCTTTCGCGCAGAAGTACGCCGTGGTCTTCGACACCGGGCGCCCGGCAAACGACACCGACCCCGATGCCGAGCCAACGCTGCTCGATCCCGGTGCGTCCGTCGACCTCGTGCCCCACAGCGTCGTGCTCCTGCGCGCCGTCGACGACCCCGAGCAGGCTGACTAGCGCAGCGGCGTGTCCCCGACCGCCGACGACGGGGCGGGGGCGGCGACGAGCCCGAGTTCCACCGGCGACACGAGCAGCTCGTGCCGCGGCAGGATGCGCACGGTGTATCCGAAGGGCCCCGTGCGCAGCAGCGCGAGGGATCCCTCGTACATCCACCGGCCGTCGTCATAGGACTCCACCGGCTTCAATTCGGTGCGGTCCGGCGAGGCGATGCGATCGTCGCTGTCGACGCGCCCCGACAGGACCTCCACGAGGACGTCGTCGGGCGTGAGGTCGCCGAGGCGGACGTAGGCCCTCAGGTCGGCCGTGGATCCCTGCAGCGCGACATCCTCCACGCCGGTGGCGTCGAGATGCTCCACCGCGACGCCGGGCCAGGCACCCTGGATGCGCGCCTTCCACTGGGCGAGGGCGCGGGCCTGCGCGTAGTCGTCGGCCGACACCGCGCGGCTTGCCCGGGCGGCCGGATCGTAGAGACGATCGACGTACTCCCCCACCATCCGGCTGGCGAGCACCTTGGGGCCGAGGTGCTCGAGGGTGTGGCGCACCATCTCGATCCAGCGGTGGGGCAGGCCGTCGTCGCCCCGCTGGTAGAACGCGGGGGCGACGTGGCGCTCGATGAGGCTGTAGAGGCTCGCCGCCTCCAGGTCATCGCGCCGGTCGGGATCGTCGACGTTGTCGGCGGTGGGGATCGCCCAGCCGTTCTCGCCGTCGTACCACTCATCCCACCAGCCGTCGAGGATGGACAGGTTGAGCGCGCCATTGAGGGCGGCCTTCATGCCGGATGTCCCGCTCGCCTCGAGCGGGCGGATGGGATTGTTGAGCCAGACATCGCACCCGGGGTAGAGCACGGTGGCCATGCCGATGTCGTAGTCCGGCAGGAAGACGATGCGCTGGCGCACGTCGGGATCGTCGGTGAAGCGCACGAGCTCCTGGATCAGTCCCTTGCCGCCGTCGTCGGCCGGATGCGCCTTGCCCGCGACGACGAGTTGGATGGGCCGCTCGGGATGCAAGAGCAGCTCGCGCAGTCGCTCGGGATCGCGCAGCATGAGGGTCAGCCGCTTGTACGACGGCACCCGGCGAGCGAAGCCGATGGTGAGGATGTCGGGATCGAGCACGCCGTCGATCCACCCCAGCTCGGCCTCCGCGGCACCGCGGCCGAGCCACGACTCGCGCAGGCGGCGCCGCGCCATCGCCACGAGGTCCTCGCGCAGGCGGCGCTTCACGGGCCAGATCTCATGGTCGGGGATGCGGCCGATGGCCTCCCAGCCCCGCGCCTCCTCCACGAGTTCGGGACCGACCTCGCGGGTGGCGAGCTCGAGCACCTCGCGTGCCACCCAGGTGGGGGCGTGGACGCCGTTGGTGATGGAGGTGATGAGCACCTCGTCGGGATCGAAGCCCGGCCACAGGCCCGCGAACATCTCCCTGCTCACGCGGCCGTGCAGCAGGCTCACTCCGTTGGCCCGCTGGGCGAGGCGCAGGCCCATGACGGCCATGTTGAACACCCCGGGATCGCCGCCCTCGAACGTCTCCTCGCCGAGTTCGAGGATCCGGTCCACGGGCATGCCCGCAACGGCGTTGTCGCCGCCGAAGAACCGCGCGACCACCTCGCGCGGGAATCGGTCGATGCCGGCGGGGACCGGCGTGTGCGTGGTGAAGACGGTGCCCGCGCGTACGGCCTGCAGCGCCGAGTCGAAGTCCAGGCCCGCGGGACCCTCGATGAGTTCGCGCATGCGTTCCAGCCCGAGGAATCCCGCATGCCCCTCGTTGGAGTGGAAGACATCCGGACCATCGGTGCCCGTGACACGGCAGTACTCGCGGATGGCACGCACGCCGCCGATGCCCAGCAGGACCTCCTGAAGCAGTCGGTTATCGCTCCCCCCGCCGTACAGCCGGTCGGTGACCTCGCGCAGGGCGGGATCGTTGGCCTGGATGTTCGTGTCGAGCATGAGCAGAGGCACCCGGCCCACGGACGCGACCCACACCTGGGCGCTGAGGACGAGGCCGCCGGGCATCCCGACGCGCACGAGCACGGGGCTGCCGATCTCGTCCCGCAGGAGCGCCACGGGCATCTCCTGCGGGTCGGTGACGGGGTACGTCTCGAGTTGCCACCCCTCCCGGGACAGCGTCTGACGGAAGTAGCCGGAGCGATAGAAGAGGCCGACGCCGAGGATGGGCACGCCGAGGTCCGATGCCGCCTTGAGGTGATCGCCCGCGAGGATGCCCAGTCCCCCGGAGTACTGCGGCAACGCTGCGGCGATGCCGAACTCCGGCGAGAAGTACGCGATGCGGCGCGGGCCCGGCTCGGCTCGATCCTGGAACCAGGCCTGGCGGTCGAGGTAGGCCCGCAGGTCGTCGCGGGTGCGGTGCACCCAGTCCACGTAGCCCTGGTCCGCGGCCCGCTCGGCGAGACGCTCGGGGGAAACCTCGGCGAGCATGCGCACGGGGTTGCCGTCCACGCGGGCCCAGACCTGGTCGTCGAGGGCCGCGAACACGTCGCGGGTCGGCGGGTGCCACGACCACCGGAGGTTCTCCGCGAGCTCCTCGAGAGGAGCGAGGGCCGGGGGCAGCACCGTGCGCACGGTGAGACGACGGATCGCTTTCACGGCGGCCACGCTATCGCCCCGGCCCCGATACCCTCTGGGGGTGACCGGGCCCGCCGCGGAGACGTCCGCGGAGACCACCGCCGGTACCCGCGTGCCCGCCACCCTGGCGGGGAGATTCCCCATCACCGACGTCTCCCCCGCGGTCGAGGGCGGGCGCCTGCCGGCCAAGGCGGTCGTGGGAGAGCAGGTCCCGATCCGCGCGGTGGCGTTCCGGGAGGGCCACGACGCGCTCGGGGTCGAGGTGGTGCTGCGGGCGCCCGATGGGGCCGAAGCCCACGTCCGCATGGCGGACCTGGGCACCGGGGTCGACGTCTGGGGCGCCTACGTCGTGCCCGACGCCCCGGGCGACTGGACCTTCACGATCCGGGCCTGGGGTGACCCCTGGGCTACCTGGCTCCACCGCGCCGACATCAAGCTGCCCGCGGGCCAGGACATCGACCTCGAGCTCGAGGAGGGCGCCCGCCTCCTCGAGACTGCCGCCCGCGCCCTGCCGCGCGGCAGCGGGGATGCGCGCAAGACGCTGCGGACTGCGGCTGCCCGCATGCGCAAGGGGAGCCTGCCACCCGCCGTGCGGTTCGCCGCGGCAGCCGATCCCGACGTCGCGCGCACGATGCTGGACCACCCCGTGCGCGAGCACGCGACGTCGTGCGGCCCCTGGCCCCTGCGCGTGGAACGACGCCGAGCGCTCGTCGGATCGTGGTACGAGTTCTTCCCGCGCAGCGAGGGGGCCACGGCCTCACCGCCCCGCTCGGGCACCTTGGCGACGGCTGCGCAGCGCCTCACCGACATCGCCGCGATGGGCTTCGACGTGGTCTACCTCCCGCCGATCCACCCGATCGGGCATGCCCACCGCAAGGGTCCGAACAACACCCTCGTGACCGAGCCGGGCGATCCCGGCTCCCCGTGGGCCATCGGCTCCGCCGAGGGCGGCCATGACGCCGTGCACCCGGACCTGGGCGACGAGGCCGACTTCCGCGCCTTCGTGAAGGAGGCCGCCCGCCACGGGCTCGAGGTCGCCCTCGACCTGGCCCTCCAGGCCTCGCCCGACCACCCGTGGGTGAGCGCCCATCCGGAGTGGTTCCGATCCCGTGCGGACGGCACGATCGCGTACGCAGAAAACCCGCCGAAGAAGTACCAGGACATCTACCCCCTCTATTTCGACGAGGACCCCGAGGGCCTCTACGCCGAGATCGTGCGGATCGTGCGGCACTGGATGTCCCTCGGCGTGCGGATCTTCCGTGTCGACAACCCCCACACGAAGCCCCTGTGGGTGTGGCATCGGCTCACCCAGGAATTGTGGGCGACGGATCCCGACGTGATCTTCCTCGCGGAGGCGTTCACCCGGCCGCCCATGATGCGCGCGCTCGCCGAAGTGGGATTCCAGCAGAGCTACACGTACTTCACGTGGCGCAACGACCGACAGGGACTCGAGGACTATCTCTCCGAGCTCGCCGGCCCGGCCGCGGCGTACATGCGCCCCAACGTCTTCGTCAACACCCCCGACATCCTCACCGAGTACCTCCAGCGCGGGGGGCCCCCCGCCTTCGCCATCCGCGCGACCCTCGCCGCGACGCTCTCCCCCACGTGGGGCGTCTACAGCGGATTCGAGCTGTACGAGCACGAGCCGGTGCGCGCCGGCAGCGAGGAATACCTCGACTCGGAGAAGTTCCAGTACCGGCCGCGGGACTGGGCCGCCGCGGCGACGTCCGGGACGACCCTGGCCCCGCACATCGCTGCGCTCAATCGGGTGCGCCGCGAGCAGCCCGCGCTGCAGGACCTGAGGAGTCTGGCCTTCCACCACCCCGAGGACGACCAGGTCATCGCCTACTCCAAGCGAGTCGGCGACGACGTCGTGCTCGTCGCCTGCTCCCTGGACCCGTTCTGGACGCGGGAGACCACGGTCTGGTGGAACATGGCCGTGATCGGCCTGGCCGAGGACGACCTCTTCCTTGCCGAGGACCTCATCACCGGCGAATCATGGACCTGGGGGCGGGCGACGTACGTGCGATTCACCCCGGGCGAGCGCATCGCCCACATCGTGCGCGTCCGCCGGCCCTAGGGCTCCGTGAACGTCAAGACGAAGGGACCGTGATGGCACGCAAGGTCAAGCCTGTCGCCGTCGACGTGAACGACCTCAACCGCCTCGTCGACGGCACCCATCACGATCCCCACTCCATCCTCGGCCCCCACCCGGGCAAGGACGGCGTGACCGTGCGGGCCCTGCGCCCCATGGCCGAGGCCGTCGAGGTGGTCATGGGCGACACCCGGGTGCCGCTCAAGCACGAGTACCGCGGTATCTGGGTCGGCGTGCTCCCCGTGAAGAAGGTTCCCGACTACTCCCTCGACGTGACCTACCGCGGCACTGTCATCCCCTCCGACGATCCCTATCGCTTCCTGCCGACCCTGGGCGACGTCGACCTCCACCTCATCGGAGAGGGTCGCCACGAGCAGCTGTGGCAGGTCCTCGGCGCGCACGTGCGCACGTACCCGAGCCTGCACGGCGACGTGACCGGGGTGTCGTTCGCGGTGTGGGCGCCCAATGCCCGGGGCGTGCGCGTCTCCGGCAGCTTCAACTACTGGGACAGCCTGGCGCACCCCATGCGCAGCCTCGGGTCCTCGGGCGTGTGGGAGCTCTTCATCCCCGCGATCGGCGACGGCGTCGTCTACAAGTTCTCCGTCCTCGGCGCCGACGGCACGTGGCGCGAGAAGGCCGATCCCTTCGCCTTCGCGACGGAGGTGCCTCCCGCGACCGGTTCGGTGGTCTTCACGAGTTCCTACGCGTGGGGGGACGGCGCCTGGCAGGCCGACAAGGCGGCCGCCAACCCGCTGGCGCGCCCCATGTCGATCTACGAGGTGCACCTCGGCTCCTGGCGACCGGGACTGTCCTACCGCGACCTGGCCGAGGAGCTCACCGGCTACATCCTTGAGGAGGGCTTCACCCACGTGGAGTTCCTCCCCGTGGCCGAGCATCCCTTCGGGGGCTCGTGGGGCTACCAGGTCACGTCGTACTTTGCCCCGACGTCACGTCTGGGAAGCCCGGACGACTTGCGCTACCTCATCGACCGACTGCATCAGGCCGGCATCGGCGTGATCGTGGACTGGGTGCCCGCGCACTTCCCCAAGGACGACTGGGCACTCGCGCGCTTCGACGGGACGCCGCTGTACGAGCATCCCGACCCGCGCCGCGGGGAGCAGCCCGACTGGGGAACATACGTCTTCGACTTCGGGCGCACGGAGGTGCGCAACTTCCTCGTGTCCAACGCGCTCTTCTGGCTGGAGGAGTACCACGTCGACGGACTGCGCGTCGATGCTGTGGCGTCGATGCTCTACCTCGACTACTCGCGCCAGGACGGCGAGTGGCTGCCCAATGAGTACGGCGGCCGCGAGAATCTCGACGCGGTCAGCTTCCTGCAGGAGATGAACGCGACGGCCTACAAGCGCTGCCCGGGCATCGTGACGATCGCGGAGGAGTCCACGGCCTGGCCCGGCGTGACACGCCCGACGTACCTCGGGGGCCTGGGCTTCGGTCTGAAGTGGAACATGGGGTGGATGCACGACTCGCTCAGCTACATGCGTCGCGAGGCGATCTACCGCCAGTACCACCACAACGAACTCACCTTCGCGATGATGTACGCCTACAGCGAGCACTTCGTCCTTCCCATCTCCCACGACGAGGTCGTGCATGGCAAGGGCTCCCTCATCGCGCGCATGCCCGGCGACCGCTGGCAGGAGCTGGCGAACCTCCGCGCCTACCTCGGCTTCATGTGGGCGCACCCTGGACGGAAGCTGCTCTTCATGGGCTGCGAGTTCGCACAGTCGCGCGAGTGGAGCGCCGACGATGGCCTGGACTGGTGGCTCACCCAGTTCGACGAGCACGCGGGAATCCAGGCCGCGGTGAGCCAGATCAACCGGGTCTACCGGGAGACGCCCGCCCTGTGGCAGCGCGACGACGATCCCGGCGGCTTCCAGTGGATCGACGCCAACGACTCGGTCAACAACGTCTTCAGCTGGATCCGCTGGGACGATCTGGGGCGCCCCCTCGTGTGCGCGGTCAACATGTCTCCCCTGCCCCGCCCGGGCTACCGGGTGGGCCTGCCGCGACACGGGCAGTGGGACGAGGTCCTCAACACCGATGCCCGGGAGTTCGGCGGGAGCGGGCAGGGCAACCTCGGGGCGGTGCACGCGGAGCCCGATCCGTGGCATGGGCTCCCGGCGTCCGCCGACATCATGCTGCCCCCGCTCGCCACCGTGTGGCTGCGTCCGCCCGTCGACTGACACTCCCAACCCCCGGGGTTAGCCGCCCACGGGCCGCGAAAATCCGAGGATTTT
>CAIVWG010000212.1 GCA_903909555.1 uncultured bacterium | reverse complement strand
TCTTCTGCGGGGAGCCGACCCAGCGCGGCGACCTCGTCGCGCGCCGCCTGTCGCGCGCGACCTGGTGGGCGACCACCCGCGCCATCCGCCTGCCCTTCCTGCGCGATCGCTACGGCCGCCCGGCGGAAGAGATCGTGGCCTCCTCCGAGGCGGCCCGACTCGAGGCCGTCGTCGACCTGCATACCTTCGACCCCGATGACCTCGCCCGCACGGCCATGCGCGCCGGCGCCATCGACGTGAGCACGGTGACCGAGGAGTTCACGGCGTCGTGGTTCGGCTGGCCGGTGCGGACCGTCGAGTCGGCCGTGCGCCCGGGATCGCTGGGCTGGAACTGGGCACTCTTCGCCTACCACACCTGGATGCGGCTGTCGGCGCTCGACGAGCGCATGCTGTCGCGAATCGTCCCCGACGAGTTCTTCTACAACGTGTGCATCACCGGGGTGCGGCCCTGAGCCCGCGACGAGATCCCCGCCAGGCCCGCTTCCTCACCTGGGCCTCGCTGCGCTGGGTATGGCGCAATCGCGCATGGTCGTGGTGGTACCTCGTGCGCTACTGGCGCTTCTTCTGGCTCAAGCTGCGCCACCCGCACATCATCACCGAGGGCTTCGTGTTCCTCGGCCGCCGCGTGCAGGTCTATGCACGGCCCGGCTACGGCCGGCTGATCCTGGGGCGCTGGATCCACCTCGGCGACGAGAACCGCCTGCGCTGCCACGAGGGCACCATGCGCGTCGGTGACAAGTGCGTGTTCGGTCGCGACAACACCGTCAACTGCTACCTCGACATCGAGTTCGGTGACGCGACGATCGTGGCGGACTGGGTGTACATCTGCGACTTCGACCACGTCACTGACGACCTGCACGTGCCCATCAAGGACCAGGGGATCACGAAGTCCCCGGTGCGCGTCGGCCCGGACGTGTGGATCGGGGCCAAGGCCACAGTGCTCAAGGGCACGCGGATCGGACGCGGCAGCGTCGTGGCCGCTCACGCGGTCGTGAGGGGCGACGTGCCGGAGTACTCCATCGTGGGCGGCATCCCCGCGCGAGTGCTCAAGGATCGGCGGGCCGCGTACGAAGCGCAGGAGGAACGTCGCCGCGCGATCGCCGACATCGCCCGCAAGACCACCGTGGCCGCCCGGTCCAACGCCGGGGAGTGATGTCAGCCGTCGCTGAGCAGGTTGCCCGCGGGTGGGGGCATCGCGAACGCTGCGGCCTCGCCGTCGCGTGAGGCCCGTGCCCGGACGGCCTGGGCGTAGACGTCGTCGGTGCGCCGGGCAACCGCCTCCCAGGGATGGTCTGCGCGCACGCGCCGACGCGCCTCGTCCGCCCAGGCGCGGGAGAGGCCCGGCTCATCGAGGCACTCGGTGACGGCCCGGGCCAGGTCGGCGGGATCCCCGGTCGCGAACGTGCGTCCGCTCACGCCGTCCTCGACGAACTCCACCAGGCCCCCGCTGCGCGCGACGACGAGGGGTGCGCCCAGGGCCGCGCCCTCGAGGGCGACGAGGCCGAAGGGCTCGTAGATGCTGGGCACGACGAGCGCGTCCGCCGCGGCCATGAGCGCGTGCAGCTCGCGCTCGGGCAGCCATCCCGCGAAGTCCACGACCGACGAGACCCGGCGCGCCCGGGCCTGGTCCTCGAGGTCCCGGGACGTGCCGCCGTGGCCGGCGATGACGACGCGCAGCGAGGGGAATCGCCGGCGCAGTCGCGGGACCGCGTCGATGAGCGTGTGCACCCCCTTCTCCCACTCCAGTCGGCCGCAGTAGGCGACGAGCGGACCGTGCGGGGCGTAGCGCTCGCGGGCGGCGGCGACATCGCGAGCGCCTGCGCGCCAGTGGCCCGTGTCGATGCCGTTGGGGATGACCTCGACGTCATCGACGGCGAAGAGGCGGGACACCTCGCCGCGCATGTGCGCGGAGCAGGTGACCACGGCATCGGAGGAGTGCGCGAGCCAGCCCTCGACCGCGTGGATCGCGCGCGACAGCTCACCCGGCAGCCAGCCCTGATGGCGGCCGGCCTCGGTCGCGTGCAGCGTCGTCACGAGGGGCACCCCCCACGCGGCGCGCAGCAGGACGGCGGTGTGGGCCACCATCCAGTCGTGGGCGTGCACGACGTCGGCCCGCGTGACGCCGTCGTGAGAGCGCAGGATTCGCCGCGACATCGCGCTCTCGAGCGAGGCGGCCCAGGCGAGCAGGGTCTCCCCCGTGAGCTCCTGGATCGGCGGATCCCGATCGACGCGGATGACGCGGACGCCGTGGACGACGTCGTCGAGCGGCACGTCCGCGCTCGCCGCGGCGGCCCAGCCTGTGCTCGCCGCCGTGCGCGGCGCCTGGGTGACGACGCAGACGTCGTGGCCGAGGGCTGCCTGCGCCTCGGCGAGCGCATGGACGTGACGGCCGAGGCCGCCGTACACCACCGGTGGGTACTCCCACGACAGGTGCACGATGCGCATCGTCCGAGGATAGGCGCGACATCAGGGCCGGGAGAGGAATCGCCGCGCGTCCAGGTGCCCGAAGGGCGCGTCGGCGACCGCGTGCGACCGTGCGGTCGCGGCTGCCCGGGCGGAGTCCCCCTGGCACAGCGCGTCGATGAGGTCGCGGGCCGCGCTGACGTGACCCTGGAACCGCGCGCGGGCGTACTCCGCGGCGGAGTCCTTGGTCACCATGAAGGCCCAGTCGCTCGAGAGCGCGAGCAGGGTGTCCTGGACGAGCTGGTCGTGCGCGGGCGACCGGTGACTGCGCGGATGCGTCGCCTCGAGGCAGTCGAGGGTCGCCGAGGCGAGCCATCGCTGGGCGTCGGCGATGTCGGCGACCGGCTCGCCGTTCCACACGTGCCAGTCCTTGCCGGAGCCCCAGGAGGAGGGCTCGGGATGGACGGAGACCTCGTCGACGTCGCCGAGGGAGGAGCGCAGCGTGCTCACGCGGACGCCCGCCTCGGGCAGTCCGCGCAGGACCCCACCGAGGAAGTCCACGCCCTCGTGCCACCAGTGGCCGAAGAGCTCGGTGTCGTACGCCGCCACCACGAGGCCGGGGCTGCCCCCGCGCTGCTCGCGAATCGCGCGCAGCCGGTCGACGACGACGCCGATGAAGTCCGCGACGTGCCGGTCGACGGCGTCGCGTGCCATCGCCGGCTCGTACGGCGCCTTGTCGTGGGGCGGTATCTCACGTCCCGTGACGCGTCGGGTGCGGAATCCCCACTCGTGGTCGTAGGAGTGGAAGTCCAGGTACGCGGGATCGCCGGGGTATCCGCGACGCGGCGACCACACCCGGTAGGTGACGTCGAGGTCGCGGCCGAACGCGATCACCCCGGACTCCCCGAGCAGCCACGGCCGGTCGGTACTCGCGCCGACGTGCAGCAGGGTGGGCCCGTCGACGACGACGTGACTGACGCCGGCGGCGGCGTACAGCTTCTCGAGCCCGGGCGCGTACGCGCACTCGGGCGCCCAGATGCCGTTGGGCCGGGAGCCCACGCGCAGCGCGGCGTCGTCCAGGCCGGCGCGCAGGGTGGACTCGGCGAGCTCGTTGGGCAGCAGGGGGGTGAAGGAGTGCGTGAGGGGCCCGCCGAGGAGCTCGACGATGCCCGAGTCGACGAGCGGGCGCAGCGCCGCGGAGCCACCGCGACGCCAGTGGCCCTCGAACTCGGCCAGCGCCCGCGTGGCCACGGCGTACTGGCGTGCTGCTTCGGCCCGGCGTTCGGAGTCGGCCGCGCTGGACATGCCGAGGGCGCGCAGTTGCGCGTCGGCGAGCCAGGTGTGGTGCTGACGCAGGGAGTAGGGGTCGTCGAGCATCGCGGCGAGCACCGGCGTGACGCCGAGGGTGAGCACGTCGCGTCGGCCCTCGCGCGCGAGGTCGTCGAGCAGCCTGCGGAGCGGCGCGTAGGAGCCGGCCCAGGCCTGGTGCAACCACTCCTCGCCGACCGGCCAGGCGCCGTGGTGGGCGACCCAGGGCAGGTGGCTGTGGAGCACCAGGCAGAACGTGCCCAGGGGAGCGGTCACGATGCGCCTCCCCGGCGCGCGACCCCGATGAGGTCGCACGACCCATCGGTGTCATCGCGGGTGATCACGAAGTCGTCGACGGTGACGCTTGCCACCATCGCGTCGATGTGCGGCGGCCAGGCATCGGACAGCACGGCATCGACCTGGGCCTGGACGATCGAGCCGTGGCGCGACTCCCACTCCTCGATGCGCGCGCTGTGACGCAGGCCGAGCACGTCAACGTCGTCGAATCCGGCGTTGAGGAGCATCGCGCGCACCTGGTCGGCGTCGAACTCCTCGACGTGGAACGGGTTCACCGGCTTCGCGCTGCGCGCGAGGCCGGGGGAGAAGGTGAGGCGGTTCGGCGTCGTGACGACGATGAGGCCGCCTGGGCGCAGCACGCGATGGCACTCGGCGAGGAAGTCGCCCAGGGACCACAGGTGCTCGATCACCTGCAGGCTCACCACTGCGTCCGTGCGGGCATCGCGCAGGGGGAGGGCGCAGAGGTTCGCGCGGATCGAGGCAATGTCCGGATAGGCGGCCGCGGCGTGGCGGCAGGCGTTGTCGTCGTACTCCAGGGCCAGGCAGGTGCCGGCGAGGCCGGCCAGAGCGGCGGCGCCGTACCCCTCGCCCGACCCGGCGTCGACGACGACGCCTCCCGCCAGGTCGCGGGCGTAGGCACTGGCGATCCAGGCGTAGGCGGCCTCGTGGCGGGCGAACCAGTAGTCCTCGCGCTCCAGGCCCGGCGCGGTGCGCTCGCCGGTCGGCGCGAGGGGGGCGGGGGACGAGGGGCGCACGACGTCCGAGCCTAGGGCGCGCCCCATGATTCGCCGAGGGCGAGCACCGGATTCCCGAGGGTGAGCACCGTTTTCTGGCCGACGAATGCCGCGATGTCCGGGGGCCACGCGCGGTGGCGGGCCCAGGGGCTCCGCCCGAGGGGCGAGCTAAGTGACTCGCGGGTAACATAGGGCCGAGGCAGGCTCGGGCCGCCCCAGCACCCTCTCGTGAAGGAGTCACTCGTGAAGGTCGCCGTGTGCGTCAAGCAGGTCCCCGACACCTGGGCGGAGAAGCGCCTCAAGCCCGAGGACTCCACCCTCGACCGCGAGTCGGCCGAGGGCGTCCTCAACGAGCTCGACGAGTATGCCGTCGAGGAGTCGCTGCGTCTCATCGAAGCCCACGGCGGCGAGGTCGTCGTGGTGTCCATGGGCCCCGAGCGCGCGGGCGAGACGATCCGCAAGGCACTGAGCATGGGCGCGGACGCTGGCGTGCATGTCATCGACGACGCGCTGCACGGCTCGGACGCCATCGCCACCTCGGCGGCGCTCGCCAAGGCGCTCGCCGGCCGTGGCTTCGACCTCATCATCTTCGGCTCGGAGTCGACCGACGCGCGCATGAGCGTCGTGCCCGCCATGGTCGCGGAGCGACTTGGTCTCCCGCAGGTCACGTTCGCGCAGAAGGTCGAGGTGGGCGGCTCGACCGTGCGCATCGAGCGCCAGACGGAGTACGGCTTCGACACCGTGGAGGCGGCGCTGCCCGCGGTCGTCAGCGTGGTGGAGAAGATCAACGAGCCCCGCTATCCGTCGTTCAAGGGGATCATGGCCGCGAAGAAGAAGCCGGTTGAGACCCTCGCCGTCGCCGACCTCGGCCTCGAGCCGGCCGCGGTGGGCCTCGGTGCCGCTTGGTCCGGTGTCGCCGACTTCGCCGCGCGCCCGCCCAAGGCCGCCGGCACCGTCGTGTCCGACGACGGTCAGGGCGGCGTTCAGATCGCGGAGTTCCTCACCGAGCAGAAGTTCATCTAGCCGTCCCCTCGTCCGCACCGATCCGAAAGGCAGCGCACCATGGCCGAGATCCTCGTCCTCGTCGATCACTCCGAGGGCTCCGTCAAGAAGGTCACCTTCGAGTTGCTCACTCTCGCGCGCAGTCTCGGCACGCCGTCTGCAGTGTGGCTCGGCGGCGGTGCTGACGCTGCCGCGCTGGCGCAGTTGGCCGAGTACGGAGCCGAGACCGTCTACGTCGCCGATTCCGCCGACCTCGACGACTACCTCGTCGCGCCCAAGGCCGAGGCTCTCGCGTCCCTCATCGCCGACAAGGCACCCGCCGCCGTGCTCATCGCGTCGACCGCGGAGGGCAAGGAGATCGCCGGACGCGTCGCCATCAAGGCCGAGTCGGGCATCATCACCGACGCCGTGGGAGTCGAGGCCGATCTCACCGCGACGCAGAGCGTGTTCGGTGGCTCGACCGTGGTCAAGTCCAAGGTCACCCGCGGCACCCCGATCATCACCGTGCGCCCCAACTCCACCGCACCCGAGGCGGCCCCGGCCGCCGGCACCCGCTCCGACGTTGCCGTGAGCGTCTCGGACGCGGCCAAGGGCGCCCGTGTCACGGGCCGCACCGTCGCGCAGCGCGGCGGGCGACCCGACCTGGCCGAGGCCGCGATCGTCGTCTCCGGCGGTCGCGGTGTCGGTGGCGCGGAGGGCTTCGGCGTAGTCGAGGCCCTCGCCGACACCCTCGGCGCGGCGGTCGGCGCCTCGCGCGCGGCGACCGACGCCGGGTGGTACCCCCACCAGTTCCAGGTCGGCCAGACGGGCAAGACGGTCTCCCCGCAGCTCTACATCGCCAACGGCATCAGCGGCGCCATCCAGCACCGGGCCGGCATGCAGACCTCCAAGACCATCGTCGTGGTCAACAAGGACCCCGAGGCCCCGATCTTCGAGCTCGCCGACTTCGGCGTGGTGGGTGACCTCTTCGCCGTCGTGCCCCAACTGACCGAGGAGATCTCGAAGCGCCGGGGCTGACGGGCCCGCCGGATACGATCACCCCGTGACCCAGGCCCGGTCGTACCTTGACCACGCGGCCTCCGCGCCGATGCTTCCCGAGGCGCGCGAGGCCTGGTTGGCCGCGTCCGAGGCGGTGGGCAACCCCTCCTCCCTGCACACGTCGGGCCGCCTGGCCCGACGCCTCGTGGAGGAGGCCCGCGAGAGCGTGGCCGCCGATCTCGGCGTGCGGCCCAGCGAGGTCGTGTTCACCGCTGGCGGCACCGAGGCGGACAACCTCGCCATCAAGGGCCTGGCGTGGGCGGGTGCCGATGAGGGCCGCCGTCGGATCCTGTGCTCTCCCATCGAGCACCACGCGGTCCTCGATCCCGTCGAGTGGCTGGGTGGTGAGGGCTTCCGGGTCGAGTGGCTTCCCGTCGACTCTCTCGGCCGCGTCGACGTCGACGCACTGGAGGCCGCGCTCGACGACGACGTCGCGGTGTGCACCGTCATGTGGGCCAACAACGAGGTCGGCACTGTCCAGCCGGTCGAGCGCATCGCCGCCGCCTGTGCGGCAGCCGGGGTTCCCTATCACTGCGATGCCGTGCAGGCCCTCGGGCAGTTGCCCATGGACGCCGACCTTCCCGGCGTGACCACGCTTGCGCTCAGCGGCCACAAGGTCGGGGGCCCGGTCGGCGTCGGGGCGCTCATCGCGCCCCGCGACGCGCGCATCACGCCGCTGCTGCACGGCGGAGGACAGGAGCGCGACATCCGCTCCGGGACCCTCGACGCCCCGTCCATCGCGGCATTCGCGGTCGCGGTCCGCCGCGCCTGCGCCGACCAGGTCGAGGTCGCCCAGCGCCTGACCCTGCTGCGCGACGACCTCATCGACGGCGTGCTCGCCGCGGTCCCGGGGGCCGTCCTCAACGGCGACCCCGGCCGTGATGCGCCGGGGAGGCTGCCCGGCAACGCGCACCTGTCCTTCCCCGGCTGCGAGGGCGACGCGCTGCTCATGCTGCTCGACGCCGCCGGCGTGGAGTGCTCGACCGGGTCGGCCTGCACGTCGGGCGTGCCCGAGCCGTCCCACGTCCTGCTCGCCCTGGGAGTCCCTGAGCCGGTGGCGCGCGGCTCCCTGCGCTTCTCCCTCGGGCGCACCTCGACCCCGGAGGATGTCGACGCGCTCCTCGACGCGCTGCCCGGCGTCGTGCAGCGGGCATCGCGCGCCGGTTCGCCCCGCTTCGGGTCCCGCTGATCCCATGCGCGTCATCGCAGCCATGTCCGGAGGCGTCGACTCCGCGGTCGCGGCGGCGCGCGCCGTGGATGCCGGCCACGACGTGACCGGAATCCACCTCGCGCTCTCGCGCACCCGTCAAGGCGCGCGCGGCTGCTGCTCCGCGGAGGATGCCCGCGACGCACGGCGCGCGGCCGACGTCCTCGGGATCCCCTTCTACGTGTGGGATGTCTCCGCTGAGTTCTCCCACGCGGTCGTCGACGACTTCGTGGCGGAGTACTCCCGCGGTCGCACCCCCAATCCGTGCCTGCGTTGCAACGAGCGCATCAAGTTCTCCGCGGTCCTCGACCGTGCGCTCGCGCTGGGCTTCGATGCGGTCTGCACCGGGCACTACGCCCGCATCGTGGCCGGTCCCCACGGACCCGAGCTCCACCGGGCACGCGACGACGCGAAGGACCAGTCCTACGTGCTCGCGGTCCTCGGTGCGGAGCAGGTCGCGGCATGCCTCTTCCCGCTGGGGGAGACGCTCAAGTCCGAGGTGCGCGCCGACGCGGCGGCACGCGGGCTGGCGGTCGCGGACAAGCCCGACAGCCACGACATCTGCTTCATCCCCGACGGGGACACCGCGGGATTCCTCCGCGAACGCCTCGGCGACGCGCCGGGCGACATCATCGACGCGGAGTCCGGCGAGACCCTCGGCCGCCACTCCGGCGCCTACGCCTTCACCGTGGGCCAGCGCAGGGGCCTGGGTCTCACGGTTCCCGACGAGCAGGGGCAGCGGCGGTACGTCGTCGCGGTCGAGGCCGATGCCCGGCAGGTCATCGTCGGAACCGATTCCCTGCTCGGAGTGCGCACGATCACCGCCGACTCTCCGGTCTGGTGCGGCACGCCGCCAGGCGATCCCGCGGCGCTGGCGGTCCAGGTGCGCGCCCACGGCGAGCGCGTCGGCGCCGTGGTGGAGCACGACGCCGACGCCATCACCGCGCACCTGGAGTCGCCGCTGCGCGGTGTCGCGCCCGGCCAGGCCCTGGTCCTCTACGACGGCACGCGCGTCGTCGGCTCCGGCACCATCCGCGCCACCCATGCGCGCGCGGAGTAGGGCCGTGTCCGACTCTCTCCCCATCCCGCCCGCCGCGGCCACCGGCATTGGCTCCGTGCCCGGCACCGACTCCCACGAGTGGTCGCGCACCATCGCGGGGGAGCTCCCCGACTTCCCCCATGTTCCCGAGCTTCCCCAGCGCGGTCCCGGCGCGGACCTCATCGGTCGCACGATGGGCCTGCTCTCGGAGGTCGCCGGGGATCTCGCGGTCGAGACGACACCGAGCGGCTGGCGTTTCGCCGACTCGCCCGGTCGCGTCATGGCCCGGGCGCGCTCGTGGCTCGGCGAGGACCTCGACGGCATCGAGGCCGTGCTCGCCGCGTCAGCGACCACGCTGAAGCTCCAGTTAGCCGGGCCCTGGACCCTCGCCGCCAACATCGAGATGCGCACCGGGGAGCGCGCGATCCGCGACCCCGGAGCATGCCGCGAGCTCGCCGAGGCGCTGGCCGAAGCCATCAGGGGCCATCTGGCGGACGTGGCCCGGCGGCTCCCCCGGGCATCACTCGTCCTTCAGCTCGACGAGCCCTCGCTGCCGACCGTCCTCGCCGGCGGAGTGAGCACCGCGAGCGGCATCGCGACGTACCGTGCCGTCGACGAGCAGCGCGTCCGTGAGCACCTCGGCATCGCCCTCGCCGCTGCCGAAGGTCGTCCCGCGGGCGTGCACTGCTGCGATCCGCGCGTGCCCGTCGACCTGCTGCGCAGGGCGGGGTCCCGGCTCATCTCCGTCGACCTCATGACCATGGAGGCAGGGCAGGAGGAGGCGCTCGGCGAGGCCCTCGACGCGGGCTGCCGGCTGCTCCTCGGCGTCGTGCCGTCGCTGCCGCCCGCCGACGAGGAGGCCCGGGGCGTCGCCGAACGCGCTGCGGCGCGGCTGATCGACCAGTACTCCCGATGGGGCTTCTCCGCGGAGCACGCCAACGCGCTGGTGAGCCCCACGCCGGCCTGCGGTCTCGCGGGCGCCGGCTTCCCCGGGGCGCGCACCGCCTACGCCGCGGTGCGCGAAGCCGGCCGACTCGTGCGGGAGGACTCTGCAGGACAGGAAGAGAGCGCATGAGCATCCCCGCCGAAGCCCGGACGCGCTGGACCGAACTCGTCGATGCGATCAACGAGGCGCGCGAGCGCTACTACGAGCGCGATGCCCCGACGCTCTCCGACGAGGAGTACGACGGGCTGTACCGCGAGCTCACCGACCTGGAGGGCGCGTACCCCGAGCTCGCGTCAGGCGAGTCCCCGACGCAGTCGGTCGGCGGCTCTCGATCGGAGATGTTCGAGCCTGTCGAGCACCTGGAGCGCATGTACAGCCTGGACAACGCCTTCTCCCTGGAGGAGGTTCAGGCGTGGGCGGACCGGATCGACCGCGCCATCGGCGAGGTGCCGGCGCTCCTGTGCGAGCTCAAGGTCGACGGCCTCGCGGTGGACCTCGTCTACGAGAGCGGCCGTCTGCGCTCGGTGGCGACGCGCGGCGACGGACGCGTCGGCGAGGACGTCACCTACAACGCGTCCTTCATCCCGGCGATCCCCGCGAGCCTCAAGGGGCGCAGGGTCCCGCCGCTGCTCGAGGTCCGCGGGGAGATCTACTTCCCGCTGGAGGCATTCGAGCGGATCAACGCTGAGCAGCTGGCAGCCGGGGGATCGCCCTTCGCGAACCCTCGCAACGCCGCCGCGGGCACGCTGCGTCAGCGCATCGACCGCCGACGCGAGGACCTGGCCGACGTCGAGTCGCGCAGCCGCGGCACCGACCGCGAGATCGCCCGCGTGGAGCGCTTGCAGGCAGAACTCGCGGTCGCCGTGTCGCGGCTCGACGCGCTGCAACTGGTCGTCCACGGCATCGGAGCGCACGAGGGCGTCGACTTCAGCAGCCAGAGCGGCGCCTATCACGTGCTCGCCCAGCTCGGCCTGCCCACCAGCGACCGGGTCCGCGTCGTCGACGACCTCGCGGGCGCGCGCGAGTACATCGAGTACTACGGCGAGCATCGGCACGACGTCTCGCACGAGATCGACGGCGTGGTGATCAAGGTGGACGACCTCGCCCTGCAGTCCCGCCTGGGGGCGACGTCCCGCGCTCCGCGATGGGCCATCGCGTTCAAGTACCCCCCCGAGGTGGTGCGCACGCGCCTGCTCGACATCCAGGTCAACGTCGGCCGCACGGGCAGAGTGACGCCATTCGGCGTCATGCAGCCGGCGCGGGTGGCCGGCTCGACGGTGTCGATGGCGACCCTGCACAACGCGCAGGAGGTGGAGCGCAAGGGCGTGCTCATCGGCGACATGGTGTTCCTGCGCAAGGCCGGGGACGTGATCCCGGAGATCCTCGGTCCCGTCGTCGAGGACCGCGACGGCAGCGAGCGGCCCTTCGTCATGCCGACGCACTGTCCCGAGTGCGGCACCCTCCTCGGCCCGGAGAAGGAGGGTGACATCGACATCCGCTGCCCCAACACGCGGTCCTGCCCGGCGCAGTT
>CAIVWG010000211.1 GCA_903909555.1 uncultured bacterium | reverse complement strand
TCAACGCTCTGACGCCTACGCCCGGGCTCTTCGCGGAGGGCGGTCACGACTACCGCCTTGTCCTCCCCGACACCATCCGCCAGGTGTGGCGCCTCTCCGCAACGGATGATCAGATGGTCGCCATGCAGGCCGCCCTGCGGCGTCGTGAACTCGGCTGGGAGACGAAGCGTCGCTGGATGGAGGCTCAGGCACAGACGGATCCCGCCAAACGCGAGGAAGCGGTGAACAAGGTGCTCGTCGACGTCGCCCACTGGACCGGCGAGGAGTCGGTGACCCCGCAGGATGTCGAGCGCATCATCGCGGAGGACTGCCAGCCCACCTAGCCTCGCAGGGCCGCGCCCGTCCGGCCTATTCCCCGAGGAAGCGCGTGAACAGGCGTGCACGCAGTGCCGGGCGCCCGGTGCGTTCCTCGACGTGATCCGCGGATTGCATGGTGCGCAGGCCCACATTGGCCCCCAGCCACCGGATCGGCTCCGGCTCCCAATTCGGGGATCGATGGTGGACCCACGGGAGCGTCACGAGTTCGGAGTCGGTGCCGATGATGAGGTCCGCCACGGTGCGGCCGCCGAGGTTCGAGGTGCCGACACCGTCCCCGACGTAGCCGCCGGACCACGCCAGGCCGGTCGCGGGGTCGAGCCCGCACGACGCGAACCAGTCCCGCGGGACGCCGACCGGGCCGCCCCACGTATGCGTGACCGCCCGGCCGGCGAGGCGGGGGAAGAGATCCGTGAGCGTGCGCCACAGATCGCGGAACACCTTCGGCTCGCGATCGTATTCGTCGCGGACGCGAGACCCGAAGTGGTACGGCGCGCCCCTCCCGCCGAAGGCGAGACGACCGTCCGCGGTGCGCTGGCCGTAGATGATCAGGTGCCGGCCATCCGAGAACGTCGCCCGGCGGTCCAGGCCGATGTGCTGCCAGTCTCCCTCGTCGAGGGGCTCCGTGGCCAGCATGAGCGAATACACGGGCGCGAGGGTGCGTCGATAGCCGGGGAGCGACGCGGTGTAACCCTCGGTGGCCCGCACGACGTACGGAGCACGGACCGAGCCCCGGGGGGTGCGGACGATGCCCGGCTCCAGGGACCGAGCCGGGCTTCCCTCGTACAGCCGGGCGCCGAGGTTAACCACCGTGCGGGCAAGGCTGCGCACGAGTCGCGCGGGATTGACCGCTGCGCAGTGGGGGGTGAAGACGCCGCCGAGGACGTCCGTGGCGTCCACGAGGGCGCGGGCCTCGCTGGGGCCCAGGAGTGCGGCGTCGTCCTCGCCGAAGCCCCAGGACCGCCATTCGCGCACGGTGTCCTGGGCGCGCTCCCACTGCAGGGGCGTGCGTGCCAGGACCACGGTGCCCCCCTTGGCCCACTCGATGTCCCACCCTTCGCGGGTGGCGACCCGGCCGACTTCGTCCACCGTGTCGTTCATGGCGAGCTGCAGGCGCACGGCCGCATCCGGGGACGATGCGCGCGCGATGGCGGAGAGGCTCGCGGGAAACAGCGCGGAGCACCAGCCGCCGTTGCGGCCACTGGCCCCGAAGCCGGCGTGCTCGGCCTCCACGATCGCCACCGAGATGCCCGGAGAGCGCGTGAGGAGGTAGTACGCGGTCCAGAGCCCGGTGTAGCCGGCACCCACGATGACGACGTCCGCGCTCTCATGGCTGTCGAGACGGCTGCCCAGGGGCAGGGCGAGATCCACCGGCAGGGTGTCCCACCACAGGGACGTCGTGGCTGTCACGTGCGTGGGGCTTGCGGCCGGGCCCAGTGCGCGAGGTAGGCGGGCGGGGCAACGCCCGCGGCCAGGTCGTCGGCGACCGGGGTGCCGAAGGACTCGGCGATGGGGATGTAGCCGGCCCAGATGCGCGAGTACACCGGGTCGACTAAGTCCTCGGGGACGTCCTCGGGGTGGCGGTTGCCCACCTTCACGGAGATCTCGTCGAGAGGCAGGGCCAGGGAGATCGTGGCCTTGAGCTCCTGCGGGAGGGGAGGGCGCGCGTCCTGGGTGCGCCCGGGCATGAGGTGCTCGGAGAGATCGAGCAGGGCATCGACCTCTTCATCGCCCTCGAGCCGCCGGCAGGACCCGATCGCCATGACGCATCGGTAGTGCATCGAGGACTCGAAGAGGCTGCGTGCGAGCACCAGGCCGTCGAGGAGGGTGACCGTCAGGCAGGTGGCAGCCCCCTGCGCAAGAGTTCGGAACAGGCGCGAGGCGCTCGAGCCGTGGAAGATGACCTCGTCCCCCCGGCGCGCGTAGCCGACCGGGACGACGTAGGGCTGCCCCTCGGTGACCACCGCGACATGGGCCACGAGCCCCGCGTCGAGGATGGCGTAGGCGACATCCCGGTCGCTCACCGCCTTGTCCGGCAGGCGCCGGACGCGTGTGCGGGCGGTAGCTCCGGGATCGGGGAGGGTCACGGCAGCCCCGGCGGGCGCGGGCGAGCGATACGAGAGGAGGTCATCCCCGAATCCTGGCTCAGGGGCCCCTGTGCGGCAAGCATCGACCCCCGGTCCCTGGGACCGCCTGACCGCGGGGTCGAGTCGGCGCTAGCGTGGGGGCTTGCTCCGCCCGCGTCGGGCGGT
>CAIVWG010000210.1 GCA_903909555.1 uncultured bacterium | reverse complement strand
GTGGTGCTGAACGGCAAGAAGTGGTGGAGCACCGGGATCGGCCACCCCGACTGCCGGTTCCTCATCTTCATGGGGGTGACGGACCCGGATGCCCACAAGTACCGAAGGCACTCGATGGTGCTCGTGCCAGTGGACACCCCGGGTGTCGACATCGGCCGCATGCTCACTGTCTTCGGCTACTACGACGAGCCCTACGGGCACGGTGAGGTGTCGTTCGAGGATGTCCGACTGCCTGTCGACTCGATCATCGCGGGACCTGGACGGGGATTCGAGATCGCACAGGGACGGCTGGGACCGGGCCGCGTCCACCACTGCATGCGGGCCATCGGCATGGCCGAGGTGGCGCTGGAACTGGCGTGCCGCCGCGCCACGGAGCGCGTCGCGTTCGGGAAGCCGCTCGCGAATCTCGGCGGCAACCGGGAGCGCATCGCCGAGGCCCGACTGGCCATAGACCAGGCCCGGCTGCTGGTGCTGCGCACCGCGTGGTTGCTGGACCAGTACGGCGTGGCCGGCGCCCGCAACGAGGTGTCGCAGATCAAGGCCGTGATCCCACGCATGACGTGCGACGTGATCGACATGGCCATACAACTCCATGGCGGTGCCGGTGTGAGCGACGTCTTCCCGCTCGCCGAGATGTACGCCGGCGCGCGGGCTCTGCGCCTCGCCGACGGGCCCGACGAGGTGCACCTGGGCATGGTGGCGCGAGCCGAACTGCAGAGGTACACCGAGTCTCCGGGGGGTGTCGCGTGACCCCGTCGATCGGGGTGCCCGGAGGGTTCGTCGACGAACCGCGCGAACTGCGCAACGAGGATGCGTTCGACACCGCCGCCCTGCAGATCTGGCTGCACCGCCACATCCCGGGGCTGACGGTCGAGGAGCCCCACGTGCGGCAGTTCCCCGGCGGCGCGTCGAACCTCACCTACCTGCTGAGCTATCCCGATCGGGAACTGATCCTGCGTCGCCCACCGATGGGGACCAAGGCCGCGTCCGCACACGACATGGTGCGCGAGTTCACGTTCCAGGATCGGCTTCGCCCCGTCTTCCCCCAGGTCCCGGAGGTTCTGGCGTTGTGCCGCGACGGCTCGGTGATCGGCGGCGACTTCTATGTCATGGAGCGCGTTCCCGGGGTCATCCTGCGCGGAGACCTCCCTGCCGGTCTCACCCTCGACGCCGACCACGCAGGCCGGCTCGGGGACAGCATGGTCGAGACTCTCGTCGCCCTTCACGCGGTCGACGTGGAAGCAGCGGGGCTGGGTGACCTGGGGCGCGGACCGGGTTATGTGAGCCGCCAGGTGTCGGGATGGAGCGACCGCTTCCGCCGTGCCCGCACAGGCAACGTCCCCGATTTCGATGCGGTCATGGGGTGGCTGGACTCGAACCAGCCTCCCGATGTCGGCTACGGGATCGTCCATGGCGACTTCCGGATGGACAACCTCGTCCTCGACACCTCCGACTTCTCCGTCACGGCGCTGCTGGACTGGGAACTGGCCACGCTGGGGGATCCGATGATGGACCTGGGCAGCGCGATGGCCTACTGGGTGGAGGCCGACGACGACCAGGGCATGCAGATGGCTCGCCGCCAACCCAGCAACCTCCCCGGCATGCCGACCCGTGCGCAGTTCGTCACGCGCTACTGCGAAGCACGGGGACTGTCGTCGGACGACTGGACCTTCTACGAGGTCTTCGGTCTCTTCCGGCTGGCCGTGATCGCCCAGCAGATCTACTACCGCTACCACCACGGCCAGACGACCAACCCGGCCTTCGAGCACTTCTGGATGTTCGTCGCCTACGCGGATCAGCGTTGCCGTTCGATCGCGGGCATCGCCTCGGCGTGAGCGCTCGCATGGCAGTGGAGCGACTCCCTGCCCGTGCCCCCCGATGTGGCTAGCCTGGCGGGCATGACTGACCCCGGCAAGGAACCGGATTACCGGTACACGCTCGCCAACGAGCGCACTTTCCTGTCGTGGAT
>CAIVWG010000209.1 GCA_903909555.1 uncultured bacterium | reverse complement strand
GCCGCCGGAGAGCTTCAGGCCGATGTCCACCCCGCTCTCGGCCGCCACCTTGGGGTACATCTCGATGGTGTAGCTCTGCAGCGCCGCGACGACGGGGTCGTTGTTGATGGCGTGGAATCCCCCTGCGGCGTGCCAACTCGACCCCGCAGTCAACTCGGTGCGCTCGATGAGCGCGATGTCGGTCCAGCCGCGCGCGGCAAGGTGGTAGAGAACGCTCGTTCCGGTGATCCCCCCGCCGATGACGACGACGCGGTACGACTCCACGCAAGCACTCCTCACAGGTCGGGGGATGACGCGGGAGACGCTACCGCCTCGGCCGCACCTGTGACGTAGGGTTGAGGGACTTGATCCGGAGGTGCCCATGAATCGCGTCGTCGCGGCGACGGTGGCTGCGGTCGCGCTCGTCATCACGGGGTGCACGTCGACCCCGGCGTCGGATACGGCGTCTGATTCCGCTTCCGACGGCGCGACCGGGGGCCCCAGCGCGGCAGCGCAGGAGAACCGCGCCGTGGTCATCGTCTCCGGTGGCGGTGCGCGGACGCCGTTCACCACCTCCACCGAGGCCTGCTCCGATGCCGAGGGCTTCCTCTCCGCGGGCAACACCGCGACCGGGCTGCGCGACTACCTGCTGTCCCAGGGCAAGCAGGTCTACACCGCCCCGACGATGGAGGAGTTCGGGCCCGTCGTCGATCCTCCCGCTGACTCCTACCAGCCGTTCCAGGACTGTCCGGTCACCCTGCCCGAGGCCCTCACGATCACCTCCTCCGGCGACATCGGCTGGGGCGGCGAGCGCCTCGCGCGCTTCGTCCAGTACCTCCACGACGAGTACGGCGTCACCGACGTCGATTTCGTCGGGCATTCCAATGGCGGACTGTGGAGCCGTGCCGCGACCTGGGTCATGAGGAACACGGACTCACCGGTGACCGTGCGATCGATCACGACCCTCGGCACCCCGCACGAGGGCAGCGTCGAGGGCCGCTTCCAGGCCGGGGAGACCACCGACGCTGCGTGCATGGGCGATCAGTTCTGCCTGAACTTCGACGACTGGTGGGTGGACTACGCCGACAAGGGCGACAAGGGCATCAACCGCGAGGACACGACGAAGTACCTCGACGGCCCGGATGGCTGGAACTCATCCCAGGTCGGGACGCTCGACGGCATCCCCGTCACGTTGCTGGCCGGGACCATGTTCGACGCCGAGGGCGGGGATCCGACCCTGTGGCCGTACGACGGGGTCGTGTCGCAGTACAGCGCCTGGGCGACGGGCATCGCCGATGCGGTCATCCCCTGGCGCGCATGCTGGTCAGGTCCCCTGACCCACAGCATCTTCCTGTCGGACGCCTACAACGTGTGGGCGGAGAAGGAAGCGGCGCCTGGTCCCCTGACACCGGAGCCGCCTCTGGGCTGGCAGACGGGCATCACGTGGAACACCGACGCCCTCGCGCGCGTCAACCAGGCCATCGACAACGCCGACACCGCCCTGACCACGCCCAACCGCCAGGGCTGCGCGTAGGTCACGAGAGCGGGCCCGGACTGGGCCACCGCTCACGAGACCTGGGTGCGCGCCACCGTCACATCGCCGACCACGAGGCGAAGCCGGTACCCGGACAGGTCCCTGGTGGTGAGGAAGCGCAGTTCACCGTCTCCGTCGGTGACGAGGCCCCGCCAGGCGAGACGGTGGCTTCGTGCCGGGTGACGTGCGGAGATTCGCAAAGACGTGCCCGGAGCCTCGGTGGTCACCGTGATGCGCCAGCGCCCGTTGGCGGTCGGTACCGCGGTGATCGAGTCAACCGGCTCCTCGATGGGATCGATCTCGATCGGGTCGATGACGGTGTCGTCCGCGGGGGGAGCGGGCGTGGGTGAGGGCGTGACGGTCGTGTCGTCCGCGGGGGGAGCGGGGGTGGGACTGGGCGTGACTGTCGTGTCGTCTCCGGGCGGCGCGGCCACCGGGTTGGCGCAGATCCCGCCGCTCTCCGTCCCGGATCGCGACCACTGCCATTCGAACGTGTAGGGCACGCACGTTTGCGTCCCCGGGTTCAACCGGTTCAGCCGCAGGGATTCCTCGTACGCTGCCTGGCGCACCGCCTCGTAGGCTGCCTGCTCTTCCGCGGCGAGTCGGTGCCATTCCGCGGAGTGCCAGTTCTTGAAGCACTGCGAGTACGTCCGTCCCCCGCCGATGTCCACGATAAGCGCCTTGCCTGATCCGTACGGGCACTCGAAGTCGACGGGGACGTCCTCGTAGCCCGGGATCACCGCGCCAAAGGAGACCCCGGGCCAGGGATCGTCGGGGCCGCCCCAGCCGGGGTCGGTGCTGGCCTGTGCTGCGCCGACCGGAACCGCGACTGCGAGGGCCGCGCAGGCAAGGAAGGCGATGAACCGATGTGCGTGCTGTCTCATCATGAGTACCCCCCGGCTGCTGACGCTAGCACCGGGCCGTGGCGCAGGCAGGCGACCTCATGACCCGGCCCCGCCGGCAGCACCGCCAGCGTCGTCCCGCGGCACTCCTCCATGACGACCGGGCAGCGCGGATGGAAGCGGCAGCCTGAGGGGATGCGCGCCGGGTCCGGGGGCTCGCCGGTGAGCACGATCTGGTCGGTGCGATCGATGTCGGGCACGACGGACAGCAGCGCCTGCGTGTAGGGGTGCTGCGGATCGGTGAGGACGTCAGCGGCGGGCCCGCACTCCACGATCCGCCCGAGGTACATCACGGCGACCCGGTCGGCGATGTTCCAGGCGAGCCCGAGGTCGTGGGTGACGACGAGCACGGAGAGCCCGAACTCCTCGCGCAGCCTCAGCAGCAGGCCGAGGATCTCCCCGCGCACGGAGGCGTCCAGGCTCGACACCGGCTCGTCGGCGATGAGGACCCGGGGATCGAGTGCGAGCGCCCCGGCGATGACGACGCGCTGGCGCTGCCCGCCGGACAGCTCGTGCGGGTAGCGCAGGAAGAAGCGCTCCGGGGGGCGCAGTCCCGCGCGGGAGAGCGCATCCGCGACCAGTGCCTCCTCATCGCCGGGGAGCTTGTGGATGCGGATCCCCTCGGCGACCGCGTCGTAGACGGTGTGCCGCGGGTTGAGCGCCCCGAGCGGATCCTGCAGGACGAGTTGCACCTGCCGGCGGTAGTCCTTGAGGTTGCGGTAGTCCAGCGGCTTGCCCTCGAAGGAGACCGTTCCGGCCGTGGGCCGTTCCAGTCCGATGAGCGTGCGCGCGAGCGTCGTCTTCCCGCAGCCGGACTCGCCGACGAGGGCGAGGATCTCCCCTTCGCCGAGGTCCAGGTTGACGCCGTCCACGGCGCGCACGCGGCCGAACGACACCGCGAGGTCGCGGGCGGAGAGGATCGGGGGCGACCCCATGTCACTCGCCCGCCCGGATGCAGCGCACGAGCCCGACGGGGCTGGCGACGAGCTCGATCGTCGTCGTGGCGCACGCGTCGATGGCAATGGGGCAGCGCGGATGGAAGGCACAGCCGTCGGGGATGTCCCCCGGGTACGGCGGATCCCCGGGCAGGCCCACCGGGGCGAATCTCGCCTCCGCGTCCCCGATGCGCGGGAACGCTCCCGCCAGGGCCTTCGTGTAGGGGTGGCGAGGCTGGTCGAAGATCTCCAGTCCGGGACCGGTCTCGACGATCTGCCCGGCGTACATCACGGCGATCCGGTCGCATGTCGTCCCGAGGACGCCCAGGTCGTGCGAGATGAGCACCATGCCCATGCCGAGGTCGCGCACGAGTCCGGTGAGCAGGTCGAGAACCTGCGCCTGGACCATGACATCGAGGGCCGTCGTGGGCTCGTCGGCGATGATGAGGTCGGGTGCGCAG
>CAIVWG010000208.1 GCA_903909555.1 uncultured bacterium | reverse complement strand
GGTCGCGGTCGAGGTCGGCGCGAGTCACGCCTTCATCCTGGCAGAGGACCGGGCATTCAACGCGTCGGAGCGAGGCGTCTGCCCGGGGGCAGGAGATGCCGGATGCCTCCCGTGGCCGTAGGCTCTTCTGGTGCCTAGACGAGCGGAGGCGGCGCTCTCCTCCGACCTTCGTCATCGCGTCGTCACCGTTCCTATCGACGATCCCGGCGACCTCATCGAGCGCCTTCCCGATCCGCGGGGGACCGCCTGGGTGCGGCGTTCCGAGGGCCTCGTGGGCTGGGGCATCGCGGCCTCGTGGGAGATGACCGGCGAGGAGCGCTTCAGCCGGGCCCAGCGCTGGTGGTCCGAGTGGTGCCGCAAGGCCGACGTGGAGGACCCTCTGCTCATCCCGGGCTCCGGTCCGGTGGCGTTCGCGTCCTTCACCTTCGACCCCGATCCCCAGTCGGGAGCCCCGTCGTGCGTCATCGTTCCGCGCGTGGTCCTCGGGCGACGCGATGGTCGCGCGTGGCTCACCGTCGTCGACCCGGTGAACGAGCCCCCCCTGCTTCCCACCACCGTGACGCCGGTGTCCGTCCCTCCGCCGCCGGGGGACGTCGAGTGGTCCCAGGGCAGCCAGTCCGCGGAGCAGTGGCAGGAGGCTGTCGCCGAGGTGATCCGGCGCATCAACTCCGGCGAGGTCGACAAGGTCGTCCTCGCCCGCGATGTCGAGGCACGGGTCCGCGATCTGGATGCTCGCTACCTTCTGCGGCGTCTCGCGCAGGACTACCCCGAGTGCTGGACCTTCAGTGTCGAGGGGCTCGTCGGTGCGACTCCCGAGCTGCTGGTGCGCCGTACCGGCGACCTCGTGGTCTCCCGCGTCCTGGCCGGCACGGTCAAGCGACGGGGTGACGAGACCGTCGACGACAGCCTGGCCGCGGCGCTCCTGGGCAGCGGCAAGGACCTCGAGGAGCACGAGTACGCCGTCCACTCCGTCGCCCGCGCCCTCGCCGCGCACTGCACCGACCTCTCCGTCCCGACCCGCCCGCATGTGCTGCGCCTCGCCAACGTCCAGCACCTCGCCACGGACGTGACGGGCAGCCTCGCCGACGACGCGCCCGTGCTCGCCTTGGCCGCCGCGCTGCATCCCACGGCCGCCGTGTGCGGCACTCCCACCGAGCGCGCATTCGCCATGATCCGCGAGCTCGAGGGCATGGACCGCGGCCGCTACGCGGGACCGGTGGGCTGGTTCGACAGCCGGGGTGACGGCGAGTTCGGAATCGCCCTGCGTTGCGCGGAGGTGTCTGCGGAGGGCCTGCGGCTCTTCGCCGGCTGCGGCATCGTTGCTGGTTCGGACCCCGACTCCGAGCTCGCCGAGTCGCGCGCGAAGTTCGTGCCCATCCGCGACGCGCTGGACAGCCCTCCGAGCTGAGGGCACGTGGACACCCAGGCCCGGCGGGCGCGCATCCTCGCTGCCGCTTCGGCGCTCTTCGAGCAGCGCGGAATTGCGCAGACCTCGAGACGTGATGTGGCCCGCGCGGCGGATGTCGCCACCCGGTCGGTGACGTCGTACGCCGACAGCCGCAGCGCCCTCCTCGCCGAGGTGGTCGCCGCCCTGCCGTTCCCGCCGACGTCGCGGCGGATGCAGGAGCAGGCTGCCGTCGCCGGGGACGCGCCCATGGAGACCATCCTCACCGCCGCGCGCGAGGCCTTCGGTGCGCCCGCGTCGGTCTGGGACGACGTGGAGTTGCAGGCGCTCGCGGTAGCGCCGTTCGATGAGCAGCTCGCGGCGGTCGTG
>CAIVWG010000207.1 GCA_903909555.1 uncultured bacterium | reverse complement strand
CACGCGCGGAGACGCACGCGCGGCCGCGGCGGCGTTCGCGTCGATCGCCGAGCACAGCGACGGCGTTGTCGCCCTGCTCGGCCCGCAGTCGCCGGTGGTCGAGGCCCTCGCACGTCGGCGTCTCGACCTCGCCGATGCGCTCGTGACCCCGTGGCGCGAGGTTTTCGGCGACCGACTGCGCATGGAAGTGGTGAGCCATCGCGCCGCGAGCGGGCCGCTGGCCACGGCGACGGCCGCGCGCGTCCTGGGCTGGGCTCGCGATCGCGGCATCATCCCCGTGCTCGCCCACGCCGTCCGCTACGTCGAGCCGTCGCAGGCGCGCGTCGTCGACGTCCTCGACGCCACGCGCCGCCTCGTCGCCCTCGACGAGCGGCACCGCGACCGCCCCAATGCCCAGGGCTTCCTCGCCTCGACGCCGTTCATGGCCGAGCTGGCCGAGGAGATCGCGCGGGCGGCGGGGGCCGGCCAGGGTGCCGCGCGCGACCTCATGGCCGCCACGGCCGACCTGGCGGGGGAGTGCGCGCTGGATCCCGCGGCCGACCTGGGCATCGGGGAGGTGTTCGTCCCCGAGCTCGAGGTCGTCGTCGGGGACCGCGGCTGCGATGCCGACGCGATCCTGCGCTCCCGCTGCGAGGGCGCCCTCGACCGCTACCGCGGCGCCGAGCGCATCGCGGCGCGACATCGGCTGGAGTCCGAGTTGCACACCATCGCGACGCTCGGGTTCGCCGCCTACTTCCTCACCGTCGCCGAGGTCGTCGACCTCACCCGCCAGCGGGGCATCCGGGTCGCTGCGCGCGGCTCCGGGGCGGGCAGCCTCGTCAACCACCTGCTCGGCATCTCCGGCATCGACCCGATGCGCCACGGCCTGCTCATGGAGCGGTTCCTCACCCCGCTGCGCCGTGCGCTGCCCGACATCGACATCGACGTCGAGTCCGCGCGCCGCCTGGAGGTCTACGACGCGATCCTCGAGCGATTCGGACGAGAGCGCGTCGCCTGCGTGTCGATGATGGAGACCTACCGCGTGCGCCACGCCATCCGCGACGTCGGGGCCGCGCTCTCCCTGCCGCCCGGGGAGATCGACGCCCTGGCCAAGTCCTTCCCGCATATCCGCGCCCGCGATGTGCGGCACGCCCTGCAGGACCTGCCCGAACTGCGCGAGTCCGGCCTCGGCCGCCTCACCGCGCGCGGGGAGCTCGACCACTTCTGGTCTCTCGTCGAGGGCCTCGACGGCCTGCCCCGCCACATCGCCATGCATCCGTGCGGGGTCCTGCTCTCCGACGCCACCCTGGGCGATCGCACCCCCCTGGAGCCCAGCGCGCAGGGCTATCCCATGAGCCAGTTCGACAAGGACGACGTCGAGGAACTCGGGCTGCTCAAGCTCGACGTCCTCGGCGTGCGCATGCAGTCCGCCCTCGCCCACGCCATCGCCGAGGTCGAGCGCGTCGACGGCAAGCGCATCGACCTCGACGCCGTGCCCCTCGACGACCCCGGCGCCTTCGCCCTGGTCCAGTCGACCCGCACCCTCGGCTGCTTCCAGATCGAGTCGCCGGGCCAGCGCGAGCTCGTCGGCAAGTTCGCGCCGGAGACCTTCAATGACCTCGTCATCGACATCTCGCTGTTCCGGCCCGGCCCGGTGAAGTCCGACATGGTCACCCCCTTCCTCAAGGCGCGTCAGGGGTGGGCCGAGCCGGCCTACGTCCACGACGACCTGCGCCCGATCCTCGCCGAGACCTACGGCGTGGTGGTGTTCCACGAGCAGGTGCTGCGCATCATCTCCGCGATGACCCGCTGCTCCCTCGCCGAGGCCGACGAGACGCGGCGCAGCATGGGCTCCCCGGCGGGGCAGGACGACGTACGCGCGTGGTTCTACCCCGCCGCGATCCGCTGCGGCTACGACCTCGCCACCGTCGACCGGGTCTGGGAGGTGCTGCGGGCCTTCGCCTCCTTCGGCTTCTGCAAGGCGCATGCGGCGGCGTTCGCCCTGCCCACCTACCAGTCGGCGTGGTTCAAGGCCCACCATCCCGCGGCGTTCCTCGCCGGCGTGCTCACCCACGATCCCGGCATGTACCCCAAGCGGCTCATCCTCGATGACGCGCGCGGGTTCGGGATCGCCATCCTCGGTCTCGACGTCAACCTCTCGCAGCGGGAGTACACGATCGAGCGGGTCGCATCCGGCGAGGACGCGTACGCCATCCGCATCGCCCTCGCTGACGTCAAGGGCATCAGCGAGGACGAGGTTGAGCGCATCGTCGCGCGTCGCCCGTACTCCTCCCTGGCGGACTTCTGGCATCGCGCCGCGGTGAGCCAGCCCGTGCTCGAGCGCCTCATCCTCGCCGGTGCCTTCGACTCCGTCCACGGCATCGGGAGCGGCCCCCGCCGCCGCGGACGGGTCACGCGACGGGATCTCCTGCTGCAGGCCGCCGACCTGCATCGCGGCGCACCGCGGCGGACCCGTGCCGAGAGCGAGGTCGAGCAGCTCACCTTCGAGTCCCTCGTGCCCGACGCCCTCCCTCCGCCCACCGGCCTGCCGGAGATGGGCCCGGGGGAGCGGGTGCGCTCGGAGCTGGAGATCCTCGGCCTCGACGTGAGCCACCACCTCGTCGACTTCTACGCGCCCATGCTCGACGCGCTCGGCAGCGGCAGGCCGCCCCTCGTGCGCGCGCGCAACCTGCTGGGCTGCCGGTCGCAGGCCGACATCCTCGTGTGCGGGGTCAAGGTGGCCACCCAGACTCCCCCGGTGCGCAGCGGCCGCCGGGTGGTGTTCATCACCCTCGACGACGCCACCGGCCCGGTCGACGCCACCTTCTTCGACGACGCGCAGGGGCCCTATGCGCGCACGGTGTTCGACTCCTGGCTCCTCCTCGTGCGCGGCGAGGTGCGTCGCACCGGGCCGCGCGGGGTCTCCCTGCGCGCCACCGGTGCCTGGGAGCTCGGGCGGATTCACGACCTATGGACTCACGGAGGCACGGACGCCGTGCGGGACCTCATCGCCCATTCCCCGCGGCCGGGTGGCAGGACCAGGGACGAGAGCGGAGGGGAGGCGGGGAGCGAGACGGATGCACGACCACGCCGCGTTCTGGTCCACGCCAGCGGGTTCCGCCAGTCGCCGTACGCCGACATCAAGCCCGCGGGAACCGATCCCAGCCGGATCCCCGCCCCATCGAAGCTGTGGCACTCCAGCCCGGGGAGCAGCGGATGGTGACCTGTCTCCGGGGAGCCGTCAGGATGGGACCGTGAGCCGCAGCCAGATCCGCCGTGGCGAGGCGCAGTCCCTGCGCCTGGCGAACTCCCTGGGCTCCGACGACACCGGGTGCACGATCCTCCACGTCGACATGGACGCCTTCTATGCCTCCGTCGAGCTCATCGCCCGGCCCGAACTGCGCGGCAAGCCGGTCATCGTCGGCGGCGGGCAGCGCGGCGTCGTGCTCTCGGCCACCTACGAAGCCCGCGCCCTCGGGGTGCACTCCGCGATGCCGATGACGCGCGCGCGCCGTATCGCGCCGGATGCCTTCGTCATCGAGCCGCACCACGACCGCTACGCCGAGGTGAGCGCCGGTGTCATGGCCCTCTTCGGCTCGATCACGCCGCTCGTCGAGCCGCTCAGTCTCGACGAGGCCTTCCTCGACGTGGGAGGCGCCGTACGCCGCCTCGGCTCGCCGACCGCGATCGCCGAGCTCATCCGCGCGCGCGTCTACGACGAGCAGCGCATCACCTGCAGCGTCGGCGTCGCGCCCACGAAGTTCGTCGCCAAGCTGGCCTCCACCCAGGCCAAGCCCGACGGGCTGCTCGTCGTGCCTGTCGACCGCGTCATCGCCTTCCTGCACCCCCTTCCGGTCTCCTCCCTGTGGGGGGTGGGCGAGCGGACCGAGGAGCGCCTGGTCTCGCTCGGGCTGCGCACCGTCGGGGATATCGCGAACACCCCGGCGGACACCCTCGTCCGGGCGCTGGGCCAGGCCGCCGGGCAGCGACTGCATGACCTGGCCTGGGGCCGGGACGAGCGCGCAGTCGTCCCCGATGCCGGGGAGAAGAGCATCGGCAACGAGGAGACGTTCGCCCGTGACGTCGACGATCCCGCCGTCATCCGCCGGGAGTTGCTGCGCCTGGCCCAGAAGGTGGCGGCGCGCGTGCGCAGTCACGGCCTCGTCGGCCGCACGGTCGTGCTCAAGGTCCGCTTCGCCGACTTCACCACGATCACCCGATCCCGGACCCTGCCCGAGCCCACCGACGTGGGCCAGATCGTCTACGAAGTGGTCCGCGAACTCTTCGACGCCCTGGGCCTCCAGCGTGCCCGGATCCGGCTCGTCGGGGTGCGCCTGGAAGGCCTCCTCGTCGAGGGCGCCCGCACCGAGCAGCTCTCCCTCGACGCCCTCCTCCCCGAGGGAGGCGTGGGGGCCGGCCTCGAGGAGCGCCGGGCCGCGGAAGTCGCCGCGGACCGCCTCCGGGACCGGTTCGGGCACGACGTCGTGAGGCCCGCCCGCCTCTGGGGCGAGCCCCCCGCCCCCTGAGTTGGCGAACCTGGGTTTCCAGATCCGCCCGAACTGCCTATCCTGGGGGGGACCCACGGGGCCAAGGGAGGGATGCAGTGCCGCTTTCCGAGCACGAGCAGCGTCTGCTGGAGCAGATGGAGCGCGCCCTCTATGCCGAGGACCCCAAGTTCGCGACCTCCCTGCGCAGCGGCCCGTCGGCTCGCGCGAGCCGTGGCCGTGCCGCGATGGGTGTCCTCATCCTCATCGTCGGCGTGGGCATGCTCATGGGGGGCGTCATCGTGCCCCTCATCGCCCTGGGCGTGGCGGGGTTCGTCGTCATGGTCGTCGGCGCCACCCTCGCCTACTCCGGACTGCGTGCCCGCCCGGCGGGCGAGACCGCGGACGGCGAGGCGCCGGCCCCGGGCGACGCCCCCAAGGCGCGTGCGCCCAAGCAGCAGGGCGGCGGGCTCATGGACCGGCTCGAGGACCGCGGGCGGCGTCGCCGCGACGAAGGCGCCGGCGGGCCGCAGTAGCCCCGCCCCGCATCACCGCAACCCCGCGTTTGAGT
>CAIVWG010000206.1 GCA_903909555.1 uncultured bacterium | reverse complement strand
GGGTCGTCCCCGGCGAGCACGAACATGTCGAGCATCCGGGTGCGCGCCCGCTCGCGCTCGTCTCCGGAGGTCGCCCGCACCTCAGCGAGCAGGGCGGCGAAGGCCGTCGGCCAGTCCGACGCGGCCGCGGCCTCGTCGGCATCGCGCAGCGCACCGCTCTCCTCCCCGGACTCGAGCCGAAGTTGAAGTTCGCAGAGCGCGAGTTGCGCCTGGGCCTGGGGATCGCCCGGGGACTCCGCGAGAACGGTGCGGCACGCCTGCGCGGCGGCTGCCCAGTCGCCTGCCTCCATCGCGTCGAAGGCCGCGGCGAAGCGGGGATCCTCCGCCTCCTCGACGATGGCGGGGACATCCTCGGCGTCGATCGCGCCCACGATGCCGTTGTCGGCGGCCACCTTGAGGACCTCGTCGATGTACGCGCGCACCTCCGGCTCGGGAAGCGCACCCTGGAACAGCGGGATGGGCTGCCCGGCGATGACCGCGAAGACGCTGGGAATGGACTGGACCTGGAACGCCGCAGCGACCCTCTGCTCGGCGTCCACGTCGACCTTCGCGAGGATGAACCGCCCGGCGTACTCCGCCGCCAGCGTCTCGAGGACCGGCGACAGCGTCTTGCAGGGACCGCACCACTCGGCCCACAGGTCGAGGATGACGGGCACGCTCTGGCTTCGCTCGAGGACCTCGGCGGGGAACGTCGCCTCGGTGACGTCGATCACGACGCCCTCCGGGGCACTCGCCATCGCTCTCGTGCGGCGTACCTGGACGTCGCGCTCGGCGGCGAGCGCGGCCAGGTCCACGGCTCCGCGCAGGGGCGGCACGGACGGATTGCTCACGCGCTCATCCTGTCACTCCCGGGAGGGGTCACCGGAGATGGCCCGGCCCCTCGAGCAGCAGCGACGCCGCCGAGAACGGGTCGAGGGTGCCCTCGGCAACGCGGGCGGCGAGGCCGTCCAGGGCGGCGCCGTCGGCGTCCGCGAGGCGGCGGCGAACCTGGCCCAGGGCGATGGCGAGGATCTCCTCCGCGGCCCGCTGACGGCGCCGGTCGTGCAGGTGCCGCGCCTCCGCCAGCCAGCCCTCCCGCTCGTCGAGCGCCTCGACGACGGGGCCGATCTCGCCCCTCGACGCCACAGCGAGCACGACGGAGGGAGACCAGGCGCCGTCAGAGCGGGGGGTCATCGAGAGCATCTGCCGGATCTCGCGCGCCGTGGACTCGGCACCGTCGCGATCGGACTTGTTGACGCACAGGATGTCCCCGACCTCGAGGATGCCGGCCTTCGCCGCCTGGATCCCGTCGCCCATGCCCGGGGCGAGCACGACGATGGTCGAGTCGGCCGTCGCCGCGACATCGACCTCGGACTGCCCCACGCCCACGGTCTCCACGAGGATGACGTCGTAGCCCGCCGCTTCGAGGACCCGGATGGCCTGCGGCGTCGCCGCCGCGATACCGCCGAGGTGGCCGCGCGAGGCCATGGAGCGGATGAACACGCCCGGGTCGGTCGAGTGCTCCTGCATGCGGATCCGATCGCCGAGAAGCGCACCTCCCGAGAACGGGGATGAGGGATCGACGGCGAGCACGCCGACGCGCCGTCCCCGGCGGCGGTACTCCCCCACGAGCGCCGAGGTCAGCGTGGACTTGCCCACCCCCGGGGCTCCGGTCACGCCGATGACGTGCGCGCCCTGCGTGCCCGAGGCCAAGGCGCTCATCGCCTGCGCGAGACCGGGCGCCCCATCCTCGACCCACGACAGCAGTCGCGCGGTCGCGCGTGCGTCCCCGGCCCGCACCCGGGCGACGATGTCGCCGTCGGAGTCGGGCATGGCTACCCCTCGGGGACCGTGAGGATGAGGGCGTCGCCCTGGCCGCCGCCCCCGCACAGGGCTGCGGCCCCCACGCCCCCGCCGCGACGACGAAGTTCCAAGGCGAGGTGCAGGACAAGACGGGCCCCCGACATCCCGATGGGATGACCGAGGGCGATCGCGCCGCCATTGACATTGACGATGTCCTCGTCGACGCCCAACTGCCGTAGGGACACAACCCCGACGGCAGCGAAGGCCTCGTTGATCTCCACGAGGTCCAGGTCGGCGGGCGCGATGCCCTGCTTGGCGCAGGCCCGCTCGATCGCACGCGCCGGCTGCTCATGGAGCGACGCATCCGGACCCGCCACCACGCCATGGGCGCCGATCTCCGCCAGCCACGGCAGCCCGAGCTCCTCCGCGCGCTCGCGCGACATCACGACGACGGCCGCGGCCCCGTCGGAGATCTGCGACGCGGACCCGGCCGTGATCGTCCCGTCCTTGGCGAAGGCGGGCCGCAGGGCGCCCAGCGACTCGACGGTCGTCTCCGGCCTGATCCCCTCGTCGTGGTCGAAGAGGACGGGATCGCCCTTGCGCTGGGGGATGCTCACGGGGACGATCTCCTCCGCGAAGACGCCGGCCTGCGCGGCGGCCGCAGCGCGCTGGTGCGAGCGCGCGGAGAACGCGTCCTGATCCTCTCGGGTGAGTCCGTAGCGGGAGTTGAAGCCCTCGGTCGCCTCTCCCATGGCGCACTGGTCGAACGCGCACGTCAGACCGTCGAAGGCCATGGAATCGATGACGGTCCAGTCGCCGTACTTCACGCCTTCACGCGAGCCCATGAGCAGATGCGGGGCATTGGTCATGGACTCCATGCCGCCCGCCACGACGATGTCGAACTCCCCGGCACGGATGAGCTGGTCGGCCAGCGCGATCGCATCGAGTCCGGACAGGCACACCTTGTTGATGGTGAGCGCGGGCACCTCCATGCCGATACCCGCCTTGACCGCGGCCTGGCGTGCGGTGATCTGGCCGGTGCCGGCCTGAAGCACCTGGCCCATGATCACGTAGTCGACCTGGCTCGGGGACACGCCCGCGCGGTCGAGCGCCGCGGCGATGGCGAAGCCACCGAGGTCAGCGGCGGAGAAACGCGACAGGGAGCCCAGGAGCCGGCCCATGGGGGTGCGCGCTCCGGCGACGATGACGTTGGACATGGGACCTCCGAGCGGGGAAGCGTCGTGAGTTTGCCACGATAGAGGGCACCGGGCCTGGTGACGCAGCCGACCCGCACCGGCCGACCGAGGAGGCGCCGTGGTCGTCGACCATCCCGATATCGCTCCGCTGCTCACTCGAATCGATCACGTGGGTATCGCGGTCGCCGACCTCGACGAGGCGCTCGACTTCTATAGGCGCACGTTCGGCCTCGTCGCGGTGCACGAGGAGATCAACGAGGAGCAGGGCGTGCGCGAGGCCATGCTCGCGGTGGGCGAGTCCGGATCCTGCATCCAGTTGCTCGCCCCGCTCAGTCCGGACTCCCCGATCGGGCGATTCCTCGAGCGCAGCGGACCGGGGATCCAGCAGATCGCCTACGGCGTGGAGGACATCGACGAGGCCGGCCGCCGCCTCCGCGCGGCAGGCGTCCGCCTGCTCTACGACGAGCCCCGCAGGGGCACGGCCGGATCCCGGGTGAACTTCGTGCACCCGCGCGACTGCGGCGGGGTGCTCGTCGAACTCGTCGAGGCGGGGCCGCACGAGCCCGCTAGCATGAACGATCGTTAACCCCTCGCCCCCGCGGAGCCGCCATGACCACCATCCTTGACGCCGCCCTGTCCGACTCCCCCGCGGATGTCGCGGGCCTGCCGGTTCCCGAGTCGACCCGCGCCATCACGGTCCACCGCGACGAGGCCGAGATGTTCGAGGGAGTGCCGAGCAGGGACAAGGACCCGCGGAAGTCCCTCCACCTCGATGAGGTTCCCGTTCCCGAACTCGGCCCCGGGGAGGCGCTCATCGCCGTGATGGCGAGTTCCATCAACTACAACACGGTGTGGACGTCGATTTTCGAGCCGGTGTCGACGTTCGGGTTCCTCGAGCGCTACGGCCGCACCAACCCGCTTGCCCAGCGCCATGACCTTCCGTACCACGTCATCGGCTCCGACGCGGCCGGCATCGTCCTGCGCGTGGGTCCGGGAGTCCACGCGTGGAAGCCGGGCGATGCCGTGGTCGCGCACTGCCTGTCGGTGGAGCTCGAGAGCCCCATGGGCCACAACGACACGATGCTGGACCCCGAGCAGCGCATCTGGGGCTTCGAAACGAACTTCGGCGGCCTCGCCGACGTCGCGCTGGTCAAGGCCAACCAGCTGCTCCCCAAGCCCGCTCACCTCACCTGGGAGGAGGCTGCGGCGCCCGGCCTCGTCAACTCCACCGCGTACCGGCAGCTCGTGTCGCGCAACGGTGCCGGCATGAAGCAGGGCGACGTGGTGCTCATCTGGGGCGCCTCCGGCGGCCTCGGCTCGTACGCCACGCAGTACGCCGTCAACGGCGGCGCGATCCCCGTGTGCGTCGTGTCGAGCGAGGAGAAGGCCGACCTGTGCCGGGCCATGGGCGCCGAACTCGTCATCGACCGCCGTGCCGAGGACTACCGCTTCTGGAAGGACGACACCACCCAGGATCCCAAGGAGTGGCAGCGCCTCGGGCGCCGAATCCGCGAGCTCACCGGCGGCGACGACCCCGACATCGTCTTCGAGCACCCCGGCCGGGAGACCTTCGGGGCCAGCGTCTACGTCACGCGCAAGGGCGGCACCATCGTCACCTGCGCCTCGACCTCGGGATTCATGCACGAGTACGACAACCGCTACCTGTGGATGAACCTCAAGCGCATCGTCGGCTCGCACTTCGCCAACTACCGCGAGGCCTACGAGGCCAACCGCCTGATCTCCCGGGGGCTCATCCACCCCACGCTGTCGAAGACCTTCACCCTGCCCGACGCGGGAGCTGCCGCATACGAGGTCCACCGCAACCTCCACCAGGGCAAGGTCGGGGTTCTCTGCCTGGCCCCCGAGGCCGGCCTCGGCGTGACCGACCCGGAGATGCGCGAGCGACACTTGCCCGACATCACGCGCTTCGCCGGAGCCTGAGCGCTCCTCGGCACGTAGCATGGCTCTGGCTCGTGCGGACGCTGAGCGGGCGGGTCCCGCCCCCTTCCCCCGTCGACGCTGGGAGGAGGACGGGTGACGTCGAGCAAGGTCGCCGGGCAGGCCGGCGAGCCCGGCCCTGCCGCGACTCGCGCCCGCGGGGACTCCCCCCCGTCCGCGGCCGGGGATCCGGCGGACTCGCGCCCCTCGTCGCGCGAGCCCACCACCCGGCAGCCCTGGCACCTCGACAAGGGGCGCCGAGCGGGTGAGATGGGCTACCTGCCCGGGCTCGACGGCATCCGGGCGGTGGCCGTCCTGGGCGTCCTGCTCTACCACGGTGACCTCACCTGGATGCGCGGCGGCTACCTCGGGGTGGACGTCTTCTTCGTGCTCTCCGGCTTCCTCATCACGACCCTCATCGCCGAGGAGTACCAGCGCACGGGCGGGATCAACTTCAAGAAGTTCTACCTCGGCCGAGCCCGGCGGCTCCTGCCCGCGCTCCTGCTCATGCTCGGCGTCGTGGGGTTCGTCGTGGCGGTGTTCTACCGGGACTCCGCGGCGGTATTCCGCGCCGACGCGATCGCGTCGCTGTTCTATGTCACCAACTGGTGGTACATCTTCACGGACGCGTCGTACTTCGAGGCGATCGGCCGACCACCGATGCTCCAACACCTGTGGTCGCTCGCCGTGGAGGAGCAGTTCTACCTCATCTGGCCGCTGATCGCGCTGCTCCTGCTGCGCTGGCGCAATCGGGCGGGCGTCTTCTGGGTGGCCCTCATCGGCTCCCTGCTCTCCACGGCCTGGATGGCGATCCTCGCCGTCACGAATGGCTACCCCGAGGAGGCCGACCCCAGCCGTGCCTACTTCGGCGCGGACAGCCACGTCATGGGCCTGCTCCTCGGTGCGGCCCTCGCGATGATCTGGCGCCCCGGGCGACTGCCCACGCGGATCGCCGGCGGAGCGAAGGCCATCATCACGGCGGTCGGCGTCCTCGCCCTGGTCACGATCCTGTGGTTCTACTGGCAGGTCGGGGAGTTCTCGCCCTTCATCTACCGGGGCGGCTTCTTCGTGCTGTCCGTCACGGTGTGCCTCCTCATCGCCGCGGCCACCCATCCGGCGGTGAGCCTGGGCGCGATCCTCGGCGCCCAGCCCATGCGCTACATCGGCCAGCGCTCCTACGGCCTCTACCTGTGGCACTGGCCGATCTTCGCCATCACCCGACCGAACCTCGACATCCCCCTCGACGGCGCCGCGAACTTCGTCCTGCGCATGGCGCTCACCTTCGCGGTGGCCGAGCTCTCCTACCGATTCGTCGAGATCCCGATCCGCCGCGGCGCGATCGGCAACTACCTCCAGCGCTGGCGGGAGGCCGACCCGGACGAGCGGGCGCGCATGAGCCGGGCCGTGGTGTCCGGCGCGGCCGTGAGCATCGCCGCCCTCGGCATCGTGGGCTTCGGCCTGGCCACCGCTCCCGCCGCCGATCAGCAGATCCCCGACGATGTCGCCGCCGCTATCGGCATCGACGACGGAGGCCCGACGAGCATCCTGGTCGACGAGCAGGCCGCGGACGACACCGCGGCATCGCCGAGTCCCTCGCCGACGTTCACGGGACCGGCGGTGCTGAGGAGCAATCGGAACGGCACGGTCACGGCCGTCGGCGACTCCGTGCTGCTCGGGGTTGCCCAGTACATGCAGGACACCATCGACGGTGCCCAGATCGACGCCGAGGTGAGCCGGCAGGCCGATGCCGTGCGCGCCCGCATCGAGAAGCTGGCCGACAAGGACTTCCTCGCTCCCAACGTGGTGATCCACACCGGGACGAACGGCATCATCACCGAAGAGGACCTGCGGGCGATGCTCGATTTGCTCAGCGATCGCGACCGGGTGGTCGTGGTGAACACGCGTGTCCCCGAGCGCTGGGCGGAGCCCAACAACGAGCTCATCGCGGCCGTCGTCCCCGACTACCCCAACGCGGTGATCGCCGACTGGGCCTCGGCCTCCGCCGACCACCCGGAGTACTTCGTCAGCGACGGCACCCACCCGCAGTGGCCCGACGGGATCCAGGCCTTCGTGGCGGAGATCGCCCGAGCCCTCGGCCTATCCGCGTAGCAACGCGGCCAGCGCGTCGGCCACGACCGTCGGCGACTCCAGCGGGCTGAGGTGACCGCACTCCGGCACGGCGATGAACGTCGCCCCGGGAGCCGCGGCGAGCATGAGCTCCTGCTCCTCCCGGGGACTCAGCAGCGTGTCCTCCTCGCCCCAGACCACGGTCACGGGTCCGGGGAAGGCGGCCAGGGCCTCCCGTGAGTCGGGGCGCGCGGCCATGGCACGCTGCGCCCGGGCGACCCCCGACCGGGGGGCCGTCGCCAAGGCCTCCTCGACCGCGCTCACCACGGCCGGTCGGCGCGCGCGCGTGGTGGGCCCGACCAGGCCGTCGATCATGCCGGCCCACCACTCCTCGCCGCCCTCGGCCCGGCGGGCGACGGTCTCGCGCCGCTCCCGGGCAGCTTCGCCGTCCGCCGTCGCCTTGGTGTCGACCAGCGCGAGGCCCTGCACGAGATCCGGCCGGCTGCGCAGGATCTGCAGCGCGACGTAACCGCCCATCGAGCAACCCGCGACGACCGCGCCCTCTCCCAGCACGGGGAGCATCCGCTCGGCCATCGCCGCGATGGTGGGATCACCCGGCGTCTGCGGGGCTCCCCCGAAGCCGGGAAGGTCCGGCGCCTCCACTTCATGGCCGCGGTCGCGCAGGAGGGCGGCCACCTCGTCCCACATCGCCCCGCCGAACGGGAATGCGTGGAGGAGGACGATGCGCGCCACGGGCTCGGCCTACGGCATCGCGGACAGGCCGCCGTCGACGACGAGCACCTGGCCGGTCATGAACGACGCGGCGTCCGAGGCGAGGAACACCGCCGGCTCGGCGATCTCCTCCGCCCGCCCCCACCTCTGCATCGGGACCCGCGAGAGGACGCCCTGCTCCACCTCGTCGCTCACGCGCAGGAAACCGGTGAGGTCGGTGTCGATCCACCCTGGAACCAGGGCATTGACGCGGATGCGCGCCCAGGCGACCTCGATCGCGAGGGACTGGGTCAGCGAGATGAGCGCGGCCTTGGCCGCACCGTAGTGCGACATCGTGGGAGCACCGCGCAACCCGGCCACCGACGCGACATTGATGATCGAGCCGCCGCCGTCGGACAGGGCCGGGAGCGCGGCCTGGGTGATGTGCACGACGGAGTCGAGGTTGAGGCGCATGGTCTTCTCCCAGCCCGACATGCGCATCTGGCCGAGTGGGATGGAGAAGGAGTTGCCGCCGGCGTTGTTCACGAGGATGTCCAGGCCGCCGAGAGCCTCGGCCGAGGCCTCGACCGCCGAGCGCACCGACTCCGCGTCGAGGACATCCGCCGCGCTCACCACGGCGACCCGGCCTCGATCGGCGACCTCTGCGGCGACCTCGGCCAGCAGCCCCTCGTCTCGCGCCAGGAGCGCGACGTCGGCACCCGCGTCGGCGAAGGCCAGCGCCATGGCGCGGCCGATCCCGCGCGACGCGCCGGTGACCAGGGCTCGGCGCCCCTCCAGGGTGAAGCTCATAGGTCCGACCACCTCTCCATCGGGCCCTCGCTCGCAGCGCGCGCGGCGGGCCAGGAGGTGGGCAGCGGTCCCGCTCCGGTGAGCCGGCCGGCCACCTCGTCGAGCACCATCCTGACGTAGGGCTCCCCCACCCACAGGTGCCCGGCCCCCTCCCCGGCGATGACCTGGGCCTCGGGCACGACAGCGAACCGCTCCCGGGCCTGGTCGGGCCGCAGGTAGTCGTCGTTCTCCGGGATCAGGCACGCCAGCGGGACCCCGGCTCCCGCCCAGCGCTCGAGCTCCTCGGGGGTCGTGAAGCGCAGGGCGGGTGAGACCAGGACGACGCCCTCGATGCCGTCGACCGGACCGCGCTTGAGGATGACGTCGCAGCCGAAGGACCAGCCCAGCAGCCAGACGCGGGGCAGCCCGAGGTCTCTCGCGACCGCGATCGCGGCGTCGAGGTCGAGGCCCTCACCGCGAGCCTCGTCGAACTCTCCCTCGCTCGTGCCCGCCGCCGACGTCGTGCCGCGCGTGTTGAAGCGCAGCACGGCGATACGAGCGAGGGCAGGAAGCCGCCAGGACGCCTTGCGGAGCAGGTGGCTGTCCATCATGCCGCCGTGTGTCGGCAGCGGGTGGACGCAGACCAGGGTGGCCGCCGTGGGAGCCCCGACGGGGAGCGCGATCTCGCCGACGAGGCGCAGGCCGTCCCCGGTGAACAACTCCAGCGAACGCCGCTCCGCGGGCAGGACGCTGCCCGCGCGGATCTCCTCGTCAGCGCTCACGACCAGCTCCGCGTGGGACCACGCCGATCACGCGCCCGCCAGCAGGCGGTGTGCCAGTGCCGGCGCTCGTCGGCGCCCGCGTCCACGGGCCAGGCGACGACGTGCGGCGTCGCCGGCACGATCTCGTGATCGCAGCCGGGACATCGATAGGTCTTCGTCGATGACGATCCCGTGATGGGACGGACGTACCAGTCCCCGTCGGCGTGCTCCTCGATCGGATCCTCGCGCGGCGCAGGGGGCCGGCGCTGCGGCCGGCGACGACCCACGTCGGCTACTCGTAGGAGCGGAAGCCGCGGCCGGTCTTGCGCCCGAGGTACCCCGCGGTGACGAGGTGCTCCAGGCGAGGGGCCGGCGCGAAGCCGGGCTCCCGGAACTCCCGGTACAACGTCTGCTGGATGGCCAGGGAGACATCGAGGCCGACGACGTCGAGGAGCTCGAACGGGCCCATGGGATAGCCGCAGCCCTTCTTCATCGCCAGGTCGATGTCGTCGGCGCTCGCATAGTTGGCCTCGAGCATCTTGATCGCGTCGTTGAGGTAGGGGAACAGCAGGGCATTGACGATGAAGCCGGCGCGATCTCCGCACACCACGGGGTGCTTCGCCGCCCGCCGAGCGACATCCACGGCGGTCGCGAGGACCTCCGGCGAGGTCGACACCGTGCCCACCACCTCGACGAGCTTCATGATGGGCGCCGGGTTGAAGAAGTGAAGCCCGACGACGTCGTGGGGACGCGTCGTGACCGCTGCGAGATCGATGACGGGCAGGCTCGAGGTCGTCGTCGCGAGGACGGCACCGGGTCGGCAGATCTCGTCGAGGTTCTCGAACAGCGCGGTCTTGACGCTGAGCTCCTCGACCACCGCCTCGACGACGAGGTCGACGTCCGCGAGGTCGTCCAGCGACGTCGTGCCCGTGAGGCGCGCCCGGATGGCATCCCGGGCGGACTCCTCCAGTTTGCCGCGCTGCACGGCCTTCTCCAGGGACTTCTCGACGGCGCCCAAGGCGCGGGCAAGGCTGGAATCCGATCGCGCGACGAGGGTGACGTCGAATCCACCCTTGGCGAGCACCTCGGCGATGCCGGTGGCCATCGTCCCCGAGCCGACCACGCCCACGCGCTGCACCGGGAGCGGCGCAACTGTTGGTGCGTCAGCCTCCTCGACCGCGTCGGCGACGACCTCCGGGGAGTGCGGAGCGGCGTAGGAGTAGAAGCCTCGGCCCGTCTTGCGGCCGCGCAGGCCAGCCGTGACCATCTGCTTGAGGATGGGCGACGGAGCATGGAGCCGGTCCCGGCCCTGCTTGTACATCGTGTCGAGGATCTCGTACGCCGTGTCCAGGCCGATGAGGTCCAGCAGGGCGAGCGGACCCATGGGCAGGCCGCAGCCGAGCTTCATGGCCGCGTCGATGTCCTCCCGGCTGGCGTAGCGGGCTTCGTACATGGACACCGCGTGGTTGAGGTAGCCGAAGAGCAGGGCGTTGGCAATGAAGCCCGCCCTGTCCCCCACCACGACAGGCTCCTTTCCCAGTCGCTGCGCGGTCGCGACGAGGTCGTCGATGACGTCATCGGCGGTCACCACCGTGCGCACGACCTCCACGAACCCCTGCACGGGTGCCGGATTGAAGAAGTGCATCCCCGCCACCTGGTCGGGGCGCGACGTGGCAACGGCGATGTCGGTGACGGACAGCGAGGAGGTGTTGGTCGCGAGAATGGCGTGCGGAGGCGTGATGGCGTCGAGCTTGCCGAAGAGTTCGCGCTTGAGGTCGAGGTCTTCGGGGACCGCCTCGACGACGAGGTCCACGTCGGACAGCAGGTCGAGCTGCCAGCCGAAGGTGATCCGGTCGAGCATCGCCATGCGCTCGGACTCCTCGAGCTTGCCGCGGGCAACCGCCCGCTGGGTGGAGCCTTCGACGGACTCTCGTCCTCGCTCGGCTTCGTCCGGCCCTCGCTCGACGACGATGACATCGAGGCCGTGGCGCGCCATCACCTCGGCGATTCCCGAACCCATCGTGCCCAGGCCGACCACGCCGACCCGGCTGATCTCGCGCCCCATCCCCATGACCTCCGCAGTCGAATCCCACCGTGGCGACCCAGCACCGACCGGTGCTGCGCGGGGCGGCGTGTTCGCCTCTCCTCCGCCCTGGCGCAGTCTCCCACGGGCCCCTAGGCTGCCGGTCATGACCGCCCCCGACACCATGCTCGAGTCCCGCTCCGCCGGCAGCGGCGAGATCGTCGCCTCCTTCCCGCTCATGGGGCCTGAGGAGGTGCGGGCTCGCGTGGACGATGCGCGCATCGCCGCGCGATGGTGGGCCGACCTGGGATGGGACGGGCGAGCCGAGCGTCTCACCGCGTGGAAGCGCGTCATCGCCCGCCGGTCGGAGGAACTCGCGGCGCTCGTGCACCGCGAGACGGGCAAGCCCACCGACGACGTCCGGCTCGAGATCATCCTCGCCATCGATCACCTGCACTGGGCCACCCGGCACGCGGAGAAGGTCTTGCGCCCCCGTCGCGTGCGTCCCGGTCTGCTCACGCTGAACCAGGAGGCGACGCTGTCGTATGAGCCCATGGGCGTCGTGGGCGTGATCGGGCCGTGGAACTACCCGGTCTTCACGCCGATGGGCTCGATCGCCTACGCGCTGGCCGCGGGCAACGCGGTCGTCTTCAAGCCCTCCGAGTGGTCCACCGCCGTCGGCGCCTGGCTCGTCGACAGCTTCGCGGCCGCGGTCCCCGGTCCGCCCGTCCTCCAGCTCGTGACCGGCGCGGGCGCCACCGGCGCCGCCGTGTGCGACTCGGGGGCCGACATCATCTCCTTCACCGGGTCCTCCGCGGTGGGCAAGAGGGTCATGGCGGCGTGCGCGGGCTCCCTGACCCCGGTCGTCCTGGAATGCGGGGGCAAGGACGCCCTGCTCGTGGACGCCGACGCCGACATCGAGGCGGCGGCCGACGCCATCGCCTTCGGAGCCTTCTCAAACGCCGGGCAGACCTGCGTCGGGGTCGAGCGCGTCTACGCGCACGCCGACGTCTACGACGACCTCCTGGTGTCGCTCGCGCGGCGCGCAGCTGAGTTGCGACCGGGCCACGCGACGGATGCGTCGTACGGGCCCATGACCATGCCCGCCCAGGCCGCCGTCGTCGTGCGCCAGGTGCGCGATGCACTCGCCCGCGGGGGTCGCATCGTGGAGGGCTCCGTCACCGAGAACACTCGCGTGGTCGCGCCCGTGGTCATGGCCGACGTGCCCGAGGATGCGGAGGCCGTCATCGAGGAGACCTTCGGGCCCCTGGTCGTCGTGAACAAGGTCCACAGCCTCGATGAGGCCGTGGACCGCGCCAACGCCAGCGACTATGGCCTGGCCGCATCCATCTTCTCCCGGGACAAGGCACGCGCGCTCCAGGCGGCACGCCGCCTCCAGGTGGGCATGGTGAGCATCAACTCCTGGGTGATGTACGCAGGAGTCCCGGAGCTTCCCTGGGGCGGGACCAAGGAATCCGGCATCGGCCGCATCCACGGCGCGGAGGGACTGCGCGGCTTCTGCCAGCCCAAGTCCGTCGTCCGTCAGCGGTTCGCGCTGCCGGTGTCGCTGACGTCGTTCGGCCGCCCCTCCTGGGCGGCCAAGTCGATCCTCGGGACTTTCCGGCTGCGCCACGGCGGCCTGCGCTAGAACAGCCGCATCCCGTCGCCCTCGATGCCCCTGAGCGCGTCGTAGTCCAACACCACGCAGCGGATGCCGCGGTCCTCGGCGAGGACGCGGGCCTGTGGCTTGATCTCCTGCGCCGCGAACACGCCCGCCACCGGAGCGAGGACCGGGTCCCGGTTGAGGAGCTCGAGGTATCGAGTGAGCTGCTCGACGCCGTCGATCTCACCACGCCTCTTGATCTCCACGGCGACCGCGCCGCCGTCGGCGTCCCGGCACATGAGATCGACCGGGCCGATCGCGGTGGGAAACTCCCGCCGCACGAGCCTCCAGCCCGCGCCCAGCGTCTCCACGCGCTCGGCCAGGAGTTCCTGCAGGTGCGCCTCGACGCCGTCCTTGACGAGACCCGGGTCCACGCCCAGGTCATGCCGGGCCTCGTGATGGATCTCGGCGATCCGGATCGTCAGTGTCTCCCCCGCCTTGTTCTCGACCACCCACACGGCGGCCAGCCCGTCCTCATCGCGCTCTACGAGCCGACAGGGCGGACTCATCCAATTGAGGGGCTTGTAGGAGCCCCCATCGGCGTGGACGAGCACCGAGCCGTCGGCCTTGACCATGAGGACGCGATCAGCCTCGGGGAGATGCGCGGTGAGACGACCTGCGTAGTCGACCGAGCACCGCGCCACCACGATCCTCACGAGCGCCGAGCCTACGCGGTGAGCGGGTCACCGGATCCTCACCCCGCCCACGGCCGGCTCGGGACGCAGGGCGCACCCACGGAGAGCGCGGACCGGGCTCAGTGCGTGGGCGCAAGACCGCGCGCGGCGCGCAGGACGTCGACGATCTCCGACATGATCTCGGTGGCGTCGTAGTCCTTCGGGGTGAACACGGCCGCCACTCCCTGATCGCGCAGGTAGGCGGCATCCGCGTCCGGGATGATCCCGCCGACGACGACGACGGTGTCCTCGAGCCCTGCCGTGCGCAGGCCGTCGACCACCTGCGGAACGAGCTCCCGGTGGGCGCCGGACAGGATGGACAGGCCCACCACGTCGACGTCCTCCGCCACCGCGGCGGACACGATCTGGTCGGGCGTGAGCCGGATGCCCTGGTAGATCACCTCGAAGCCGGCGTCCCGCGCGCGCACGGCGATCTGCTCCGCGCCGTTGGAGTGCCCGTCCAGTCCCGGCTTGCCCACGAGGAAGCGCAGCCGCGCTCCCAGCGCCTCCTCGGTCTTCCGCACCCGCTCGCGCACGCGGGACAGACCCTCCCCCGTCGGGGCTGAGGCGGCGGCCCCGCCGACACCGGTGGGCGCGCGGTACTCCCCGAAGACCTCCCGCAGGGCATCGGCCCACTCCCCCGTCGTGACGCCGGCGCGGGCGCACGCGAGGGTGGGCCCGGCGAGGCTGCCGCCGTCGCGCGCCGCGGCGCTGAGCACCTCGAGCGCCGCGGCGACAGCGTCGGGATCACGCGCGAGCCGCCACTGCCGCAGTCGCTGCACGGCCTCCTCTTCCACGGCCGGGTCGACCGACTGGAAGGCCCCGTCGAGGTCGGCGAGCAGGGGGTTGGGCTCCGTGGCGGTATGGGCGTTGACGCCCACGATGACGTCGTCTCCCGCCTCCAGCCGTGCCCGGCGTCGCGTCAGTGAGGAGACCAGTTGCGCCTTCATGTAGCCGGACTCCACGGCCGCGACGGCGCCGCCCATCTCGAGGACGAGGTCGATCTCGGCCCGCGCCTCCCGGACCATCGTGTCGACCTTCTCCTCGATGACGCGGGATCCCTCGAAGATGTCGTCGTACTCCAGCAGGTCGGTCTCCTCGGCGAGCACCTGCTGCATGCGCAGCGACCACTGCTGGTCCCAGGGCCGGGGCAGCCCGAGCGCCTCGTTCCATGCCGGGAGCTGGACGGCGCGGGCGCGGGCGCTCTTCGACAGCGTCACGCCGAGCATCTCCAGGACGATGCGCTGGACGTTGTTCTCCGGCTGGGCCTCCGTCAGCCCCAGGGAGTTGACCTGCACGCCGTAGCGGAATCGACGGAGGGACGGATCCGTCACGCCGTAGCGCTCGCGGGCAATGTCGTCCCACAGCGCCACGAAGGCGCGCATCTTGCACATCTCCTCGATGAAGCGCACGCCGGCGTTGACGAAGAAGGACATCCGGCCGACGACCTCGCCGAACCTCTCCTCGGGGATGCGGCCGGAGTCGCGCACGGAGTCGAGGACGGCGATGGCGGTGCACATGGCATAGGCGATCTCCTGAACCGGAGTCGCTCCCGCCTCCTGCAGGTGGTAGCTGCAGATGTTGATCGGGTTCCATTTCGGCGCGTTCTCGACGGTATGCACGACGAGGTCGGTGATGAGACGCAGGGACGGACCCGGGGGGAAGACGTAGGTGCCGCGGGAGAGGTACTCCTTGATGATGTCGTTCTGCGTGGTGCCCTGGAGGGCAGCCTCGGGCACGCCCTGCTCCTCGGCGACCGCCGCGTACAGCGCGTACAGCCACAGGGCGGTCGCGTTGATCGTCATCGAGGTGTTCATCTCCCCGAGTGGGATGCCCTCGAAGAGCCGGCGCATGTCCCCGAGGTGGGCCACGGGGACGCCCACCCGCCCCACCTCGCCGCGGGCCATGGCGCTGTCGGGGTCGTAGCCGGTCTGGGTGGGCAGGTCGAAGGCCACCGACAGCCCGGTCTGGCCCTTCTCCAGGTTGCGGCGGTACAGGGCATTGGACTCCGCGGCCGAGGAGTGGCCGGCGTAGGTCCGCATCAGCCACGGCTTGGCGCGGGCGCGCCCGCCCGATGCCGACCGGGAATCCTCCGTGCTCACGCCTGCAGGGTACCGAGGTCCCGAGGCAGGCGGACGCGCTGGCGCAGAGGGGCGACGTGCCCCACCATGGGGACGTGCCCCTCGGGAACTCCTACTCCTACGCCGTGGGCCCGATCATGGCCCTGGCGTTCCTCGGGATCCTCATCCTCCTGCTGCGCTGGGCCTTCCGGCGAGGGGTCTCGGTGGTCGCCGCTCCGCCCCGCCGCGGTCGAGACGGCGAGTACGGCCTCCTCGTGCCCGTGGCGAGCCCCTCGACCTACGTCGAGGGCGAGATGGTCCGGCGCACCCTGGAGGACAGCGGCATCCGTGCCACCCTCGCCCAGACCCTGGACGGGCCCCGGGTGATGGTGTGGCCGACCGACGAGCAGCGCGCGCGCGAGGCGCTCAGGACGGGACGCCCACCCGAGTGACGTCGGCGCCGAGGCGCCGCAGGTCGGCGACGAATCCGGAGTATCCCCGGTCGATGTGATGAACCTCGTGCACCGTGGTCTCCCCCTCGGCCACGAGCCCCGCGAGCACGAGCCCGGCTCCCGCCCGGATGTCGGTGGCCTCGACCGGGGCACCGCTGAGTCGCTCGCGCCCGCGCACGATCGCGTGATGGCCCTCCGTGTGGACATCGGCTCCGAGGCGTGCGAGTTCGTGCACGAATCGGAACCGCGCCTCGAAGAGGTTCTCGGTCACGAGTGCCGCCCCCTCGGCCACGGAGTTCAGGGCGATGAACTGCGGCTGAAGGTCGGTGGGGAAGCCCGGGTAGGGCAGCGTGACGATGTCCACGGCGGAGGGGCGCGTCTCCATGCGCACGCGGAACCCGTCGTCGGTGACCTCCACGGAGGCGCCCGCGGTCGCCAGCTTGTCCAGCGCGATCTCCAGGTGCTCTGCCCGGGCGCGACGCACCCGGACGTCGCCCAGCGTGATCGTCGCAGCCACCGCCCAGGTGCCCGCCACGATGCGGTCGGGCACCGTGTGGTGCTCGACCGGCCGGAGCGACGCGACCCCCTCCACCTCGAGGGTCGACGTTCCGATGCCCCCGATCCGCGCGCCCATGGACTCGAGCATCCGGCAGATGTCCACGATCTCGGGCTCGCGCGCGGCGTTGTCGATGACGGTGCGGCCCGACGCGGTCACGGCCGCCATGAGCAGGGTCTCGGTGGCGCCCACGCTCGGGAAGTCCAGCCACAGGGAGGCCCCGCGCAGTCCGCCCGGCGCCGTCGCGAGGAGGTAGCCGTGCTCGCTGGCGACCTCGGCACCGAGCCTCTGCAGGCCCCCCACGTGCATGTCCAGTCCGCGCGACCCGATGTTGTCACCGCCGGGGAGTGCCACGTCGGCGGCGCCGCAGCGCGCCAGGAGCGGGCCGAGGACGCAGATCGAGGCGCGCATACGGCGCACCAGGTCGTAGTCGGCGCGATGCTCTAGTGCTGCCGGCACCTCGATGCTCACCGTGCGCTGCTCGGGATCGTGGGCGACCCCGCACCCGAGCCTCCGCAGGAGCTCGGCCATGATCTCCACGTCGAGGATCCCCGGGACGTCGTACAGGACCGTGCGGCCCTCGGCCAGCAGGGCGGCGGCCATGAGCTTGAGCACGCTGTTCTTCGCCCCGAGGACGTCCACCTCGCCGCTGAGGCGGCTCCCGCCCACGATCCTCAGCGCCTCCACGGGGTCCATGGTAGGCAGTGACCGGTCAGGCAGGGTCGCGCGTCGCCACGCGCGACCGCAGCGGGCGCATGCGGGCGCCCTGCCCTAGGGTCGGGGGGTGGTCAACCTCACGCGCATCTACACCCGCACCGGCGACGACGGAACCACGTCCCTGGGCGACATGTCGCGCACGACCAAGACCGACCTGCGCCTGGAGGCCTACGCGGATGTCGACGAGGCCAACTCATGCCTCGGCGTGGCTCTCGCGGCGGGCGCCCTGGAGGCCGACATGGCCGACCTGCTCACGGCGGTGCAGAACGACCTCTTCGACGTGGGCGCCGACCTGTGCACCCCTGTCGTTCCGCACCCGGAGTACCCCCCGCTGCGCATCACCCCGGAGTACGTCGAGCGACTCGAGAAGGCATGTGACGAGTACAACGAGCGGCTAGCCCCTCTGCGCTCGTTCATCCTCCCCGGCGGGACCGTGGGCGCCGCCCACCTGCACGTGGCGCGCACGGTGGTGCGGCGGGCGGAGCGGGCCACCTGGCGCGCGATCGACGAGTACGGCGACTCTCTCAACGCCCTGACCGCGCACTACCTCAACCGGCTCTCGGACCTGCTGTTCATCTTGGCGCGGTGCGCCAACCTGCCGCAGGGCGACGTCCTGTGGCAGCCGGGCGGCTCGCACCGCCACTAGCCACCGTGCTCAGCGGCCGCCCATGGCGACCGTGAGCCGGGTCTCGGCACGCCTCGCCGCGCGGGACTCCGGATCACCCTCGTGCGTCTGCTGCTGGGCCCTCGCCAGGGCCGCCTTCGCGCGCTCGACGTCGATCTCCTCGGCCAACTCCGCGGCCTCGGCGATGACGTTCACCCGATCGGAGTCCACCGAGAAGAAGCCACCGTGGACCGCCACGAGCATCTTCGTGCCCTCCGCGGTCTCGATCCGCAGCGGCGCCTCGAGGAGCAGGGCGAGGACCGGAGCGTGTCCGGGCAGGATGCCCATCTCGCCGTCCGGGGTCTTGGCCACGACGCTCTTCGCCTGGCCTTGCCAGACGGCCCTCTCCGCCGAGACGACGGCGACCGCGAGCTCTCCCACGATCAGGACTCCTTGGCGAGTTCGGCGGCCTTCTTCTCGACATCCTCGATACCGCCGCACATGAAGAACGCCTGCTCGGGGATGTGGTCGTACTCTCCGTCGCACAGGGCCCTGAAGGACGCGATGGTCTCCTCGACCGGCACGAAGGACCCGGGCTGGCCGGTGAACGCCTCCGCGACGAACATGTTCTGCGAGAGGAAGCGCTGGATCCGGCGGGCACGGTTGACGATGATCCTGTCCTCCTCGGACAGCTCGTCCATGCCGAGGATGGCGATGATGTCCTGGAGGTCCTTGTACCGCTGGAGGATCTCCTTGACGCGCGCCGCGACCGCGTAGTGCTCCTCGCCGACGTAGCGGGGGTCGAGGATGCGGGAGGTCGAGTCAAGGGGATCCACGGCCGGGTAGATGCCCAGTTCGGAGATCGGACGCGAGAGCACCGTCGTGGCGTCGAGGTGCGCGAACGTCGTCGCCGGAGCCGGGTCGGTGAGGTCGTCCGCGGGGACGTAGATCGCCTGGAGCGACGTGATGGAGTGGCCGCGCGTCGACGTGATGCGCTCCTGCAGGATGCCCATCTCGTCCGCCAGCGTGGGCTGGTATCCCACCGCGGAAGGCATGCGGCCCAGGAGGGTCGACACCTCCGAACCGGCCTGGGTGAAGCGGAAGATGTTGTCGATGAAGAGGAGGACGTCCTGCTTCTGCACGTCCCGGAAGTACTCCGCCATCGTCAGGGCCGTGAGAGCGACGCGCAGGCGGGTGCCGGGCGGCTCGTCCATCTGACCGAAGACCAGGGCGGTCTTGGAGATGACGCCGGACTCGGTCATCTCCAGGAACAGGTCGTTGCCCTCACGGGTGCGCTCGCCGACACCGGCGAACACCGAGACGCCGCTGAAGTTCTCGGCGACGCGGTAGATCATCTCCTGGATCAGCACCGTCTTGCCGACGCCCGCGCCCCCGAACAGGCCGATCTTGCCGCCCTTGACGTAGGGGGTGAGGAGGTCGATGACCTTGATGCCGGTCCAGAACACCTCGGTCTTGGACTCCAGCTGATCGAATGCCGGGGCCTGGCGGTGGATGCTCCACCGGTCGGTGATCTGCAGCGAGGACTCCGGCACGTCGAG
>CAIVWG010000205.1 GCA_903909555.1 uncultured bacterium | reverse complement strand
GACGTCATCACGATCTTCCCCGACTACCTCGCCCCCCTGGGGCTGTCGCTCGTCGGCAAGGCGCGTGAGCAGGGCCTCCTCGACATCCACGTGCACGACCTGCGTGCGCACACCCACGATCGTCATCGCACCGTGGACGACGAGCCGTACGGAGGCGGTCCGGGCATGGTCATGCGCCCCGAGCCGTGGGGAGAGGCCCTCGACACCGTGCTGACCCAGCATGCCGATCCGCTGCTCGTGATTCCCACGCCGTCGGGACGTCCCTTCACCCAGGCACTGGCGGCGCAGTGGTCGTCGCGCCCCGGACTCGTCTTCGCGTGCGGCCGATACGAGGGCATCGATGCGCGCGTCGCCGACGAGTACTCCGAACGCGTCGAGGTGGTTCCGGTGTCCATCGGCGACTACGTCCTCGCCGGCGGCGAGGTGGCGGCGCTCGCCATCATCGAGGCCGTCACGCGACTGCTGCCCGGGGTCGTCGGGAATGAGCAGAGCATCGTCGACGACTCCTTCGCCCCCGGCGCCATGGAAGCCCTCGTGGAGGGGCCGGTCTACACGCGGCCGCCCGAATGGCGCGGGCGCGCGGTGCCCGAGGTGCTGCTCTCCGGCGATCACGCTCGCATCGCCGCCTGGCGGCGCGAGCAGTCGGAGCGGCGTACCCGAGCTGTCAGGCCCGACCTGCGGGGAGGGTGAGCATCGTGATTCGGGAAGTGGACGCCCTGCCGGAACGGCGCTCCTCCGAATCGGTGGTCGTCATCGGGGCCGGCATGGCCGGGCTCTGCGCGGCCTATGAGCTCCGGCGGTCCGGATGCGAGGTGACGGTCCTGGAGGCGCGGCGCACGGCGGGAGGCCGCGTGCGCACACGCCGAGACTTCCCCGGGGCGCTCTACGTCGAGGAGGGGGCCACACGGTTCCCCGTGGTCCATCACTACACCATGCACTACCTGAGGGAGTTCGGCCTGCCGCTGATTCCTTTCGACAGGCCCGACATGGGTCACACGCTGCGCATCATCGGTCACGATCTCGAGTCCCATCCCTGGGGCCAGGACGCATGGCCTGACGAACTGCCCCTGCACGCCGATGAGCGAGCCCTCGACCTCGAGGGCCTGCATGCGCGCTATGTCACCCCGCTCCTCGACGAGATCGGCGACCCGCTCTCCCCGGGGTGGCCGGGCGAGCTCCTCCGTGAGCGCTTCGACAGCGTGGGATACGCCGACCTGCTCCGCTCGCGGGGTGCGTCCGAGGGCGCGATCCGCGCGCTGGCGCTGGGATTCCACGTCGGGGAGGGCCCCAACAGTCTCTCGGCCCTGTGGTGGCTGGAATGCATGGCGCTCGACGCCGGACCGCGCGGCAAGGTCAAGGTCGAGGGCGGCAACGACCGACTGGCCGAGGCTTTCGCGGCCCGCCTCGGCGACCGCATCCGATTCGGGCGGGCCGTGCGGCGGATCGTGCAGGACCCCACCGGCATCAGCGTGCACGCCGAATCCCTCGCCGGAACGGAGGTGTTGCGCGCCGACCGCGTGGTGTGCGCCCTGCCCGTCCCCCTCGTCCTCGATGTCGTCTTCGAGCCGGAACTCCCCCCGCTGCGCCGGGAGGCGCTCCAGTCGGTGCCGTACGCGTCGTTGTCGCGCGTTGCCCTGCAGTGTCGACGCCGATTTTGGCTCGACCAGGGGCGTCCCGGCTTCGAGGACACCGATGAGGAGGTGGCCGAGGTCTGGGATCTCTCGGTCGGCGAGCCCGGCGATCGAGGTGTCCTCGTGGCCTACTCCGGCGGGAACGAGGCGCGTCGCGTCACGGCGATGACCGGCGAGGAGCGCGTGGCCTACACGGCGCGCAGGCTCGAGTCGCTCCTGCCGGGGCTCCTCGATCACCTCGAGGGCGGTGTCTCCCGCTGCTGGGACGCCGAGCCGTGGGCTCGCGGCGGGGGCGCCTGGTTCCGCACGGGGCAAAGCGGCCTGCGCGATGTCATCGCCGCCCCCCTCGGGCGCATCCACTTCGCGGGAGAGGCGACCTCACCCTGGGCGGGCTGGGTGCAGGGTGCCCTGGATTCCGCTCGGCGCGCCACCGCGGAGATCCTCGAGGCGTCCGTCTAGCGGACACCCGGCGCCGGGCTGCCGCGCGTCCTGTGGCACACTTTTGAGGCCGCGCCCGCCGACAGCGGGGCGCTTCCGCCACAGGGGGAGCGCCATCAGGGAGCGGCCCTCCGGCCCTCATCGGGTGCGGAGCCGCGCCGCCTCAGGGCGGCACGACCGCGGGCGACCTGTGGCGCCGGCAGGAAGCGACACCGCCATGCAGACGCTCGACGGCCTCGACGCGACGTCCCTCAAGTCCGATATCCCCGACTTCCGCGCTGGCGACACCGTCAAGGTGCACGTGAAGGTGGTCGAGGGCAACAAGACTCGAGTCCAGGTCTTCCAGGGTGTCGTCATCGCCCGCTCAGGCGATGGCGTGCGCGAGACGTTCACCGTGCGCAAGGTGTCCTACGGTGTCGGTGTCGAGCGCACCTTCCCGCTCCACACCCCGATCATCGACAAGATCGAGGTGGTCTCGCGCGGCGATGTGCGTCGCGCGAAGCTGTACTACCTCCGCGACCTGCGGGGCAAGGCGGCCAAGATCAAGGAGCGTCGCGACACCACGCCGGCCGACGCCTCCTGAGCAGCGTCCGGCTCGCTCCGACGCACTAGGCTCGAGGACGATGAGCAACGGTGCAGGCGATCAGGGGGGTACCACTCGCGACCCCGAGCAGCCCGGTCCCGCAGGAGATCCCGCGACCGCGGTGAAGCAGCGGGAGCGCATTCCGGCCTGGTTGGAATTCCCCCTTCTCATCGTGGGGGCGTTCCTCGTCGCCTTTCTCGTCAAGACGTTCCTGGTTCAGGCGTTCTACATCCCCTCCGGGTCCATGGAAGACACCCTCCAGGTCGGGGACCGAGTCCTCGTCAACAAGGTCGTCTATCACCTCCGCCCGGTCGAGCGTGGTGACATCGTCGTCTTCGACGGCACCGGTTCCTTCGTCACCGGCGGAGTCGCCGAGCCTGAGGTCGGTCCGCTCCAGGCGATCCTGCGCGGCATGGGGGAGATCGTCGGCCTCGCGCCTCCGCGGGACACCGACTTCATCAAGCGCGTGATCGGCGTAGGCGGAGATCGCGTCGTGTGCTGCGATGCGGACGGTCGGATCACGGTCAACGGCGTTCCTCTCGACGAGGAGGCCTACCTGTACCGCAAGAACCCCCCGAGCAAGCAGCCCTTCGATGTCGTGGTCCCCGAGGGCAAGTTGTGGGTGATGGGTGACCACCGGTCGGCTTCCGCGGACTCTCGAGCGCACATGGGAGAGCCCGGGGGCGGTTTCGTTCCCGTCGAGAGGGTGATCGGCCGCGCGTTCGCCGTCGTCTGGCCACCGGGGCAGGCGCAGATTCTCGAGATCCCCGCGACGTTCGAACAGCCTGCCTTGAGCGCGCTCGGAGCACCGGCAGCCGGCGAAGTACCGACATGGCCCGCCCGCTGATCGATCCCGACGAGGCCGCGACCACGCCGGATCGCGGCCCGGTGTGGCGCTCGGATGCTCCCGCGTCGGCGGGCCCTTCGGGGTCCTCGAGCGAGCCGGCTCAACGGCGTGGGCGCCATGCCGCGGGCCGCCACGCGGGCCCGCCGCCCCGCCGTCGCTGGTGGGGATGGGTGCTCGTCGTACTCCGCGAAGTGGCCCTCGTGGCGCTCACGGCGCTCGCGCTCAGCGTGGTCCTCCGCCTCCTCGTGGTGCAGCCGGGCTACGTGCCGAGCTCCTCGATGGAGAACACCCTGAGGCCGCAGGACCGCATCGCCGTGCTCCACGGTCTCGGGCTTCTCGGCGGTGTCACGCGCGGGGACGTCATCGTGTTCGATGCTCCGGGGGGATGGACGCCGGATGCCACAGCGACCACGGCTTCTCTGTGGTGGCAGCGCGCCCTGGGGTTCCTCGGGCTTGCGGCCGTCGACCAGGACGGACGCATGGTGGAGCGCATCATCGGGATCGCCGGTGATCGCGTGTCCTGCTGCGACGCCCAGGGACGCCTGCTCCTCAACGGGATCCCGCTGGAGGAGCCCTACCTGAAGCCGGGAGCGGCCACCGACCAGGTGCTGTTCGACATCGTCGTGCCCGAGGGGACCGTGTTCGTCCTGGGGGACAACAGGTCGTTGGTCGAGGACTCTCGGGCCCACCTGGCCGATAACTCCGGAGGTGTGCCGCTCGAGTCCGTCGTGGGGCGGGCCTTCGCCATCGTCTGGCCGTCGCAGGACGCGGGCCTCATCCCCGTCCCGGCCACCTTCGCTGACGTCCCGCCACCCGGACCGTGACGGCCCTGCCCACCTTGCGCACCGAGCGGGCTCTCCTCCGTGAAGCGCCCGGATCGCTGCTTGCGGCCGTCGACGAGGTCGGACGCGGTGCGCTGGCAGGGCCCGTTGCCGTGGGCGTCGTGGTGCTGGACGCCGAAGTGCTCCCGGCGCCGCGCGGCGTACGCGACAGCAAGGCCTGTCCTCCGCCCCTTCGCCATGCCCTCGCGCCGCGGATCCGCCGCTGGGCGCGCGCGAGTGCGGTCGGCGTCGCGAGCGCGGAGGAGATCGACGCGGTCGGCATCGTCCGAGCGCTGGGCATCGCCGCCGTGCGAGCGCTCAACGGCCTGGCCTGCCGACCCGACATCGTGCTGCTCGACGGGTCGCACGACTGGATCGGAAGGGTGTCGGGGGGCAGCAGGGTTGTCACGCGTGTGAAGGCGGACTCGACCTGCGCGGCCGTTGCGGCCGCGAGCATCATCGCCAAGGTCCATCGCGATGCCGTCATGGAGTCGCTGGCCGCTGCCTATCCGGGCTACGGATGGGATGCCAACCGCGGATACGCTGCACCTGAGCACGTGGCGGCCTTGGCCCGGCTCGGCCCCAGCCCTCTGCATCGACGCAGCTGGCGCCTGCCGGGGCTTGACGCCGAGGCTGGCGCCTGACACTCGATGTCCACAGCGTTCGTGACCAGCGGATGCCCACAGGCCACGCGCCACTTCTCCCGGACGCGACGGAGGCGGCGCAGGGTGCCTCGCGGAGGTGGTCATGTCACCGCAGGAAGCCGCGGCATCGGGCCGCGAACTAGGAGGGTGGGGCGAGGATCTCGCCGCACGGCACATGGAATCGCTCGGGATGGTCATCCTCGCCCGCAACTGGCGGTGCCGGGCCGGCGAGATCGACATCATCGCCCTGGACGAGGGCACCCTGGTCGTCTGCGAGGTCAAGACCAGGACGACGGACGCCTTCGGCACTCCGCTGGCATCGGTGACCCCCGTCAAGCTGAGGCGGCTGCGACGACTCGCCGCGGAGTGGCTCGCCGTCAGCGCGATCCGGGTGCGCGACATCCGCTTCGATGTCGTCGGGATTCTCACGACCCGAGACGGAGAGCCCCTCCTCGAGCACCTGCGCGGGGTGGCCTGATGGTCGCGCGCACACTGTCCTTTGTCACCCTGGGCGTCGATGCACGGCTTGTCGTGGTCGAAGCCGACGTGGGGCCGGGCCTGCCGGGTATCAAGATCGTCGGCCTCGCCGATGCGGCGATCTCCGAGGCGCGGGATCGCGTACGCGCGGCCGCGTCGCACAGTGACGTCGAGTGGCCGCGCACGCGGATCACCATCGCGCTCCTGCCGGCGGGACTCCCGAAGCGCGGGGCGGTCCTGGACGCCGCCATCGCCGTGGCCATCCTGGCCGCGAGCGATCAGGTCCCTGCCGCCGCGGCGGCAGGGACGGTCATCGCCGGCGAGCTCGGACTGGACGGGCGCATCCACGCCACGCGCGGCGTGATCGCTGCTGCGCTCACGGCCCGGCGGCAGGGCGTCGCGCGCATGCTGGTCCCGGAAGTCAACGTCGCGGAGGCGCGGCTCGTGCCGGGACTCGAGGTCGGGGGCGTGTCCACGCTGGCGCACCTCGTCGGCGTGCTGCGGGGCGACCGGGCGCCCGGCGACGGCGAGACGGGCCCGCCGCCGGAGGACCCGGGGTCGGCTCCCGACCTGGCGGATGTCCACGGCCAGGACGAGGCGCGCCGGGCACTGGAGATCGCTGCGGCGGGCGCCCATCACCTCGCGATGGTGGGGCCGCCCGGAGTTGGCAAGACCCTTCTCGCGGAGCGGCTGCCGGGGCTGTTGCCCGAGCTCAGCGACGACGATGCCGTGGAGGTCACCGCGATCCGCTCGGTCGCGGGGCGCGCGGCCGGGATCCTGGTGCGCCGGCCGCCGTTCGAGGCACCCCACCACAGCGCGTCTCCCGTGGCGGTGATCGGCGGTGGGCAGTCGGGGCGCGTCCATGTCGGTGCTGTGACGCTCGCCCATCGCGGGGTGCTCTTCCTCGACGAGGCGCCGGAGTTCCCGCGGGGCGTGCTGGAAGCCCTGCGCCAGCCTCTCGAGAGCGGGACGATCCGGATCGCGCGCTCCGACCTCGCAGTCCAGCTGCCCGCGCGATTCCACCTCGTCATCGCCGCGAATCCCTGCCCATGCGGCCGAGGCTCCGGCATGGGCTCCTCCGCCGGTGCCGAGTGCTCCTGCTCGTCGCTGCAGCGGCGCCGCTACGCCTCCCGGCTGTCCGGCCCCATCCTCGACCGCCTCGATCTGCGCATCACGCTGGGCCGACCAACGCTGGGAGACCTGGGCCTGGCGAGCGAGGCGTCCTGCGCCGTCGCCCCGCGCATAGCCGAGGCGCGAGCGAGGGCCCGGCACCGATGGGCACAGGCGTCGCTGCCGTGGGCCACCAACGCCGAGGTCCCCGGTCCGCTGCTGCGGCGGCGCTTCCCGCCGGATCCGGACGCGGGCGCTCTGCTGCGACAGGCCGTGAGCGGGGGCGCGCTGAGCCTGCGGGGAGCCGACCGCGTCCTGCGGGTCGGCTGGACGCTCGCGGACCTCAGCGGCCGCGAGCGCCCCGTCGCGGACGACATCGGGTACGCCATGTCCCTGCGCGGCGTGGAGTCGGTATGGGCGGCGTAGTACGCGACTCCACGTCAGCCGCGCCGGAGGACCGGGCAGCCCGGATTCTGCTGGGTCGCTGGTCGGAGGGAGGGGATCCCCGTGTCGGTGCCCGCGTGGCGCGGGAGGGAGCTGCGGCTGTGGCGCGCGAGGTCCTCCGTGGGGCGAGCCCACTGCCCCACCTGGCCGACCTCGTCACGCGCCTGCCGCGCGGCTTTCCCGATCGAGGTTTTGCCGGCTCGCTGGAGGACCTCGCGGCCGACGACCTCGCGCGCTCCGAACGCCTCGGTGCGCGCTACGTCGCGCCTGGGGACGCGGAGTGGCCGACGCAGGTGGACGACCTGGGTGTCCGTGCCCCGCTGGGCCTGTGGCTCAGCGGGGGAGGGCACCTTCGCCTGCTCGCCGTGCGGTCAGTCGCGATCGTGGGCGCCCGCGCGGCGACGTCGTACGGCGAGGGGATCGCGCGCGCCCTCTCAGCGGAGTGCGCCGATCGGGGATGGTGCGTGGTGTCGGGGGGAGCCTTCGGGATCGACGCGGCCGCGCATCGCGGGGCCCTCGGGGTCAGTGGGACGACGGCCTGCGTCCTGGCCTGCGGTGTCGACGTCGCGTACCCGCGCTCCCACGCCTCCCTCATCGAGTCCATCCGGCAGTCGGGTGTGCTGGTGAGCGAGGCGCCGTTCGGCGCAGCGGCGATGCGGCAGCGCTTCCTCACGCGCAACCGGATCATCGCCGCGTTGACGCGCGGGACCGTCGTGGTCGAGGCGGCCCTGCGCTCGGGGAGCCGCACCACGGCCCGCGAGGCAGCGGCGCTACGCCGCCACGTCATGGCCGTCCCCGGCCCGGTGACCTCGCCGATGTCCGCGGGCTGCCATGAGCTCCTCCGCGAGGGGGCGGCCGCGCTGGTGACCGGCGTGTCCGAGGTGCTCGAGCTCGTCGCGAGCCTGGGAGAGTCGGCCAGCACGTCGGAGCCGCCCGCCGAGCGCGGGCTGGCCGTCCGTGAGGCGCGGGTCCTCGACGCGGTGCCGCTGCGCAGGCCGGCGGCACTCGCCTCGCTCGCGCGCGTCGCGGGCATCGCTCCCACCGACGTCCTCGTGGCGCTCGGGATCCTCGAGGCCTCCGGGCACGTGCGCCGGAGCGAGGAGGGCTGGGTGCGCAGGCCCGCCTGATCGGGGCTTCGCG
>CAIVWG010000204.1 GCA_903909555.1 uncultured bacterium | reverse complement strand
GCCGCTCGGCGATGTCCTGCGGGTCCTTGGCGAGCGCATCGCCGAGTCGCAGGAGCACCGACTCGCCGTCATCGGGCTCGCGCATGAGGACCGACCGATCGACGAACACGACGAGCGAGGTGCGGTTGGCGACCAGGGGCCGTCCGCGCTGGTCCAGGATGAGACCGCGCACCGACGGGGTGAGGACCTCGCGCGTGGAGTTGCTCGCTGCCTGGGCCCGGTACTCCTCGCCCGCGACGATCTGCAGGTAGAAGAGGCGGGCGAGCAGCGTTCCGATGAGGGACACGAGCAGGACGCCGAGGACGATGAGGCGCAGGGTGGACCGCTCGCTCATCCCCGCCCTCCTCTCGTGATCCTCGAACCCTCGTGACCGCTACCACCGTACGGCGCCCGCGCGACCGGAGTCCTCCTAGCGGGGGAAGGCCTCCGGGAGCACCCGGCGGCACAGCGCCCTGATGAAGGGAACGAGGGGCAGCGCCAGGAGGGCGGCGTAGAGGGCGGACGTGATGACCATCGAGAGTACCTCGTCCCACCGGATACGGGGGTTTCCCAGCAGGCCCCCGAGGCCCGCCACGGCGAGGACGCTGAGCGCGGCTGCAGCCGCCGTGAGGAGTGTGGTGAGGATCACCGGTCGGTCGTCGGATTCGAACACGCGTCCGAGCGCGTAGCCCACCACGGTCAGGGTCAGCGCCCCGATGCCGATCGTCCCGGCCGCCGGGGGGGCGAGGTCGAGCAGCAGCCCCGCCGAGAAGCCCGCGGCCGATCCGGTGACCGGGCCGAGAGCGAAGGCGATGCCGGCCACGACGACCAGGACCAGCCCCGGGGTGGCCCCGGGGAACGGCAGCGGCGCGAGGACGGTGACCTCGATGACCACCGAGGCCACGACGAGCACTCCGACGAGGATGAATCGACGCACGTCCATCACGGCACCGCCGGTGTGGCTGATTCAGCAGGGCTGGGCAGCGTCGTCGCCGACGGGCTCGGGACGGGACTCGCCGACGAGGTCGCCGCGGGGCTGGGCGAGGGGCTCGCCGTGGGGCTGGGCGAGGGGCTCGCCGTGGGCAGGGGGGCGCCGTCGAGCGGCTCGCGGGGATTGCGCTCGGAGGACTGGAGGACCACGCCGACGATGTCCAGGGTCGACATGTCCACCCACGGCTGGAGGACCGCCATCCGGGTGAGCTGTCCCTGGGTGCCCCGGATCTCCGACACTCGGCCGATGGGGATGCCCGGTGCGTAGGGGCGCCCGCCCTCGGACCCGAACGTGACCACGACATCGTCGATGTCGAGCGGGGCCAGCGGATCGAGGAGTTGCATCTGCAGGACATCCTGCCGACCGGTGCCGGAGACGATGCCGATCTGGGAGGTGCCGGCCAGGCGGCCGCCCACCGACGACGTGGCGTCGATGATGAGCACCACCGTCGACGTGAAGGGTCCCGCGGACACGACGCGCCCCACGAGTCCCTGGCCGGTGATCACGGACATGTCCCGCTGCACTCCGTCCCGCTGGCCCGCGTCGATCGTGACGGTCCACGCGAAGCCCTGCGCCGGTCCCACCGCGATCACCTGCGCCGGCACCGTGACGTAGTCGTTGGCGCTGACGAGACCGTACAACTCGTCCACGGCGCGCGCGCGATCGCGGTCGTACTCCATCGTCTCGAGTTCCGCGGTCAGGCGCGCTTGCTCAGCCTCGAGCTGCGCGATGCGCGCATCCTTCTCGCCCAGTTGCGACAGGCTGCGGAAGAAGTCCGTCGTAGGCGCCACCACCGTCGCGGTGGCGCGCTCGAGCGGCCCCAGCACGGCCTCGCCCAGGGCGCGCAGCGGTCGCAGCGGACCGGACTCGCTGCCCCGCAGGTCGAGCAGGATGAAGGTCACGGAGATGAGGACGAGGATGGCGAGGACCACGCGACCGCGCTGGATGTCCCTCATGGCCTCGGTGGCGTCCCCGCAGGGCGCCTAGTGGCGGGGCTCGGAGATGAGGACCTGCTGGAGCGCCTCGAACTCCTCGACGCACTTGCCCGACCCGAGGGCCACGCAGTCCAGGGGGGCCTCCGCGACCACGATGGGCATGCCGGTCTCGTGCCGGAGCCGCTCGTCCAGCCCCTTGAGGAGGGCGCCGCCCCCCGTGAGGACGATCCCACGGTCCATGATGTCGCCGGAGAGCTCCGGCGGGGTCCGGTCGAGGGTGGTCTTGACGACGTCCACGATGGCGTTCACGGGCTCGTCGATGGCCCGGCGGATCTCCTCCGCGGTCACGATGACGGTGCGGGGCAGGCCGCTCACGAGGTCGCGTCCGCGGATCTCGGCGTGCGGCTCGTCGGGCATCGGGAACGCGGAACCGATGGCGACCTTGATCTCTTCTGCGGTGCGCTCACCGAGAAGCAGCGAGTACTCCTTCTTGATGTACTGAATGATCGCGTTGTCGAGTTCGTCACCGCCCACGCGGATCGAGATGGACGTCACGATGCCGCCGAGCGAGATGACCGCGACCTCGGTCGTGCCGCCACCGATGTCGACGACCATGTTGCCGGTCGGCTCGTGCACGGGAAGGTTGGCGCCGATCGCGGCCGCCATCGGCTCCTCGATGATGTAGACCTTGCGGGCGCCGGCGGCGTAGCCGGCATCCTTGACGGCACGCTGCTCCACGCCCGTGATGCCCGACGGCACGCAGATGACCAGCCGAGGCTTCGCGAGATGGCGGCGGCGGTGCACCTTCTGGATGAAGTAGCGCAGCATCCGCTCGGTGGTGTCGAAGTCGGCGATGACCCCGTCCTTGAGGGGGCGGATCGCCACGATGTTGCCCGGGGTCCGGCCGATCATCTTCTTGGCGTCGGCGCCCACCGCAAGGATTCCCCCGGTGTTCTGGTTGATCGCGACGACAGACGGCTCGTTGAGAACGATGCCCCGGCCTCGCACATAGACCAGCGTGTTGGCGGTCCCGAGGTCGACCGCCATGTCGCGGCCGACGAAGGACATCGTGTTCGACACGCCGACCGCCTTCCTTGGGGGGCAGGCCGTCGGCCCGCTCAGGAACGTGGACCCATGGTACGGCCGACAGGCCCGAGCGCCGAATCAGCGCATGTCGTCAGCGTCACCGCATGGGGGACTAGGCCTCTCCCAGCCTGCGGGCGCGGGCGATTTCGCGCTCGCGCAGCGTTTCCTCGAGTCGAGTCGACACGGCAGGGTCGGGGTCGAAGCCGAAGGCCAACGGGACCGTGCCCCCGAGGTCCGCGCGGTAGTCGTGCCCCCGACTCTCGAACTTCCCCGGACGCACGTTGGTCGCGAAGACGGTGTCGACGAGAACCTGGGCCCAGGTGATGCCGGGGAACCACACCATGCCCTCGGGAACGTTCCGGCCGCGCGGGCGTCGGGCGAGCCACGGCGGTCGGCGGCGCGCGACGGACGGCTCGAAACGCACGACGGGATCGCCGTCGTGCTCGAGGAACCACACCCTGGGTCGGGGATCCGGCAGGGGCTGGGGGATGAGCTCGGGGCGGTCGATCGTGAGGGATTCCCCCTGGACGGCCTCGTGGAACGCCACCGAGGAGCGTCCGCCGGGGGTCCCCACCCACAGGGCATGGTCGATGCCATAGGCGTCGAGGTCAGCGGTGCCTCCCGGGATGGCCGCCTGCTGCACCCGAGCCCCGAGGCTCTCTCCGTATACGAGGAGTCGCGGCCGTCGCGGCCGATCTGCCAACTCCTCGCGAATGCGGTCGAGCAGCAGCTTCTGCGTGCGCGCTGCGAGGTCGACGCGATCGAGGGAGAGGAACGACGGCAGCAGGCCGTAGCCCACGACCACGACGGCGCTGTCGCCGAGCGACATGATCTCCAGGATGTCCACCGGACTGGGGTTGGCGTAGCCGCTGCCTGCCGGAGACTCCACGAGCAGGTAGGCGCGATCGAAGCCGCCCGTGCGATGGAGTTCGGCGATGGCGAGCTCGACACGCTCCTCGACCGTGTCGGCCGAGTCGATGCCGACGAACACCCGAACGCCGCTGCTGCGCGCCGGGATGCCCGTGACGTACTCGATCGTCTCGGCGGGGACCACGTCACCCACGAGCCGGGCGCCCTCGCGTCCCAGGGTGGCGTGGGACACCAGGGAGGCCGGACTGCCGGAGACATGGGGATCGGCGGGGGGCTCGGAGAAGCCGGCGTCCAGGGCGCGACCGCCCCCCTCGAGGCGCTGGGAGGCCCGGGGAAGGGCGGCCTTGCCGGCCACGACGGCCCCGGTGACGGCGGCGGCAGCCGCCGCGGCACGCACGGCCCGCCGGGTGAGCGGGGGGGCCGGTCGCCCACGCAGGCCGACGGCGCCGGTGGCCAGCCAGGCGAGCCCGGCGCCCTGGGCGGCGGTCAGGCCCACGAACGTCGGACGCACCTTGCTCGGCCACGGCACCAGCGTGGGTCGCGACGCGAGGTACGCCGCCCCGGCGCCCGCGGCAGCGACGACGGCGATCCGAGCAGCGGTGCCGGCACGTCCCAGGGCCATGCCTAGGCCAGACCCGGGAAGAACAGCGCGATCTCGCGCGCGGCCGACTCCGGGGAGTCCGAACCATGCGTGACGTTGTTCTGGGTCTCGGTGGCGAGATCCCCGCGGATAGTCCCGGGAGCGGCGTTCACCGGGTTGGTCGCGCCCATCATCGTGCGCCACGACACGATCGCTTCCGGGCCCTCGATCACGGCGGCCACCAGCGGGGCCGAGGTGATGAAACCCACGAGGTCGGCGAAGAATGGCTTGCCGCGATGCTCCGCGTAGTGTTCCTCCGCGACCTCGACGGCCAGGGTGCGCATCTCCAGGGCCACGATGCGGAAACCCTTGCGCTCGATCCTGCCGAGGACCTCGCCGACGAGCCCGCGGGCCACGCCATCGGGCTTCACGAGTACCAGCGTGCGTTCGCTCACGTGCTCTCCTTGGGATATGCGTCGATGACGTCGACCACGGTCCGGCCCGAACCGTCGCCCAGGAGCGAGGTCACGGGTCTGCCGGATGCGTTACGAGCCTACTCCGCGCCCGCCGCGCGAGCCTCGTCCGCCTGCCGCCCCAGGCGGATGGCCACGCCCCACAGGATCGCGAAGATGCCCCCCACGATGAGGAGTGCCGGAGCGAGGAGTCCCAGGGCGATCACGAGTCCCTGCAGGACCCAGCCGGCGGGAACGCCCCAGGGGCGCGTGACGTAGCGCGCGACGATGACCAGGGCGAGGGCGAGGGCGACGCCGCCGGCGATGGCGAGCCAGGGCGGCACCGGCACGGTCCCCACCACGGCCACCACGGGAATCGCGAGGATGACGACGATGGCCTCCAGGGCCAGCACCGAGCCTCCGAGGACTCTCACCTGCGCCCACCCGACAGGAGGACCCGCGCCTGTCCGGCGGTGACGACGCTCCCGGTCACGATGACGCCCGAGGCGGCGTACGTGTCGGCCTCCTCCGCCAGTCGGATGCCGGTGTCGATCGCGTCATCGAGCCTCGAGCGGGCCTCGACACGGTCCTCCCCGAACATCTCGATGGCGAGGGCCGCCAGTTGGTCGGTCGGCATGCGCCGCGGAGAGTCGGTCTCGGTGACGACGATCTGGTCGAGGACCGGCTCGAGCGCCTCGAGAATGCCCGGCACGTCCTTGTCGGCGAGGATGGCCACCACTCCGACGACGTGGGAGAACGCGAAGGAGTCGCCGAGCGCATCCGCGAGCGCTCGCGCGCCGGCGGGATTGTGCGCGGCGTCGACGATGACGGTGGGACCGCTGCGCACGATCTCGAGGCGTCCGGGCGAAGTGACCGTCGCAAACCCCTCCCGCACGGACTCGGGATCGAGCGCGAGCGCGCCTCCTCCGAGGAAGGCCTCCACGGCGGCAAGCGCGACAGAGGCGTTGTCGGACTGGAAGGAGCCGAAGAGCGGTACGAAGACATCGTCGTACGCCTCCGCGAGCCCGCGAAGGTTGAGCACCTGTCCTCCGACCGCGACCACGCGGTCCTCGACCCAGAAGTCCGCGCCCTGCCAGGCTGCGGTGGCGCGCATCTCGACCGCGCGATCGCGGATGACCTCCTCCGCGCCGCTGGGCTGACGGCCGACGACCACGAAGGATTCCTCCTCGATGATCCCGGCCTTCTCGGCAGCGATGAGCTCGATGGTGTCGCCGAGGTACTCCGCGTGGTCCATGTCCACGGTGGTGATCACGCAGACCTGGGGGCTGGCGACGGAGGTCGCGTCCCACGTTCCGCCGAGCCCTACCTCGATGACCGCGACGTCCACGGGCGCATCGGCGAACGCCGCGTAGGCCATGGCGGTCATCGTCTCGAAGAAGGTGACCGGTGCACCTCCCTCCTGGTCCGCCCGTGCGTCCACGGCGGCGATATACGGGGCGATGTCACGCGCGACGTCGAGAAAGGCCTCGACCGAGATCGGCTCGCCGTCGATCTCGATGCGCTCCCGCAGATCGGTGAGGTGCGGGCTGGTGTACAGCCCCGTCCGAAGGCCGCACGCGCGCAGCAGGCTGGCGATCATGCGCGCGGTGGAGGACTTGCCGTTGGTCCCGGTGATCTGGATCACCGGATAGGCCCGCTGCGGCTCGCCCAGGAGGTCCATGATCGCTTCGATGCGCTGGAGCGAGGGGTGGATGGAATTCTCGGGCCAGCGCGCCATGAGACCCTCGGCCACGGACGCGTAGTCCAGGGGAACGAGTTCGCCGTTCGACTCAGCCTCCGACACGCACATCACACTAGTGGGAGCGCTCCTCCTAGGATGGTCCACCATGACCGCCCGCGTCCCGGACAAGCCGACCATCGACGGGATCGAGCAGCGCTGGGTCGACGCCTGGGAGGGCGACGGCACCTACCGATTCGATCGGACGCGAACCCGGGAAGAGGTCTTCTCGATCGACACCCCTCCCCCGACGGTGAGCGGGTCCCTCCACGTGGGTCACGTCTTCTCCTACACCCACACCGACTGCATCGCCCGCTACAAGCGCATGCGCGGCTATGCCGTCTTCTACCCGATGGGTTGGGACGACAACGGCCTCCCCACGGAGCGCCGCGTGCAGAACTACTACGGCGTCCGCTGCGACCCGTCGCTTCCCTACGATCCCGGCTTCACCCCGCCCGACGATCCTGATCCGAAGAACCAGATCCCCGTCTCCCGGCGGAACTTCGTCGAGCTCTGCGAGCGCCTCACCGCAGAAGACGAGGTGGCGTTCGAGGACCTCTGGCGGCGGCTGGGGCTGTCGATCGACTGGACCCAGACCTACCAGACCATCGACGACAACGCCCGCGCCGTGTCCCAGCGCGCTTTCCTGCGCAATCTCGCACGCGGAGAGGCCTACCAGGCCGAGGCCCCCACGCTCTGGGACGTCACATTCCGGACCGCTGTCGCCCAGGCCGAACTCGAGGATCGCGAACGCCCCGGCGCGTATCACCGGATCGGCTTCGCGCGCAGCGACGGCGATCCCGTCTACATCGAGACCACTCGACCCGAACTGATCCCCGCGTGCGTCGCCCTGGTCGCGCATCCCGACGACGAGCGATACCAGCCGCTCTTCGGGAGCACGGTGCGCACTCCGATCTTCGGCGTCGAGGTCCCCGTGGTGGCTCATTCCCTGGCCGATCCCGAGAAGGGCTCGGGCATCGCGATGATCTGCACGTTCGGCGACCTCACGGACGTCACGTGGTGGCGCGAACTCCAGCTGCCGACGCGCCCCATCATCGGCTGGGACGGCCGCATTCTCACGGAGACACCCGAGTGGATGGAGACGCCCGAGGCGCAGGCGGCGTACGCCGACCTCGCGGGCAAGACCGCGCATGGGGCCAAAGAGCGCATCGTGGAGCTCCTGCGCGACTCCGGCGACCTGGTGGGCGAGCCGCGGGAGATCACCCATGCGGTGAAGTTCTTCGAGAAGGGCGACCGTCCCCTCGAGATCGTGACGACGCGCCAGTGGTACCTCACCAACGGGGGTCGCGGGGCCGACCTGCGGCAGGAGTTGCTGGCCCGCGGTGCCGAACTCCACTGGCATCCCGCGCACATGAAGGTGCGGTACGAGAACTGGGTCGAGGGTCTCAACGGCGACTGGCTCATCTCACGGCAGCGATTCTTCGGGGTCCCCATCCCCGTCTGGTACCCGCTCGATGCCGAGGGCAATCCCGAGTACGACCGCCCGATGCTGCCCGACGACGCCGACCTGCCGATCGATCCGTCCTCGGACTGTCCGCGCGGCTACGTCGAGGACCAGCGCGGCAAGCCCGGCGGCTTCATGGGCGACCCGGACGTCATGGACACGTGGGCCACGTCCTCGCTCACGCCCCAGATCGCCGGCGGCTGGAGCCGCGATGAGGACCTGTGGGCCCGGGTGTTCCCGATGGACCTGCGGCCCCAGGCTCACGAGATCATCCGCACCTGGCTGTTCTCCACCGTGGTGCGAAGCCACCTGGAGTTCGACCGGCTGCCCTGGTCCGACGCCGCCATCAGCGGCTGGATCCTGGACCCCGACCGCAAGAAGATGAGCAAGTCCAAGGGCAACGTCGTCACCCCGATGGGCCTGCTCGACGAGCACGGGTCCGACGCCGTCCGCTACTGGGCTGCCTCAGGGCGTCCCGGCACCGACACCGCCTTCGACGTCGGCCAGATGAAGATCGGACGGCGCCTCGCCATCAAGATCCTCAATGCCTCGAAGTTCGTGCTCGGGCTCGATCCGGTGGGCGACCCGTCCGCGGTGACCGAGCCCCTGGACCGGGCCATGCTCGCCGATCTCGCCGAGACCGTGCGGCAGTCCACGGCGGCACTGGAGGACTACCACTACACGCGAGCGCTCGAACTGGCTGAGACCTTCTTCTGGTCCTTCACCGACGATCACGTCGAGCTCGTCAAGGATCGCGCCTACGGCGGCCAGGGCGAGCGCGAGGCGAACTCCGCGAAGGCGGCCCTGGCGATCGCGCTGAGCGTGCAACTGCGGCTCTTCGCACCGTTCCTCCCCTTCGTGACCGAGGAGGTGTGGTCGTGGTGGCAGGAGGGCTCCATCCACCGCGCCCCGTGGCCCTCGTCGGAGGAACTCCAGACGGTCGCCGCTGACGGAGACCGTCGTACCGTGGCGGACGTGGCCGCTGTCCTCTCGCTGGTGCGGAAGGCGAAGAGCGAGGCGAAGGCGTCGATGCGCGCCGACGTGACGTCGGCGACCGTGACGGCCCCCGATGACGTGATCGGCCGGCTGGCCACCGTGGCGGGCGATCTGGCGGCCGCAGGGCGGATCGAGGACCTGCACCTGCGCCCCGGCGGCGATGTGCTCGAGGTCGACGTCACCCTCGCCCCGACCGTCTCCGGTTGAGTGGCGGGTGGTGTCGCCCCCACGCACGTTGCGGGCGACACCAGCCGCCACCCAACGACGTTGGCTAGGCGGATTCCTTGCGGGTACGCCGCGAGCGGGTCGGCGGCTCCACCTCGCGGGGGACCAGCGTGGGCAGCACGTTGTCGCGCACCGTCTCCTCGGTCACGACCACGCGCGCGACATCGGACCGGCTGGGTACGTCGTACATGACGTTGAGGAGAACCTCCTCGAGGATGGCACGCAGGCCGCGCGCGCCGGTGCCGCGCTTGAGGGCCTGGTCGGCGATCTCCGCGAGCGCTCCCTCGGTGAACTCCAACTCCACCCCGTCCAGGTCGAACAGCCGCTGGTACTGCTTGACCAGGGCGTTGCGCGGCTCGGTGAGGACCTGCACGAGCGCCTCACGATCCAGCCGCGTGACCGAGGTGAACACAGGAAGCCGGCCGACGAACTCGGGGATCATGCCGAACTTGAGCATGTCCTCCGGCATGACGTGACTGAAGATGTCCTCCGGGTTCGTGTCGTCCGCGAGGGAGCCCCCCGCCTCCTCCGGCACGATGTCGAACGTGAAGCCCACGCGCTTCTTGCCGATGCGCTGCTCGATGATCGTGTCGAGGCCGGCGAAGGCCCCGCCCACGATGAAGAGCACGTTCGTGGTGTCGATCTGGATGAACTCCTGGTGCGGATGCTTGCGGCCCCCCTGGGGCGGCACGGACGCGGTGGTCCCCTCGAGGATCTTGAGGAGGGCCTGCTGGACGCCCTCACCGGAGACGTCGCGCGTGATCGAGGGGTTCTCGCTCTTGCGGGCGATCTTGTCGATCTCGTCGATGTAGATGATCCCGGTCTCGG
>CAIVWG010000203.1 GCA_903909555.1 uncultured bacterium | reverse complement strand
TACCACCACCACCAAGCCCACGACCACCACTGGCGCATCACCGGAAACCCAGGCGGGCCACTGCACTTCCGATCACCCCACCACGCCACCTGGACCACCCACCCACCAGGTCACGACGACCCCAGCGAGAGCCTGCCGTTCTGACCGAGACACGTATCGGACACGACCGCGACATCGTTGCGACACAGGGAAACGTCGGTCATCATGACGTTGTGTCAGTGACCACAGTGGTGGGTGAGGCGAGGCCTGGGGCCGCGATGGTCTGCTGCTGGTGCGGCCGCCCCGCGGATGCCACCGAGGCCCCGACGGCGACGTGGGCCCTCATTTGCTGCGGCCCCCGGGAGTCCCGGGCGTGCCCCCGTTGCGTGCGGGATCACCTCGACGACATCGAGACCTGCTGCACCTAGCCGCAGCCACGCGAGTTACGCCGCGGCGGGCCACCGGCAGCCGCACAGCGGATGCGGTGAGCGCGGCTCCCGGGACATCACGCCTCCCGGCAGCCGGACGACGAGGCGCCCACCCACGAGTGCGCCGCCGGACTCCGGCCAGCCGCGCGGCCAACGGCCCTCCCGCAGCGCCCCCGGTCCATCGGACTCGATCCAGGAGAGGACGGCCAGCGCCGCCCAGGATGCAGCCAGTTGCGCGAGCGCGGAGTCGGCGGGGGAGCACGCGGGACGACGACTGGCCCACTGCACGGCGAGTCGGGGCCAGGCGGCATCAGCATCGCGCGCATGCAGGTCCGCGCAGCGCAGGCATCCGGTGAGCCCCGGTACGACGAAGGGGCCGATGACGGCACGCGCGCCGTGAGCCAGCACGGGCACGTGCGGAAGGTCGAGGGATATCGCGCCGAGGTCATCGATGACGTCGGGGTGCACCGCGTCGGCGAGCACCGCGGCCGCGCGTTGATCGCTCGCGCGACGCTGGCGTCGTGACGATGAGGATCCCGGCGCCTCGCGGAGGACGGTCCCGACTCCGGCCTGGCCCAGGATGACGCACACGGCATCGGCCGTGGGTCCCGAACCGTGCACGGACACGATGGCGGCGCGACGTCGATCCAGCGCCTGCGCAGCGGCCCGGGCTGATCCGTGGACCTGGCGCGCCGCGGCGAGGTCGTGGGCCAACTGCTCGCGCACCAGGGGATGCGCCGAGCGCAGGGACTCGGGCATGGCTGCGGCGTCGTCGAGGATCCCGGTGCGCAGGAGGGCTCGGAGAAGCCGGCGCGCGGCCGGAACGGTGAGGCCGGCGACCCGGGCCGCGGCCAGGGCGGCGCGCAGTGAACGGTCGCCGCGCAGGGACACGAGCCACTCCCCGATGGCCGGGGTCACGCCGGGAAGCAGCGTCAGTCGGTCGGCGTCCCCGACCTGCACGGTGTCGTCGTCGCGCCACGCCCAGGGGACGTCGTCGCGGAGCCAGGGCCGGTCGGGAAGCGGAGGCAGCGCGCGCATGCGGTCACTGTGGCATGCGAGAGGGGATCCCTGCCGTCGCTGTCCACATGATCCGGGGCCACGTCTGATCCGGTGCCACGTCTGATCGGGCGCGACGTCCGACCCGTCGCAACGTCCACGGGCCTCGCGCGTGGCGTCAGTCCACGCCGCAGAACGCGACGGCGTACGCCGCGATCGTCCGCGCACACGCGACGATGTCGTCCATGTCCACCCACTCATCGGGGGCGTGCGCGGCGCGGCTGTCGCCGGGACCGAACTGCACCGTGGGGATGCCGGCGCCCGCGAGCAGCCGGAGGTCGGACCCGTAGGGGCCGCCGTAGCAGGCGGGGCGTGCGCCGGAGAGGTCGGCGTGCACCTGGCTCAGGAGGGTAAGCGCGGGGTGGTCCGGAGGCGTGCGACCGGGCGCGAATTGGCCGCCCCACCACTCCACCTCCACGGGGTGATCGGCGAACCACGGGTCGTCGAAGGCGAGCAGAGCCAGCGCCTCCTCCAGGTCGGCCCGCGCGCGGTCCACCGGCTCGTCCAGGGCGACGCCGAGGCGCCCCTCGGCGACGAGGAGATCCGGGACGGTGGAAGCCCAGTCTCCTGCGTGCACCGTGCCGATGGACAGGGGATACGGGATGTCCCAGCGCTCCATGAGGGCGTCGACGTCGGCGTTGCGCGCATGCTCGAGCTGGCGCAGGCGCTCCAGCACAGCGGTGAACTTCTCGATCGCGCTCACGCCCTCGGTACGCCGTGACGCATGGGTCGCCCGTCCGCGCACGCGCAGCCGGAAGGTCAGGGCGCCGCCGTTGGCCGGCACGAGATCGAGGTCGGTCGGCTCCGGGACGATGCAGGCGTCGGCGGTCAGCCCGCGGCGCACGAGGTCGTAGGTGCCGAGGCCCCCGTCCTCCTCGCCGGACACCGCGGCGAGGACGATGTCGCCGCGCAGTCGGACGCCGGCGCTCTGCAGGGCCCTCACGGCGAACCACATGGCCGCGGTGCCCGCCTTCATGTCGCAGGTGCCGCGCCCGATGAGGCGGGAGCCGCTGCGCCGAGCATGGAAGGGATCACCGCTCCACGCCGCCCGGTCTCCCGGGGGTACGACGTCGGTGTGGCCGAGCAGCAGGAGAGTGGGACCGTCGCCGGTCCCCGGCCACCGGGCGGTCACGCCCCGGGCCGCGGTGCGGGGTACCTCCATGCCGGGGAAGTCGGGTTCGTCGGCGAGCGCGCCCGGGTCGATGTCCCACGAGGTCACCTCGAGGCCATCGCGATGCCAGGCGCTCGCGAGGAGGTCCTGGACTTCAATCTCCGCGTCGGTGCCCCCCAGGGAGGGCACGGCCACCAGACGCTCGACGGCGCCGACGAGCCCAGGGCCGTCGACGCCGTCGAGGACGTCTGCGACGACGCGAGAATCAGCGGCGCCGTCGCGTGGGGTCAGGTCAGGCCTTCCCGAGGATCCGCGTGACCTTGGTGCCGCACACCGGGCAGATGCCCTTGGCGAAGCGACGTCCGTTGGTCTCCTCCACGTTCCCCGTGAACTCGCGCTTCTCCTTGCACTTCACGCAGTACGCCTCACCCGTGTACGACTCGGCCATAGCCGTCCTCCTCAGTCTCGCGATCGAGCCCGTGAGGCGGCGCCTCACGCTAGGGGATCCGCCCCGTGGGGGCTGCGATCCGCCGCCACACTAGGCCAGGACATGCCCGTGAGGGGGGACCGACGTCCGTGTCACGCCCGATTTGACCGCATTATCCAGATTTTGGGGGGCCGGAGTGGGTGACGTGGGGTCCGGCACCGGCATGGGGAAGCCCCCGGGTCGCTGAGCCCTCGCGCGCCTTCCCCTTGCGCACGTCGGCCTGTTTTCCCGGGGGCCGGGAGCAACCTAGGGGCGGCGATGGGCGCCGTCAACGGTCGATCACCGCGGCCTGGGGATGACCTGGGGACGCGTTGGGGAGAGAGAGCCCTGCCGCTGTGGACGAGCCGTGGATGCGCCTGCGGATGACGCTGCGAGGAAGGCGCGCGCCCCTGCGCTGACGTGGGTCGTCGCTGTCCACCCCCTGTGGACGAAAGAAAGTGCCCGGGTTCGGCGGGTGGCCGACGTCAGCGCGACGGCATGAGCTGCGCGCGGGCGGCCGCGACGAGAAGCCGGACGGAGGCGTCGGTGGGTTCGGGCAGGGCGTCCCACGGCCACCAGCGCAGGTCGACGGACTCCGACGACCGCACCGGCACGGAGTCCGGCGGCGCGACGATGGCGTACTGCACGTCGAGGTGGTGCAGGCGAGAGGAGGCCGAGCCCTCTCGGCACAGGACAGCGTGCCGGTCCAGCCTCGTGATGCCCGCAACGACGCTGATGTCGGCGATCCCGCTCTCCTCCCGGGCCTCCCGGGACGCCGCGTCCCTCAGCGACACGTCGGCGGGCTCGCAGTGCCCGCCGGTCTGCAGCCATCGGCCCACGGTGGGATGGAGCGTGAGCAGCACGCGCTCGCGGACGGGATCCACGATGATCGCGCTCGCCGTGAGGTGACCCGCGCGGCATGCTCGCCACATCCCGTCGGGGTGCTCGGCGAGGTGCGCCAGGTAGGACTCGCGCAGGGACTCCTGCTGCGGGTCCGCGCCTCGCCAGCGGCCGAGTTCGCGAACGGCGGACGCGTGCAGCCCCTCAGGCTCACGCCGTGCCTCTGGCTCACGCCGTGCCTCAGGCCCGCGCGCCCGATCAGCCGGCGGCATCCGCCTCGCCCGGCATGAGCGGCGGACCCTCGTTCCTGTCGAGGAACGCGACGGGGTCGGCGAGGTCCTCGTGGTCGGGAAGGAGGTCGGGGTGCTCCCACAGGGCATCGCGCCCCGCCACGCCCCGCCGCTCGCGCACGGCGGCCCACAGGGCTGTCGCCTCGCGCTGCGCACGGGGGCGCAGTTCCAAGCCGACGAGGGACGCGAACGTCTTCTCCGCGGGTCCGCCCGCGGCCCGGCGGCGACGCACTGCCTCACCGAGACGGTCCGCCGACGGCAGGGCGCCGGCGGCGCTCTCCACCACGTCGCAGACCCAGCCCTCGATGAGGGCGAGCAGGGTCTCGAGTCGGAGCAGCGCCAGACGCTGCTCCGGTGAATCCTCCAACTGGAACATGTCGTCGCCGAGGGCCTCGCCCAGTCGCGACGGGTCCGACAGCGCCGAGGGGTCGATCGAGCGCATGGTCTCGCCGAGCCGACCGGTGTCGACGCGAATGCCTCGCGCATAGGCATCGACGGCTCCTTCGAGCCGGCCCGGCAGCCACGGAACGTGGGCGAAGAGCCGCTGGTGCGCGGACTCGCGCAGCGCCATGTAGAGGCGCACCTCGTCGACGGGGACGCCGAGGCCCTCGGCGAAGGCATCGAGGTTGGCGGGGAGGAGCACGGGGCGATGCGATGTCGTCAGGGGGATCCCCACGTCGGCGCAGCCGACGACCTCGCCTGCCAGCGCCGCGATGCCGCGCCCGACCTGCAGGCCGAACATCGAGGCACCCAACTGACGCGCCATCCCGAGCATCGGGCCGATGAGTGCGGCCGCCTCGGGAGGCAGGCCTTCCGGCATCATCTCGGCGAGTCCCGGGGGAAGCCCCTGTCCGGGCCCGGCCTCGGATGCGAGCACGGCGTTCACCTGCTCGGCGATCGGCGTCACGATCCGCTGCCACGCCGGGAACGTCTCCTCGATCCACTCCGCGCGACTCCACGCGGCGCTGCCAGCGGCGGAGATGGGGAACGCCGTCGCCGGATCGAGCCACACCTCCGCGAGATCCACCGCACGCTCCACGTCGCGCCGCTGAGCATCGGTCACGGAGGGGTCCCCCGAGCTCGCCGACTCCTTGCGAGCGGTGTCGCGGGCGAGGTCCCAGTTGACGGCACCCTGGGTGGTGCCGCCCTGGAGGAGCTGCCCCAGCTGCTGGAGCATCGCGCCGAGCTGGCTCATGTCGAGGGGCTCGCCGGGTTCGCCCGACCCCCCGGGCAACCCGAAGCCGAAAGGGGGAGGGGTGCTCATGAGGCGAGGGGAGCGCGGAGGGCCATGGCCTCCACGGTACGCCTCCCGTGGGTAGGTCCTCGGGGAGCGCCCGGACAGAGCAGCCCGGCGACAGCGGCCGCGGTCGCCGGGTGGTGGGGTTGGGGCGTACTCTGGGGCGGTTGATCGGCCCTGCCCGGTCATCCTGTGTCCGTGTTCGTGGACGTGCTCGAGGAGGGCGACGTGTCGGCGCTGCTGTGGTGGCTCATCCCCATCGGGGCGACTCTCGTCGCCCTGGGGTGGGCGGCGATGCGCAGCCGTCCGCGGCGCACCGTGGACACCCATGAGTCCGTGAGCGGGATGATGCGATTCACGGAGGCGATGCGTCGGCCGATGCCGGACTCGCCGGCCCCCGCGCCGCGGCGCACCACGTCCGGCGCCCGGCGCCCACCGGCCCCACGGCCCGCCCGCAGTTCGCGACCGCCGCGCCGCAGTTCCTCGACGGGGAGCCGCAACTATCGGGATTCAGGGCGTCGGCCCCCGGGGCACTCGACCGCGTGACCGATCCGCACCCCGAGGGCGCTGCCGCGCCCGACGTTGATCCCCCCCACGTGGACTCGGGCTCGTCGCCGGGCAGCGACCCCTCATCCGGCAACGCTTCCCGCAGCAGGCTGTGGGCGGCCGCCGTGTCGTTCCTCGTGCTCGCGCTGCTCGTCGCGATCGCCGCCGTGCTCCCGGTGCCGTACATCGTGCTGTCGCCCGGTCCGACGTTCAACACCATCGGCGAGGTGGACGGCGTTCCCCTGGTCGAGATCGAGGACACGCAGACGTACCCGGTCACCGGCAACCTCGACATGACGACCATCCGGGAGTTCGGCGAGCCCCGGTCGACGCTGTCGGTCTTCCAGGCGCTCGCAGCATGGGTGGACCCGGCCCAGGCCGTCCTCCCGCGGGAGCTCCTGTACGGCGACGACGAGAGCGGGGAGGAGGTCGAGCGGCGCAACGCGGCCCTCTTCTCGACGTCCCAGTCCAATGCCGTCGCGGCCGCGATGACGGCCCTCGGCAAGCCGGTGATCGCCGATCTCGTGGTCGTCGCCGTGTACGAGGACGCCCCCGCCTATGGCAAGGTCAATCCGGGGGAGCGCATCCTCGAGGTCAACGGAGTGCCCGTCACCACGCCGGAGGAGGTGGTCAACGGCGTGCGTTCCGGTGAGATCGGCTCGACCGTGACCCTCACCGTGGAGCGCGAGGGAACACCGGTGGATGTCGATCTCGTGACGGCGGCCAATCCCGACGACCCTTCCGTTCCCTACATCGGCATCAACGCCGGGTACAACTTCCGCGCCGAGTTCCCCATCTTCTTCACGCTCGAGGACGTCGGCGGCCCGAGCGCGGGCATGATGTTCGCCCTCGCGATCGTGGACAAGCTCACCCCCGAGGACCTCACCGGGGGAGGGCATGTCGCGGGCACCGGAACCGTGGACCCGTCGGGCCAGGTGGGGCCCATCGGGGGGATCCGGCAGAAGCTCGCCGCAGCGGCCGGCGCAGGCGCGACGCTCTTCCTCATGCCCGTGGCGCACTGCGAGGAGGCCCAGGGTCACATCCCTGATGGGCTCGCGGTCGCCCCCGTGGCCACCCTCCAAGAGGCCATCGCTGCCATCGACGCGTGGCGCGAGGGTCGAAGCCTCCCCACGTGCCCGAGCGCGTGAGCCGGGCCTCGGTGTCGTAAGTTGCTGGAATGACCGCGGCGACCCCCGTCGGACAGGCCCCTCGCCGGGGGCGTGTCCTCCTCCCCACGATCATCGTGCTGGGGGTCATCGTCCTCGGGTTCGTCCTCTTCACCGGGTTCTACACCGACTGGCTGTGGTACGAGTCCGTCGACACGACCAGTGTCTTCACCACCACGATCATCACCCGGGCGATCCTCTTCGGGTCCTTCGGGCTCACCATGACGGTGGTCATCGGGGGCACCCTGTGGATCGCGTACCGCTTCCGTCCCGACATCCCCCCGCTCACCCAGGAGCAGGCGAGCCTCGAGCGCTACCGCAGCGCCATCGATCCCTTCCGCGTCGCGGCCGCCGTCATCGTGGCCCTCCTCATCGGCTTGCTCGCCGGCATCTCCGCCTCCGCGGAGTGGGGCACATTCCTGCGGTGGCGCTACGCGACGGACTTCGGCGTCACCGATCCCCAGTTCGGCCTGGACGTCGGCTACTACACGTTCACCTACCCGTTCCAGAGGTTCGTCCTGGGCTTCGCCTTCACCGCGGTGATCCTCGCCATCCTCCTCGCGCTCGCGGTGCACTACCTGTACGGCGGGCTCCGGCTGCAGCCGCGCGGGGATCGCGCGAGCGTGGCCGCGCAGGTCCACCTGTCCGGGCTCATCGCCATCTTCCTCGCGCTCAAGGCGATTGCGTACTGGCTCGACCGCTACGGCCTCGCCATCAAGAGCGAGGCCCTTGTGCAGGGCTTCACGGGCCTCAAGTACACCGATGCCAACGCCGTCCTGCCGGCGCTCAACGTGCTGACCTTCGTCGCGCTGCTCGTGGCCGCGCTCTTCGTCGTCAACATCTTCGTGCGCCACTGGGCCATTCCCGCCATCGGCTTCGGCCTGCTCATTCTCACGTCGATCCTCGTGGGCGGCGTCTACCCCGCGATCGTCCAGCAGTTCCAGGTCCGGCCCAGCGAGCTCGTCCGCGAGCAGCCGTACATCGAGCGCAACATCACGGCGACCCGGGACGCCTACGACATCGCCGATGCCGCCGTCGAGGACTATCCGGGATCGGTGAGCCCCCCGACCGAGCAGGTGATCACGCAGAACGAAGGCACGCTGGACAACATCCGGCTGCTCGACCCCGCGCTGGTGTCGGCGACGTACAACCAGCTCCAGCAGATCCGCACCTACTACTCCTTCAACGACACTCTCGACATCGATCGCTACACGATCGAGGACCAGCTCCGCGGCGCCGTGGTCGCGGTGCGCGAGATCGACCTCAACGGCGTCCCCGACGGCCAGCGCAACTGGGCCAACGATCACGCGGTCTACACCCACGGCTACGGATTCGTCGCGGCCTACGACAACACCGCGGAGAACAGCGGCCAGCCGGACTTCTTCGAACTCGACATCCCGCCGGAGGGGCTCCTCGAGATGACCCAGCCCCGGGTCTACTTCGGCGAGCTCTCGCCGACCTTCTCGGTCGTGGGCGGTCCCGAGGGATCCGCGCCCGTCGAACTCGACTACCCGGATGACGCCAGCCCGACCGGGCAGGTCAACAACACCTACCAGGGGTCGGGCGGCGTGGCTGTGGGCTCGCTGATGCGCCGGCTGCTGTTCGCGACGAAGTTCCAGGACACCAACATCCTCCTCACCGACCTCATCAACGAGCAGTCACGGATCCTGTGGGACCGCGACCCGCTCACGCGCGTCCAGAAGATCGCCCCCTGGCTCACGCTGGACCAGGACCCGTACCCGGCGGTCGTCAACGGCCGGATCGTGTGGCTGGTCGACGGCTACACGACGTCCAACGACTACCCCTACTCCTCGCGCATCTCCCTCGGCGAGGCCACGAGCGACTCCATCACGGTGCGCACGGGCTCCAGCGCGCTGGCTCCGCGGGACGAGCTCAACTACGTGCGCAATTCCGTCAAGGCGGTGGTCGACGCCTACGAGGGCACCGTGACGCTCTATGCGTGGGACGAGTCCGACCCGGTGCTGCAGACCTGGTCCAAGGCGTACCCGGGCGTGGTGAAGCCGCGCAGCGAGATGCCCGTGGACATCCTGCAGCACGTGCGCTATCCGCAGGACTACTTCAAGGTGCAGCGGATCGTGATGTCCCGCTACCACGTGACGGACCCGGCGACGTTCTACAACGGCACCGACTTCTGGATCGTGCCCTTCGATCCCACGCAGCCCGTCCAGCAGTTCCAGCCGCCGTACTACCTCAGCCTGCAAATGCCGGGCGAGACCACGCCGGCGTTCTCGCTGACCACGACGTTCGCCCCCCAGCGAAGACCGACGCTCGCGGCCTTCATGGCCGTGAACTCAGTGCCGGGAGAGGACTACGGGAAGATCCGCGTCCTGCAGTTGCCGAGCAACACGACCATCCCGGGTCCGACCCAGGTGCAGAACAACTTCGAGGCCGACCCGAACATCGCGTCGCAGTTGTCACTGTTGCGGCGGGGTGGATCCGAGGTCGACCTGGGCAACCTGCTGTCATTGCCCTTCAACGGCGGTCTGCTGTACGTCGAACCGGTCTACCTGCGCGCGTCCCAGGACGGCTATCCGCTCTTGCGGAAGGTCCTGGCGGCGTACGGATCCAATGTCGCGCTCGAGGACACCCTGGACGCGGCACTGGCGAAGGTGTTCAGCTCCGATCCGAACCCGACGCCCGAGCCGCTGCCCGACGGGGAGACCGAGCCGCAGCCCGGCCCGACGCCGACGCCGACCCCGACGACCCCGGAGTCCACGGGTGACCCGCTCACCGACCTGCAGATCGCCCTGGCCGACGCACAGGCGGCCTACGACCGCGGTCGGGAGGCGCTCGCGCGCGGGGACTTCGCGGCCTACGGCCAGGCGCAGGCGGAGCTCGAGGCGGCGCTGGCGCGGGCGGCCGAGGCGCAGGCACGCCTCACCGGGGAAACGGGCCAACCGGCCTAGCGCGCTAGTCGTCGTCCTTCTTCGGCTTGCCCATGAGCCGACGCACCCCGCCGCGGACAAGGCCGTTGAGCAGCATGCCGAGGACGAAGAACACGGCGAGGACCAGCCACAGGGGAAGCGTGAGGCTCCAGACGAACAACTGGATCGTCACCGACTGGCTGTTCTGCGCGATGACGATGATCGCGAGGACGGCGAGGATGCCGGCGATCACCGCGCGCAGCGGGAAGCCATCCTTCTTCTGGGGGGTTGTCGAGTCGGTCATGGCGGGCTCCTCCCGGGGAGGGGATCCGCTCCGCCTCCACGGCCCCACACCTTAACGGGCTTGCGAGGCCCGGGTGCGTGTCCCGATAGGCTCCGGCCCGTGTCGAAGGTGATCGCATCCCTCCCGGTGGGCGAGCGCGTCGGCATCGCGTTCTCCGGCGGCCTGGACACGTCGGTGGCCGTGGCCTGGATGCGTGAGGGCGGAGCGGTCCCGTGCACCTACACCGCCAACCTCGGCCAGTACGACGAGCCCGACATCGAGTCAGTGCCCGGCCGCGCCCTGCAGTACGGAGCCGAGCTGGCCCGTCTGGTGGACTGCCGGGCCCCGCTGGTGGAGGAGGGCCTGGCTGCGTTGGCGTGCGGCGCATTCCACATCCGCTCCGGCGGGCGCATCTACTTCAACACGACGCCGCTGGGGCGCGCTGTGACCGGCACGCTGCTCGTGCGGGCCATGCTCGATGACGACGTGCTCATCTGGGGTGATGGGTCGACGTACAAGGGCAATGACATCGAGCGCTTCTACCGCTACGGCCTGCTCGCCAACCCGCGGCTGCGCATCTACAAGCCGTGGCTGGACGCCGACTTCGTCGACCAGCTCGGTGGCCGCCACGAGATGTCCCAATGGCTGACCGAGCGCGGGCTGCCCTACCGTGACTCCGCAGAGAAGGCCTACTCCACGGACGCCAACATCTGGGGCGCCACGCACGAGGCCAAGCGACTGGAGCACCTCGATGTGTCCCTGGAGATCGTCGAGCCGATCATGGGCGTGCGCTTCTGGGATCCCTCGGTCGCGATCGAGGCCGAGGACGTCACCGTGTCGTTCGTGCGGGGACGCCCGGTGGGGATCAACGGGCGGGAGTTCGCCTCGGCGGTCGACCTGGTCCGCGAGGCCAATGCGGTCGGGGGTCGCCACGGACTCGGCATGGCGGACCAGATCGAGAATCGCATCATCGAGGCCAAGAGCCGCGGCATCTACGAGGCGCCGGGGATGGCCTTGCTCTTCATCGCCTACGAGCGGCTCGTGACCGCGATCCACAACGAGGACACCATCGCGAACTACCACGCGGAGGGCCGCCGCCTGGGTCGCCTGCTCTACGAGGGGCGGTGGCTGGACCCGCAGGCGCTCATGCTCCGGGAGGCGCTGCAGCGGTGGGTGGCATCCGCGGTCACCGGCGACGTCACGCTGCGGCTGCGGCGCGGCGACGACTACTCGATCCTCGACACCCGGGGGCCGGCGTTCAGCTACCACCCGGAGAAGCTGTCGATGGAGCGCACCGAGGACGCGGCGTTCGGGCCGCTGGACCGCATCGGTCAACTCACGATGCGCAACCTCGACATCGCCGACACCCGCACGCGGCTGGAGCTGTACGCCGCCCAGGGACAGCTCGCGGCCAGCGACATCGAGCTCGTCGAGCACCTCAAGGCGGGAGGGGCCGCGGAGATTGCCGGGCACGTGCCCGAGACCCGTGGCGATGCGCTGCTCGATCAGGCAGCGCTGGAATCCGGCACGGACTGAGCCGCCCGCGTGCGGCTCACGCCGCGTCGGTGGACGTCGATGCCGCGGACGACGATGCCGCGAGAGGTCGCTTGGTCCACCGGCTGACCAGCCATTCCAGCGGGCCCTGGGCGAAGCGGCGCATCCACAGCGTCATGGCGATGGCGAGGACCGCCCAGCAGCCCACGGCGATGGCCGTGACGGCAGCGGCGCCGAGAGTGCCGAAGAGGCCGAAGCCCCATCCGCAGAAGATGATGCACAGCAGCACCGACTCCCCGAGGTAGATCGTGAGGGAGGCCTGCCCTGGCGGCCCGAGCGGCGCGAGGAGCCGGGGCGCACGCAGCGACAGGAGAGCCAGGGCCCCGATGTAGCCGGCCGAGAGAATCGGGGCGAAGACGCCGATGAGCGCGAAGGCGACCTGGGAGATCGGGTCGGCGCCGAAGCCGATCTGCTCCCCGGGGCCGAGGATGAACCAGGTGAGCGCGAACTGGATCGGCAGGCCCAGGGCGAGTCCCCAGATCGCACAGCGCCGCAGCCACGGGCGGAAGTCCTCGAGGCGCCCCAGGAATCTATGCCGGCCGGCCAGCATGCCCAGGGAGAACGCCGCGAAGGCGAACACGCCTTGCCCGAAGATCACGCTGAACACGACGAACGGGTAGATGCTCACGCGAGCCACCATCGTGTCCCAGAAGGTCCCGGTGGCCATGGCGGCGTCATAGGCGTCGAACATCGACGTGTCTGCCGCGGCGAGCTGGGGATCGAGGGTGGCCGCGATGGCGGTGAGGCCGGAGACGGCGACGACCCAGCAGGCGGCCAGCGCCCATGCGATGACGGCGGTGATCCACAGCGCACGGTCGGAGCGCTTCACCAGGAGCAGGAGCCCGAAGCCGAGCAGCGAGTAGGTCACGAGGATGTCGCCGACGAAGAAGAACACGACGTGAGCGAGGCCGAGGATGAGCAGAGCCACGAGGCGGCGCCGGTAGACCTGGCGATTCGGCTTCGAGCCGTCCTTGAGGATGAAGAGCGCGCTGTAGCCGAAGAGGAACGAGAAGATGAGGTAGAACTTCCCCGCCGCGAGCATCGTGACCCCGTAGGCGACCGCCCGGTCGAGCCCCGTCGCGACGGAGGCCTCGTCGTACCCCGCGGCGCTGATGGCGAGGAATGGCGCGTTCACCAGCACGATGCCGAGGAGCGCGATTCCGCGCAGGGAGTCGGGGAACGGCTGGCGGCTCATGGCAGGGGGCGCGGGCCTCATCTCCGCACGCTACCCGACCCCTGCGGCTACCCTCAACGACGTCGAATCGTGCTCAGGAGGAGACGGGGATGCACGGTAGCGCTCAGAGGGTGTGCGTCACGGGCGGGGCGTCGGGGATCGGCCGGGCCATCGCGGACGCCTTTGTCGCCCAGGGCGCCAGCGTGAGTGTTGCCGATGTAGACGCCACCGCCGTGGACGCTGCGGCGGGACTCGGCGATCGCGACGCCATGGTGGTCGACGTGGCCGACGCCGACGCCGTCGATGCCTGGGTGGGGGATCTCCAATCGCGGTGGGGTGGCGTTGATGTCCTCGTCAACAATGTCGGCACGGCGGGCCCTGCCGGGTGGGTGGAGGACCTTTCGCTCGACGCCTGGCGCGCGTGCCTCGGCGCAGGGTTGGAAAGCCACTTCCTCACCTGTCGGCGCATCGTGCCCGTGATGAAGGCCCAGGGAGGCGGCAGCATCATCGCCATCGGGTCGACCGCCGGTCTGCACGGCTACGGGCAGCGCACCCCCTACGCGGTGACGAAGTGGGGGCTCATCGGCTTCATGAAGTCGATAGCCATCGAGGGCGGCCCCTGGGGCATCCGTGCCAATGTGGTGTGCCCAGGCACTGTTGCCGGTCCGCGCATCGAGCGCGTCGTCCATGCCGAGGCCGCAGCTCGCGACCGGGATCCCGACGACGTCTTGCGCGACTACGTCGCAACGCAGTCCATCGCTCGCATCGTCCAACCCGAGGAGGTGGCCGCTGTCGTCGCCTTCCTGGCGTCCGAGGGAGCGGCGATGGTGAGCGGCCAGGTGATCGCCGTGGATGGCAATACGGAGACATTCCATCTCAGTTGAGCTCGCCGCCTCGCGAGGCTCTGCTCGCGGGTCGATCGGCTAGCGGGTCTTCCGGGGGGGCGAGGCCCCGAGCACCGAATTGACGAAGCCATGGACGAGCTCCCGGACGCGCCGCGCATCAAGGTCCTTCGCGCCCAACGTCGCCTGGATCACCAGGCCGTCGATCATCGTCAGCAGTTGCAGCGTGACGTCGCGAGCAGGGACCGGGTGGAACTCCCCGGATGCCTGTCCCTCGACGATGATGCCCTCGATGAGGGCGATCCAGTTCTCGTAGGTCGCTCGATTGAGTTCCTGAAGGGGCGGGCGCATGAGCGCTTCGGCCCACAGGTGCAGCCACAGCGGCCACTCTCTATCGCTTTCGTCGGTGGGCAGCTGCACGTCGAGCACGGCGTAGAGCCGGTCGCGCGCGTTGCGCTTCCCCCGGATTGACTCCAGGCTGCGGTGCCGAGCCTGCTGGACGGCAAAGCGGAAGGCGTCGTCCAGCATCTGCTCCTTGGTGCCGAAGTAGTAGTGAACGACACCGGTGCTGATGCCCGCTCGCTTCGCGACATCCGAGACCCGGACGTTGCGGAAGCCCACCTCGGCGATGATCTCGCAGGTCGCCTCGAGGACCTCTTCTCTGCGCTGGGCCTCCACGCTCGGACGTGGGCTCATCGCACCT
>CAIVWG010000202.1 GCA_903909555.1 uncultured bacterium | reverse complement strand
TCGCCCACTTTCTCGACGATCGGCTTGATGAGGCCGTCGATCATGTCCACGTCGTCGGAGATGTCGCCGGCGTCATCTTCGAGGAGGAAGGCGATCGTCACCATCACGTCGGTCGTGAGGATGTTGGAGTCATCGCTCAACTGCCACCAGTTGAACGGCTGCACCGCGAGGTCCCCCTCGAACCAGGCATCCCCGGCGGCGTCGGGGATGTCCGCCTCGTCGCCCTCGTCCACGTCGGCCACCGCGGGGGGATCCTTGGTCACCCAGGCCCACTTCGTGCTGTCGGGCACGCCCGTCGTGCTCTTGATCTTGAGCACGGCGACGATCACCTCATCGCCGCTGGCGTCCTCCTCCTCCTGCACCCGCACCCGGTCGTAGCCCACGAAGCCCACGGGGTCCTTGTCCTCGGCGACGGCACCCGGATCGCTGGCGGACTCCACCGGTGCCGGCGACGTGGTCGCCGGGGGGGAAGCCGGAATGGGCGCAGGCGTCGGGCTCGCGGACGCGGTCGCCACCTGGTCCGGGCTTGGCTCCGGGGCGGTCGTCGCGGGAGAGCCACATGCGGCGGCGAGCAGGGCGGCCGTCGCGACAGCGGCGGCGAGGGACACAGGTCGCATCCCCCCACGCTACGAGCGCGTGCCGGCCTGACCGCGCGCCATGTTCGGTTTTCTCTCCGCAGGACTGGCACGTCGTTGTCGCGGGTCTAGCCTGCACGCGTGCACTCCTCCCAGCGCCCGGGGGACGACTGGACCCGACAGGTGCTCGTCGTCGAGGACGATGCGTTCGTCCGTGGGCTTGTCGCCAGCCTCCTCACCGAGGGTGGCTTCCGCGTCGTCACCGCAGAGAGCGTCACCGCGGCGCTCCAGGCCCTCGACGAGTTCGATCCGGACGCCGCCATCCTCGACATCGAATTGGGGAGCGGTCCCAACGGCGTCGACCTCGCCCAGGTCCTCGTGCGCGAGTTCCCCCACCTCGCCCTCGTCTTCCTCACCCAGGTCGCCTCCCCGGACCTGCTCGGCCTCCAGCAGACCATCCCCGCACGCGCGGCCTACCTCGTGAAGCGGGAACTGTCCGATCCTCGCGCGCTGCTCGACGCCCTGGAGAGCGTCCTGGTCGACCAGTTGCCCAGCGACTACGCCGCGACCGGGGCTGCGGCCGGCCCGCTCGCATCGCTCACGCCGGCGCAACTGGACACGCTGCGACTCATCGCTGCGGGCTTCAGCAACGAGGGCATTGCCCGGGAGACCAACCGCACGCTTCGCGCCGTCGAGTCCATGGTGAGCCGCATCTTCGCGGTCCTGGGACTCACGGGGGACTCCGCGGTCAACGCGCGAGTGATCGCCGCCCGCATGTACGGCGAGTACGCCGGCGCGCCCCCGCTGCACGCGCAGCGGGGGACCGCATGACCTCACCGGCTCGCGACATCATCGATCGCGTCGGCGGTCCCTACGCCGTCACGCCGCTCGGGCTCATGATCATCGCGCTGCCGTCGATCCTGCCGAACATCGTCTACGACAGCGCAGCGAACGGCGGATCGCCGCTACTGTGGGCGATGGTCGGACTCGCCGGCACGTGCCTCGGCGGCCTCGTGTACCTCGGTCTCGGGACGCTCCTGCTGCCCCGGCGTCCCCGGGCCGCGCGGCCGCTCACGGCGCTCGCGGTCTTCGGTGCGGCCGGTGTCGTACGCGGCGCCACCATCGGGGCGCTCAGCGTGGCCTATGGGCTGGCCGCCGAGCCTCAGTGGAGCTTCCGCATCGTCGGGGCCGCGGTCCTCGGGATGTGCTGGTTCTCGCTGGCCGCGATCATCGTCGACGCCTGGAGCCGCCATCGCCAGGCGATCGGAGCGCTGCAGGAGCGGCAGGCCAACGCGGCGATGCTCCTTGCCGCCGC
>CAIVWG010000201.1 GCA_903909555.1 uncultured bacterium | reverse complement strand
GTCACCTGCTCGGCCAGGGTGTAGACGTCGACCTGCGCTCGGCCGCACGATGGGCACGAGACGATCTCCAGCCCGCGCTGGCGCAGGTTGAGCGACTCGAGGATCCCGATCCCGACCTTGACCTCCTCGACGGGCGGCGCCGACAGGGAGACTCGGATGGTGTCGCCGATGCCCTGCGACAGCAGGGCCCCGAACGCCACGGCCGACTTGATCGTCCCCTGGAAGGCGGGGCCTGCCTCCGTGACGCCGAGGTGGAGGGGATAGTCGCAGGAGGCGGCGAGCAGCCGGTAGGCGCTCACCATCGTCACCGGATCGTGGTGCTTCACCGAGATCTTGATGTCGCGGAACCCGTGCTCCTCGAACAGCGACGCCTCCCAGAGTGCGGACTCGACCAGGGCCTCCGGGGTTGCCTTGCCGTACTTCGCGAGCAGGCGCGGGTCCAGGGAGCCGGCGTTCACGCCGATGCGAATGGGGGTGCCGGCGTCGCCGGCAGCCCGCGCGATCTCCTTCACCTTGTCGTCGAACTGCTTGATGTTGCCGGGGTTGACGCGCACGCCCGCACAGCCGGCGTCGATGGCGGCGAAGACGTACTTGGGCTGGAAGTGGATGTCGGCGACCACCGGGATCCCAGCCTTGCGTGCGATCTGCGGGAGCGCGTCGGCATCATCCTGGCTCGGGACCGCCACGCGCACGACCTGGCAGCCGGCCGCGGTCAGCTCGGCGATCTGCTGGAGGGTGGCGTTGACGTCGGCGGTCAGCGTCGTCGTCATCGACTGCACGCTCACGGGCGCACCGCCGCCCACGGCCACCGGATGCGTGGGGTGGCGCAGCAGGAACTGTCGGGTCTCGCGGCGGGGAGCCAGCACGGGGGGCGGGGCCGAGGGCAGCCCGAGGTCGATGCTCACTCCCCCAGTATCCCCGAGGGATCGTCGGCCCACATCCGGGCGCGACCGGGGCGTGCTCACCCCAGGGTGATGGGTTTCACCAGGTCGGCCCAGATGACGATCGCCCCGATGGCGACCAGCCCGACCGCCACGGCGTAGGCCACCGGGAGCAGTCGAGCCACGTCGACCGGACCCGGGTCCGGTCGACCGCGCGCCTTCGCCCACTGGCGACGACCGCCCTCGTACAGCGCGCCGGCCACGTGGCCGCCGTCGAGGGGCAGGATCGGGAGCAGGTTGAACAGGAACAGGAAGAGGTTGAGGGACGCGGCGAGCCCGAGGAACATCGCCGCCTTCGCCTCCCACGGCTCCTCGGAGGCGACGACCTCTCCGCCGAGCCTGCTCACCCCCACGACGCTGACCGGGCTCTCCAGCGACCGCTCCCCGCCCCCGATGAGCGTGTCGGTCACGAGCTCGTACAGCCGCACGGGGAGGCTCACGAGGGCCTTGGCCGACGCCACGGTGAGCCCCCACATCTCCGCCGGGACCGTGGTCCACGGCTGCGCGACGTACTCGATCTCCGGACGCACGCCCACGAAACCCGTCTGCTCCGTGGCGCCCGTCGGGTTGCCGGCGTCGTCGTAGGTCGGCCTGGTGACCTCGGCCACCGTGAGCGGGATGGCGATGGTGCTCCCGTCGCGCAGGACGGTCAGCTCCACGGTGTTGCCGGCGCCCGCGCGAATGGCCTCGGTCATCTCGTCCCACGCGCCGACCGGGATGCCGTCGTACGCCGTGATCACGTCGCCGGGACGCAAGCCCGCCGCTGCTGCGGGCGAGGCCGCGGTGGGGCACGTGCCGTCTGCGGCGACATCGCCGGTGGGGAACTCCGCCGACGGGGTGCAGGGGACGACGGCGGAGACCTGCAGCGACGGCTGTGGCGTTCCGATGCCCACGAGGAGGATCGCGAAGAGGATGAAGGCGAGGACGAGGTTCATGAACGGGCCGCCCAGCATGATGATCACGCGCTGGCGTACCGGCAGCCGATAGAAGGTGCGGGACTCGTCCCCGGGCGCGACCTCGTCCCAGGACTGGCGACGGGCGTCCTCGACCATGAGCGCAAGGCGGCCCGTCGTCATCGAGCGGCTGCGCTGCTGGGGGTCATCAGGCGCTGGCGGGAGCATGCCGATCATCCGGATGTAGCCGCCGAGGGGGATCCCCTTGACGCCGTACTCGGTCTCCCCCTTCGTCTTCGACCAGACCGTGGGGCCGAAGCCGATCATGTACTGGGTCACCTTGACCCCGAAGCGCTTGGCCGGCACGAGATGGCCCAGCTCGTGGAGCGCGATGGATCCCAGGATGACGAGGACGAACGCGAGGATCCCGAGGATCTCCAGCATCACGCCTCCGCTCCTGCCCTGATCACCGTCTGCGCCTCCGCACGGGCCCAGGCATCTGCTCCCAGGACGTCCGCGAGGCCCAGGGGGTTCCCCGGGGCCGTCAGGCCATTGTCCGCCCTGAGGTGGCGGTGAAGCACCTCGGCGATGGTCGCGGTGATGCCCGGGAAGGACAGCCGGCCGTCGAGGAAGGCGGCGACGGCCTCTTCGTCGGCGGCATTGAAGACCGCCGGCGCGGTGCCTCCCGCCGCGGCCGCCTGGCGCGCGAGGCGGACCGCGGGGAACGTCGCGTCGTCCAGGGGCTCGAAGGTCCACGCCGCGGAGGTCGTCCAGTCGCAGGCGGGGGCCGCGTCCGCGACGCGCTCGGGCCAGCCCAGGGCCCAGGCGATGGGGATCCTCATGTCCGGCGGGCTGGCCTGGGCCAGGGTGGAACCGTCGACGAACTCCACCATCGAGTGCACGATCGACTGCGGGTGGACCACCACGTCGATGCGATCCAGGGGGATGTCGAACAGCAGGTGGGCCTCGATCACCTCCAGTCCCTTGTTGACGAGGGTGGCGGAGTTCACGGTGACGAGAGGCCCCATGGACCAGGTGGGGTGCGCCAGGGCCTGCGCGGGCGTGACGTCGCGGAGAGACGCCCCGGTGCGCCCCCGGAACGGTCCCCCGCTCGCGGTGAGGACGAGCCGGCGCACGTCCTCCCGCCGTCCGCCGAGCAGGCACTGGGCGAGAGCGGAGTGCTCGGAGTCGACGGGGACGAGCTGACCGGGTTCCGCCAGCCTGCGCACGACGGGACCGCCGATGATGAGCGACTCCTTGTTCGCCAGGGCCACGCGGGTGCCGGCGCTGAGGGCCGACACGGTGGGCACGAGGCCGGCCGCCCCGGCCACGGCGTTGAGCACGACGTCGCAGGGCCGGGCCGCGATCTCGGCGGTCTCCGCCTCCCCCACCGCCACGTCCGCCACCGCGAACTCATCGGCCTGCGCCGCCAGGACGTCGGGGGACGACCCCCCGGCGGCAAGCCCGACGACGCGGAAGCGGTCCGGGTTGCGACGGATGATGTCGAGGGCCTGCACGCCGATCGAGCCCGTGCTCCCGAGGATGACCACGTCCCGGCGCCCGCTCATGCCGTGATTGTCCTACGCTCGTCTCATGACCGACACGTTGATGCCCCAGGCCACGTCACTGCCCCAGGAGCGCCGCCTCGTCACCGAGATCCCCGGGCCGCGCTCACGAGAGCTCATGGCCCGGCGCACGGGTGCCGTGTCGGCCGGGGTGGGGGGCACCCTCCCGGTCTTCGCGGAGCGCGCGGGGGGCGGCGTCATCGTCGACGTGGACGGCAACTCCTTCATCGATCTCGGATCCGGCATCGCCGTCACCACGGTGGGCAACGCCAACCCGCGTGTGGTCCAGCGCGTGCAGGAGCAGGCGGCTGCCTTCACGCACACGTGCTTCATGGTGACGCCCTACGAGGGCTACGTCGCGGTCTGCGAGTCGCTCAACCGGCTCACGCCCGGCGACCACCCGAAGCGCTCGGCCCTGTTCAACTCGGGGGCGGAGGCGGTGGAGAACGCCGTCAAGATCGCGCGTGCGTTCACCGGGCGCCAAGCGGTCGTGGTCTTCGATCACGCTTACCACGGGCGCACGAACCTCACCATGGCGCTCACGGCGAAGAACATGCCGTACAAGCAGTCCTTCGGCCCGTTCGCGCCCGAGGTGTACCGCATGCCCATGTCGTACCCCTTCCGCGACGGCCCGCACGCGGGTCCGGAGGTGGCCGCGTGGGCCACCTCGAAGATGGACAAGGAGATCGGGGCGACGAACATCGCCGCGATCCTCGTGGAGCCCATCCTGGGCGAGGGCGGGTTCATCGTCCCCGCTCCCGGGTTCCTGCCCGCTCTGGCCGCCTACGCCGCGGCCCATGGCATCGTCTTCATCGCCGACGAGATCCAGACCGGCTTCTGCCGCACCGGCGACTGGTTCGCCAGCGAGAACGAGGCGATCGTTCCCGACCTCATCACCACGGCCAAGGGGATGGCGGGCGGCCTTCCGTTGGCCGGAGTCACCGGGCGGGCCGACATCATGGATGCGGTCCACGTGGGCGGCCTCGGCGGCACCTACGGCGGCAATCCGATCGCGTGCGCTGCCGCGCTCGGTGCCATCGAGGCGATGGAGGAGGACAACCTCCCCGCGCGGGCGCGCGAGGTCGGAGAGATCCTCGGCGGCCGACTGCGGTCCATGGCGGAGCGCATCCCCTCGATCGGCGACGTCCGCGGTCGCGGGGCCATGATGGCCATCGAGATCGTCGAGCCCGGCACCCTCACCCCGGATCCCCAGACCGTCCAGCGAGTCGCCGACGCGTGCCATCGTCAGGGCGTGGTCGCCATCACCTGCGGGACGTACGGCAACGTCCTGCGCTTCCTCCCCCCGCTCACCATCGAGGACGATCTCCTGCGCGAGGGCCTCGACGTCGTGGAGAATGCGTTCGCGCCATGATCCCGGGGAGGTCCCATGTCGTCGCCTAGCGAGCCCATCGTGAAGGCACGGCCGCTCATCACCGTCGAGGAGCACATTGCCGAGGGGGCCCGGGCGCGCGTACGCGTGCCGCCCGAGTCGCTGGGTGAGTACACGCCCGCCCCCGACCGACCGGACCCCGTGGCACTCCTCGAGGGCCAATCCGCCGATCGGATCCAGGAGCTCATCCCCGTCCGCTACGGCCGGATGCTGGTCTCCCCCTTCACCTTCTACCGGGGCGCCGCCTTGATCATGGCGAGCGACCTCGCCACCCAGGCCCGTTCCCCACTCCAGGCCCAGTTGTGCGGCGACGCGCACCTGTCCAATTTCGGCGGTTTCGCCAGCCCGGAGCGCAAGCTCGTCTTCGACATCAACGACTTCGACGAGACCAACCCCGGACCCTTCGAATGGGATGTCAAGCGCCTGGTCACGAGCATGGAGGTCGCCGGCCAGGACCACAATCTCTCCAAGAAGGAGCGCAACGCCATCCTCGACAAGACCGTCCAGGGCTACCGCGACGCGATCCAGATGTTCGCCGGCAAGGGCAACCTCGACGTGTGGTACGCCATGTTCGACATCGACGACATCGCGAAGGCCGCCGCCGAGCAACTGGACAAGAAGACCCAGAAGAAGTCCACCAAGGACCTGGGCAAGGCCCGCACCCGCACGTCCATGCAGGCGGCCGACAAGCTCACCCGCGTGGTCAACGGCAGGCGGCAGTTCATCGACAATCCGCCCGTCATCGAGCGGGCTGAATCCCTGATCGCGCGCTCGGACGGCGACCATGCCGCGGAACTCGAGGCCATGCCGGAGGCGTGGCAGCAGTACGTCGACAGCCTCCTGCCCGATCGCCGTCACATCCTCTCCGAGTTCACCTACGTCGATCTCGCCCGCAAGGTCGTGGGCGTCGGAAGCGTGGGCACGGGAGCGTGGGTCATCCTGCTGCAGGGGCGGGACCCGTCGGACCTGCTCATCCTGCAGGTCAAGCAGGCCATGGCCTCCGTCCTCGAGGCCTATACCGAGCCCAGTGCCTACGCCCAGCACGGTGAGCGCGTGGTCCAGGGCCAGCGCCTCCTCCAGACCGCGAGCGACATCTTCCTCGGCTGGGGCAGCCTCCTGGAGTTCCAGTACTACGTCCGGCAATTGCGCGACTGGAAGGTGTCCGTGGACGTGGACACCCTCGATGCCAATGCGCTGGGCATGTACGGCCGTTTGTGCGGCGCCACGCTGGCGAAGGGGCATGCGCGCTCCGGTGACCGGTATGCCATTGCTGACTACGTCGGGAGCGCCGGCGCCTTCGACGAGGCTATGAAGACGTTCGCCCGGGCGTACGCCGACCAGAACGCCGCGGACTACGCCGCTCTCAAGGCGGCCGCGGACTCCGGGCAGATCCCGGTCACCTACGGGGTGTGACGCCGCTTCACTGGTCGCGTACGTGCCATCGCTGCCCGTAGCCCTCGCTCATGAGGTCGAGGTAGGGCACGGCATCGAAGGCCTCGGGCCCGAGCACGCCCGCGCCCGCCCAGGCACCTGACGCAAGGAGTTCGAGGGCGATGACCGGGTTCATGGCGGTCTGCCACACCACCGCCTGCGTTCCGTACTCGCGCATGGTCCACTCGTTGTCCGCCACGTGATAGAGGTAGACCTCGCGCGGAGAGCCGTCCTTGCCCCGGCCGGTGACCCACAGCCCGGCGCAGGTCTTGCCGCTCATGCGATCGCCCAAGGTCGCCGGATCGGGCAGGCAGGCCGCCACGACGTCGCGAGGACTGACACGCAGGCCCTTGATGTCCACCGGGTCCGTGCGGTCCAGGCCCAGCCTGTGCAGCGTCTTGAGGATCTCGATGAACTCGTCGCCGAGCCCGTACTTGAAGGTCACCCGCTTGCAGTCGATCCAGCGCGGCATGAGGAGGACCTCCTCGTGCTCCACGTTGACGCATTCCACCGGCCCGATGCCGTCAGGGAAGTCGAAGACCTCCGCGCCCGAGAACGGCGGCGTTGTGAACCAGCCGCGGTCCTTCTCCCAGATCACCGGGGGGTTGAGGCACTCCTCGATCGTGGTCCAGATGCTGAAGCTCGGGGCGAAGTCGTAGCCGGACACGACGAGGTTGGCTCCGTCTCGCACGCCGAGCTCGTCGATCTCGGAGAAGAGATGATCCGCGGCATAGCGTGCGAAGACGTCGGCGAGCCCGGGCTCCACGCCGATGCCGCACAGTGCGAGCAGCCCGCGCTCCTCCCACGCGGGCGACTTGTCGAACTGCTCGTCGCCGAGCTTCACGAAAGTGTCGCTGTGGGGCCGCTCCGGATGAGGCCGCGAAAGGCTCATGGCGGTGTCCAGGTAGTCGCAGCCCGCCTCGAAGGCACCGTCGAAGATCGGCATGTTGAAGCGCGGGTCGACGACGTTGAGCACGTGAGTGATGCCCTGGGTCCGGCACAGATCGGCGACCGCCTGCCGATCCGAGGCGTCGAGTCGCACCGACGTGAATCGCCGATCGCCCGTGCGCTCCGCCACCGCGTCTGCCCGCGCCCCGTCGTAGTCGGCGCAGATCCAGGACTCGAAGAATTCCCGTCTGCGGGCGATGAGGGCCGCGGACGTGCCCACTCCCCCGGAGCCCACGGCCAGGACGCGCATGCTCACGATGTCTCCTCTCGGTCGGCCAGCAGGGGGGTCCGCGGATCCCACGGGATGCCGGTCTCGGCATCGAGACGCCGCCGGGCCATCGCCGACAGCGCCTCGAGCACCACGCGGCTTCCCAGGAGCGCGGTGATGTCGGAGTGGTCGTACGGCGGCGAGACCTCGACGACATCCATGCCTACGACGGGCAGTTCGAGGCAGATGCGCCGGACCGCGTCGAGCAGTTCACGCGAGGACAGGCCGCCGGGCTCCGGAGTCCCGGTCCCCGGGGCGTGTCCGGGGTCGGCCACGTCGATGTCGACGGAGAGGAACACGCCGTCGCACTCGTCGACCGCCAGGGCGAACGCCTCGGTGAGGCACTCGTCGAGGCCCCGCGTGACGATCTCGGTCATCTCGAAGGACCGCATCCCCTGCTGCGCCATCCAGTCCAGGATGTCCGGTGGCGGCCAGTAGCCGCGCAGGCCGATCTGCAGGAAGCGGTCCCCGCGGGCGGCACCCGACTCGATGAGCCGACGCATCGGCTGACCGTGTCCGATGAGGGATCCGAACTCGATATCGCCGGTGTCCGCGTGTGCATCGAAGTGGAGGACCGAGACCCGTCCCCAGCCCCGGGCGCGGGCGACACCGGTCACATCGGGCCACGTCACCGTGTGGTCGCCGCCGAGGACGAGGGGCATCGG
>CAIVWG010000200.1 GCA_903909555.1 uncultured bacterium | reverse complement strand
CCCGGCGCGGGGTCTCACCGTCTATGCGACCTACGGATCAGTGCAGTCGAATCGGGTCTATTGGGCTCCGCTCGCGCGCTGACGTCGTGACTGCGGGGCCCGTTGCGTCCTGCGCATGAGACCGGCGCACCTCTCATCCCTACCGGCAGCGGGCCGCTGATGCGTGACAGAATCCCCTCAGGCGCACCTTGGGGACGCTCGACGCGGTGCTGAGTTCAGCCCAGGTCGCACCCGAGGTCTGGGACCTCCGCCCGGACTACCGGGCGATGCTTCTCGCCGTTGACGGCCTCGAGCCGGGCCCGAGCGATGCGACGAGCGAAGCGCTCCTCCAACGTGCGGAGGCGTCGGCGCGTGCGGCTCTCGCTGAGACACCGGTTGAGGATCTGCCTCGTGTAGCCGCGTGGCGGGATGCCTACCGCGCCTTCGGAGCCAAGCCGCAGCGCACCCGCAACAGTCTGGAAGCACTGCTGCGTCGCGCCGAGTCCGGGCTCCCGCGCGTCAATCGCCTCACCGACATCTACAACGCGATCTCCGTAGCCCATCAGCTTCCGCTGGGCGGCGAGGACCTGAGCAGGTACGTCGGCCCGCCTCGGCTCATCCGCGCCACGGGTCGGCGAGCATCGACTTGTCCTGACCGGCGAACGCGAGCCCGTCGGACTCCTCGTGGTCGAGCGGGATGCCTTCAACCGCCTCTTCGTCGTCGACTCCTATGCCGCTCCTCGCCACTCTCGCGACCTCCTCGCATCGCTGGTCGACATGGGGCTGTCCGCCGCACGGCGACTGGGGGTCGACGAGCAGTGGGAGGTAGAGGCCGGAGCATTCGCCCAGGACGAGGCGTACAAGGAGGTTCTCGAGGATGCTGGCTTTCGCGAGGTCCGCCGCTTCTGGCGGATGGTCATCAACCTGAGCGCTGACCATCGAGTACAACCGGATCCGCCCTCGGGTGTGACCCTTACCGTGGCGGTGAGTGACGAGGAACGGCGACTGCTCCATGACGTCGAGCAGGAGTCGTTCGCCGGTCAGTTCGGCTTCGCGCCCCAGCCGTACGACGAGTCCAGTGCCTGGGGTATCGACCGGCGCGATGCGCGGCCCGACCTGTGGTGGCTCGCTTGGAGCGGCGACCGGCCCGTCGGCATGTGCGTGATGGACGACTCCCATGCTGATCGCGGCGCCTCCCACGTGGAGATGCTCGGCGTGATCCCGCAGGCCCGCGGGCGCGGAATCGCCTCGTGGCTGCTGCGCTCAGCCTTCGCCACGGCAGCGCATGAGGGGCGCACCTCGGTGACCCTCACCGTTGATGCTGACAACACGACGGGGGCAACCGCCCTCTACGAGGGTGTGGGCATGCGTGCCGAGCAGGTGAGGGTTCACTACCGCCGCCCCCTTGCCAGCTCCCGAGACGGCGAGGCTGCGTCCGACTCCCATGAGGAGTTATCCGTCATGACCCCGTGCGAGTCCCGTCCGAGATCCGTCTCAGGGCCATAACCGTGAGAGTCCAAGGCCTATGGCCCGCTGGGCGTGAGCAGAAATCGAGCGGAGGGTCTTTCCGTCCCCATTTCTGACGGCTGAAGCGGCCGAATCCACGAGGGGAAACGAGTTCTACTGACCCCCAACGATGCGTGAGGCCCAGGGCTGTTTCCTTGGGCCTCACGCGTTGTTGGGGGGGATGTGGTGGGGAATCGGGAGGCGAATCGCCGAAGGCGATTCGCCGGCTCCCGGCACCTCCTCTCCCCGCTGTTGAGCGCGGGGCAGAGGTGGAGCGAGCCTGGCGAGCGAACCGGTCAGGATCCCATGTGGGCGCGTTGGTGGAGAGATTCGCGGTACGCAAGGATCGCACGCACGGAATCTTGCGTCTGCGCCCCAACAACAGCGACAACGTGGACCAATGAACATGCCCACCGCCCTGGCTGGATCTGCACGAAGCCAACTTTGGATCAGTAGCATGCCGATGCACAGGCCAATCCCGCCGTTTTCGCAAGAGTGAGAGGTGCAGAGCCGTGATCGTCTTCCTGGGTTTCGCGATGATCACGGTGTTCATGTTCCTCATTCTGACCAAGCGTTTGACGCCTGTCATCGCGCTCATCCTCGTGCCCGCCGTGTTCGCGGTTGTGGCCCAAGCCCTTGGTGTCGCAGACGTCCCTGACGGCGGTGTCACCGGCGCGATCATGCGGTCCATCAGCGACTTTGCTCCCACCGCCGCCCTACTCGTCTTTGCGATTATCTACTTCGGGCTGATGATCGACGTGGGCCTGTTTGATCCCCTGATCCGCGGAATCCTGCGCATGGTCGGCAACAGCCCCGTCCGCCTGGTGGTCGGCACGGCCGTCCTCGCGAGTGTTGTTTCTTTTGACGGCGATGGATCGACCACCTTCATCATCACCGTTTCGGCGCTGCTGCCGATCTACTTGAGGTTGGGGCTCAGCCCTGTCGTGCTGACCGTGGTGGCTTGTATGGCCAACGGTGTGATGAACATCGTCCCGTGGGGTGGTCCGACAATCCGTGCCGCCACCGTGCTGAACGTGTCGCCTGATGCGTTGTTCGTGCCCATGCTGCCTTCGATGGTGGCGGCACTTGGCATGGTCCTGGTCTTCGCTTTCCTGCTGGGGCGCGCGGAAAGTCGCCGCCTCCAGGACGCGGGAGTGCCCGGGGGACTGCTGACCGTACCCGTGCCTCGGGGAGGTGGCGCAGCGGTCGAGCTGGATGCACCGGAATCTACTCCCGGCGAGGCCGGCGGCCTCGATCCGAACCGAGCGACCCTGCGCCCCAAGTTGATCTGGTTCAACTTTGGGCTGACCGTCGTGCTACTCGTCATGCTGGTGCTGAACGTCCTGCCGCTCGCACTGCTGTTCATGGGTGCCTCGGCCATCGCGATCCTGGTGAACTTCCCCAACAATGTTGCCGAGCAGGCCGAACGGATCAAAGTCCACGGTCCCGCGATCGTGTCAGTGGTCGCCTTGGTCTTTTCTGCGGCGATCCTGGTCGGTGTGCTGGACGGAACCGGCATGGATGCGGCGATGGCAAACGCGATCGTGGAACTGGTGCCGCCGGCCTTAGGTCCATGGTTCGCCGTGATCACCGGGCTGGTGAGCATCCCGATGACGTTCATCATGGGCAATGATGCCTTCTACTTTGGCGTGCTGCCCGTCCTGGCCGATGCTGCAAGCAACTATGGCATTACATCGGTTGAGATGGGCCGCGCCTCCATCGTCGGCCAGCCGGTTCACATGACCAGCCCCTTGGTTCCCGCGACGCTGCTGCTCATTTCGCTGGCCAGCGTCGATCTAGGCGACTTCCACAAGAAGGTGATCTGGCGAGCCGTCATCCTCGCGCTCGTGATGCTTGGCGTGGCAGTGGTGCTGGGCGTCGTACCAGCCTGACCACGGGAAGGCCAGGCATCAGGCGGGGACGAGAAGAAGAAGTCAGTTGCGCACCTGGTGAACACGTGGCTCACGGGATAGACGCTGTGGGGTCGCCCGTCGTAGCGCACTAGCACGCGCGGGCTCTCCCTGCGGCGGGCGCTGCTATCTTCGGGGGCCATGAAGCATTGGACGCTACCACCGCGGACGAGCGCACTCCAGTTCGCGATCGCGGGCGTGGTCGTGCTCTGCACAGGCCTCGCACTCGCGTGGGTCATCGCGCAAGACACAGTTGCGGCCAACGCTCGGGATCTCTCTGTCAACACCTTCTTCTTCTCTCTCGGCCAAGAGCACGCGTGGATCGCTCAGGTTTCAGAGGCGGTTTCGTGGTTTGCCGGAGGGGCTCGCAATGTCATCGTCGTTCCGGTGGCACTGGTCATCCTCCTCATCGCGCGCCAGTGGCGATGGGCGATCTTCCTGGCCGTGTCCTCGCAGGCGGGCCTGCTCGTCTCAAGCGCGCTCAAGGCCACCGTCGCGCGCGAGCGACCGCCGTTTGCGGACCCTTCGGATTTCCAGCGCTATCTGTCCTTTCCTTCGGGTCACACCTTCGCTGGGATCACCGTATGGCTGGCCATGGGGGTGATCTGCTGGTTCGTGCTGCCGCGGCCATGGTCGACCGTCACAGGGATCACCCTGGGAGTCATCGGCCTCCTCAATGGACCCAGCCGACTGGTGCTCGGAAAGCACTGGCTCACCGATGTGCTCGGAGCGTGGCTGGTGGCCGCGGGCTGGCTACTCCTGGTGTGGGCGGCCTGGTTGTGGTGGCTGGCGCCGCGCTCCAAACCCGATCAAGAGACCGAGGCGGTCGTCCCGCTCCCCACCTAGTTCCCGGGGAAGCGCGCGCCTGTGACGCGTGGTGGATGTCGCGAGACGAGTCGCCTGGGGCGATCATCGCCAAGCACGGTCCACGCTCGGGGTTCTCGTCGACTCCTGCCGGTGGGGCGATCAGCGGCCAGCCCGTCAGCGCGCGGTGAAGAAGAGCGTGGCCTTCCGGGAGAACAGCAGGCCCAGGATGATCAGCGAGAAGATCGCGCTGAAGAGCCCGTTCCAGCGAGCGCCGCTCACGAAGATGAGCTGGAAGATGCCGAACAGCAGCGCCACGACCGTGACGATGCCGACGAGGAATCGCGAGAAGTTGTTGCCGTCGAAGAGGCCATTGGCCACGGCCAGGTAGATGATGCCGAGCACGATGACGACGATGATGCTGAGGAGCCCGACGCTCGCGCGCAGGTCGGCATTGAAGATGCCGATGATGCCGGAGAGGACGTAGCTGATACCGGCGATGATGACGAGGATCCCGACAAGCGTCACTCCGAATGGACGAGCCATGGCCTGTTGCCTCCCTTGACTGACTGCACTGGTGACGCGATTGTGGCGTACCGGTAGCTCACTGCCTCGACGACAGGCCGGGGGGATGTTGATCTTCGCCTCTGGGATGCCACCCGCGGCATTGCCGGGCCGATCTCAGCCAGCGACGATGGCCGAAAGCGACGAGACGCCCCTACCACCCCTCGCTGCCCACGCCCTTGTGGACCGTGAACATGTTGGTGGGGTCGTACTTCTGCTTGATCTTGAGCAGTCGCGCATAGTTGCTGCCCCAGAACTCCTGCTGCCAGTTGTCCTGGAAGTAGTTCCCCTCGTTGGAGTACGACCCGCCGCCGGGGGTAACGCGATGGACATGCGCCGAGGCTGACATGACTCCGTCGAACTGCGCTTGGGACTCAGCCTTCACCGGCTCGTGCCCGGCGATCCCGGGGTATTTGCCCTGCTTCCACGCGCCGACGGTGATGAAGGCGACGTTGTCGAAGACGGCCGGGTTGATTGAGGTCGTGAGGTCGCGCTCCTTGGCCTCTGGGTGCTCGCCGTACAGGGCCTTATTGGTCTGCCACAGGATGAGGGAGGTGCGGGAGGCATCGAACAGTCCCTGGGCGAGCGTTCGTGCCTTGCTCCCCTGAGTCATCGACCAGGGCACGCCGCGGCCGTCATAGGCCCCCCAGTAGGCCGCGACCTCCGAGGCGTTGCCCTTCCACCAGAAGTACCCCATGGGGGCATTGCGACGATCGTCGAAGATCGCTTCCTTCGTGGTGGGATGCCAGCGGTTTCGGAAGGGCTGCGAGCTGAAGTCGACGTTGACGGTGTAGTCCTCGGGCCGAGATCGCAGCGGTGCGAGGAACTCCTCCCAGACCGAGCGGGCGGCGTCGGTGGTGATGTCGAGGAACGTCGTCCCCACCTGCATGACGTTGAGGCCTCGGTCGAACGTGTCCGCCATGCCGTAGTCGGTGTTGAGGATGACGCCCTCGCCCCAGGTGGGATCGCTGAGGGTGTTGCCCGCGAACTCCACATAGCGCTGGATGAGCTCGCGGAAGGCGTCATCGGACTTCGCGGTGATGGGGCCGCCGATCCAGCCGGAGATGGACGGCTCCTTGTGGGCCAGGAGGGTCATGTGCGTGACCACGCCGAAGGTGCCACCGCCTCCGCCGCGCATTGCCCAGAAGAGGTCGGCGTGCTGGTAGGCATTGGCCACGACGATCTTGCCGCTGGCGAGCACCACGGTGATCTCCAGGACACCGGCTGCGCCGCTTCCGAAGCGCTTGCTGAACGACCCGAAGCCCCCGCCGAGGGCGAAGCCGCCGCAGGCACCCACGCTGGTGCAGCCGCCGCCCTGGACGTAGAGGCCGCTCTGCGAGGCGCGGGTGTAGGCCTCGAGCCAGCGGTTGCCGGCCGTCGTGGTCACGGCGTGCACGGGTGGGGTCCCCGCCGGTGCGCCCTGGGGAACGAATGACTTGTGGATCGTGATGCTGCGCATGTTGTGCGTCCAGATGAGCAAGGACTTGCGCGGGCCGCACGACCGGCCGTAGTAGTCGTGACCGGTCCCCTTGACGACGACGCGCACGCGGTTCTTGCGGGCGAAGTCCACGGCGGCGACGATGTCCTCGCCGCGCTCCGCGGCCACGGCGTACTCGCTTGCGGTGGACGACCACGCCTTGTACATCCCCGTGGACTGCGTGGCGCCGGGCTGCTCTTCGAGGTACCACGGATTGAAGAGGCGCTTGGGGATGCGGCCGGGCTTGAGCCGGGCCCAGGGCTGGGTCGGCTTCATCAGCCGATTGCCCACGGCGTGCCGCAACTGCTCCCAGGCCTCCTTGCCCGGCCAGTTGTCGTAGACGACGGGACCGGCGTCGCCGGCGGCGCTGGCGGCGGGGGCCGACGGGGCGTCCGCGGCGCGAGCGGCCCGAGGGGCGAGGAGGGCCGCGGCCGTGCCTGCGGCGATGCCCAGGAAGGAGCGGCGGGGGAGTCCGGAGCTGTCGGTCATGACGTCAGGAATACCGCACGCGGGTGCCGCGGGCAAGGCTCGGCGGCCTCGTGGCCTAGCGCGTCAGGCTCCACACGACCGGAATGAGTCGGAGCAGGCGATTCTCGGGTAGGTCCAGGCGCGTCACGGTCTTGCCACGGTGCACGAACATCGAGGTCGAGCCGCCGCCGTCCAGGGTGACCGCCTCGGTGGCTCCCAAAGTCTGCGCGATCTGCGCGAGTTGCGTCTTGGTCGTCCCGCCCATCCGGTCGCCGTTCTGCTGATCGGGCCGCATCGGCCCGGAGGTGAGCAGCCAGGTGTTACCGGAGCCGTCCCAGGCCAGCACGGTACGCGGCCGAAGGGTGTTCTCGTACTCACTGCACAGCGGCTTGATCTTGCCCCCTCTCAGGAGCGAGCCTCCATGGCCCGAGGCGTTGACGACCTCGCCACCGTCACGGGCCACGACGCCCACGTTCAGCTTGATGCGCGCCCCTGTCACGAGCCCCTGGAAGGGCGCGGCTGACCTGGAGGCGAGCACGGCCCCGCCTTCGGGGATTGACACGCGGGTCCCCGGTCCTGCGATGCGCTGGATGTAGCCGTCCTGAAGGACGACGGCATGTGTGCGCTTGGGTATGCGATTGAGGCTCCACCGCTCCGTGAAAAGCGTCACGTCCTCGGGCAGAACTCGAGGGTCGTTGACTGCGGCGATCGGGTAGTTGACCTTGGCGCTGCGCGCCCACGAATTCAGTTCGATGTGGGCGGTACGCAGTGCGCCTCGGGAGTCGATGGCCGCGACTCGAGAAAGGCCCCGTGGCGAGAACACGACTCGGCCGTTCTCGATCACCGCGCTGATGGGGACCCCACCACCGGAGACGTCGACGAAGTAGTCGCCGTTCGTGACCGCGACGACGTTCCTGCCTCCCGCGACGACGGCGGGATCGAGGAGGGAGGGCGGAGCCGCGGCGGTCGCCAGGGCAGCCGTCCCACGGCCGGCGAAGGTCGCGGCGATGCGGATCTCGCTGCGCTTGCTGCCCGTCGGGCTGAACTGCCACGTGCGGGCCCACAGATTGCGCTGCCAGGACAGCCGGGTCGTGGGTGTCGGGGGGAGGGTGAGCGCCGGTGGGCAGGGGGCGTAGACCGTGGGCGTGGCCGCGAATGCCCGGCCTGCGGGGAGCGCCCGGCCGTCCGCGGCCGTCGCCGGTCCGGGGAGCAGGCAGAACGCCGTGCCTGCGAGCGCGGTAGCAGCAGCCACCGCGGTGACGCGTCGTGATCGAGCACGGCCAGTCTTCACCCGGACAGGTTAGGCATGTCGTCGCGTCGATGGCGGGTTGAACAGGCCCGGTGCGTGTGGAGGACACAGGAGATTCCCACCCTGGCAACCTTCTCTGGCAACCTTGCCGTGAGGAAGATCACGTTCCCTGTGGATGACCCGTCAGGGAACGGCATCGGCCCGTGGGCGTGAGAGGGGAGCGTGGTGCATGACGCGCGGTCGTGCCGGTGAGTTCGTGGGTTGCACTCGCGTCGCCGAGCAGCACGCGGAGACGCTCCGGATGTTCCGCGCTGCCGAGCACGACCGGGATTGGGCGCGCATTCATCGGGCTCACTACGACTGGTGGATGTTTCCCATCGACCAGCCGAGCTCCTGGGGGTTTGCCTACACCGTGACACAGGCCGACATCGACGAATTGCTTGGCATCCCAGGCTTTCTTCGTGACTATCGCGATGGGGTGCGGATCCTCTTGCTCGCATGGGGTTGGAACGTCGCGGACATGGGTCCCGTGCGGGACCCCGACCCCGAGCAGTGCTGGCAGGGCTGGCCGATTCGGCTGGAGAAGTGCGGTCGATCCCTCTGGCTCTTGGGTCAGCGTGATCTGTATGACAGCGTTCGCGCGTTCGCCATGAACCTCATCGGGGACGGCGTCCCGCTGTCCTATCGCGGGCGCGACTGTGGAGACTTCTTCCGCGAATACGGACGGTGACGGATGCGGAATTCCGGAATGCGGGATGCCATGCGGCGTGTCGCACCTGCGTGAGGAGGACTGCAGGAGGCGCATCGCCTTATCGTCGTGGGCATGACACATCGATCACGCCTTGTGCGTTCCCTTGCCCTGCCCGTCTGCACGCTGGCTATGGCCGGCGTTGCGCTCACCGCCTGCGGCGGTTCGAGCGACTCGGGCTCCTCGTCCGCCGCTCCGGCGCCCGAGACGACGAGCGCTGCCCCCGCTCCTGACCCTACGACTGAGCCGCCGGCACCGAATCCGCAGCCTGATGGCGACTGCTCGGAGGAGGCGCTGAACTCTGCCGCGGCCAACGCCACGGGCGGTTCCTTCGGTGGCGTCGAGGAGTTCACCTGCGACGACGGCTGGGCCGTGGTCTCGGGAAAGATGAATGACCAGTACACGAGCCTGCTCTTCCAGGCCCAGGATGGCTCGTGGATGCCCAAGGAGTCCCAGGAGGTCTGCCAGTCCGGAGTCCTCCCGGACGACATTGCCGAGGTCGCCTGCAGCTAGCCCCGCCTGATTCGCCCGGTGGCCCCGGTCCTGCTGCAGGACCGGGGCCACTGCCCTGTCGCGACGAGCGGTGCCCCTGGTTGGTTACCGCGCTCGCTCGATGACGATGACCGCGTCGCCCTCGCCCAAGGTGATGACCTCGTCCTTCGGCGGGTTGATGCGAATGCCGTTGCCGATCGTCCCGGGGCGTCCCGCGCGCGATGCGGAGCGGTACCCGATGGGGACCACGTCCCAGGCGCGTCCTGCGGCAATGACGTCACCGAAGGTGACCTCCCCGGGCGCGACGTAGCGCACCGCGGGCTGGAGCCACAGCGTCGCGCCGCCCGCGTCGAAGATGTCCGCGAACACCGGCTCGAGCTCGGGGTTCTCGCTCAACTGCGCCAGCAGCAGGGCCACGAGGCGCTGGCTGACGATGAAGTCCTGGTTGTCGGCTGCCCCGGTGAGCTCCACGTCGTGGGGATCGAGGAGCTCGGCGACGATGTTCACCGGCGCGGTGCCCTGGGAGAGTGCATGCACGTGCAGCAGCGCCAGCATCGTCCGCGCATCGGCTTCCTCGGCGTCGTGGAGGTCCGCCTCGCTGAGCAGGATGATGTGGTTGAAGGGCCCGGCCTCCAGGGCTTGCTCCACGACGGAACGCTGGATCGGGTCGCCCAGGTGCACGACAAGCTGCTGATTGTCGAGGGCGATCGCCGTGCGAATCGCCTCGACCACGTCGTCCCGCTCGTTGGCGAGCAGATGAATCTCGGAGTCTGCGGCGACGTGGACATCGAGTTCGCGAGCGACTAGCGGTGCCAGGGGGCTCCAGCCGACGATAAGCGTGCGTTCCCGCGCCTTCGGTTCGGGCTCCCACGAGCGCTCGTCGCTGCGTTGCCAGGGTGCGGGGGCGGTGTCCAGGGCGAAGGCCGAGTCGTCCTCGCAGATGCCGATGAGCGCGTCCCCGGGGCCGAGCACCGTCGTGGCATCGGGGGCGAGCGCGGTGCGTCCGTCAGCGAATCGGATGCCCACGATGGTGCCCCTGCTGCTCGCGAGAAGCGCCTCGCCGAACGAGCGGCCCTGCCATGCGGGAGTGACGGCGGTCATGTAGAGCTCGTCCCCGTCGAAGTCGAGAAGGTCCTGGTAGATCGCGCCGAGACCGGGTGCGCGTGCCACCTGGGCGCCGATGAGCCCGACGACCTGGCTCGAGGTCACGGTGAGGAGGCGGCTGCCCGCGGCGGAGGCCAGAGCGTCAGAGATCCCGGGATCCTGGAGTTCGGCGATGACCCGCGTGGGCGCGTCCTCCGGGATGCATCGCAAGACTCCGAGGGTTGCCTTGACGACCTGCGCGTCAGAGCCGCCGTTGAGGACGATGACGGACTTGGCGGTGCCGGGGTTGCCCTGCCGCAGGTCGGGAAGCCGGGTTGGGTTGCCACTCCGGATGACCAAGCGGGTCGTCTTCAGGTCCGGAACGGCTCCGCGAATGTCGTCGGAGAGCTCCACGATGTCGGCGGGTGCGAGTACGACGATGGCGCGGTCGCGCTCGCTGGCGTTGGCCTCGATCAGTTCACTGATGACGGGTATCAACTTGTCGCTCGTACCCAGGATCAGGGTGTGGTCCTCTTCGACGACGAGGGACCGACCGCGTCTGAGCGTCTCCAGTCTCCGGTCGATGGCGGCGGAGACAAGACCGATGATGGCGGCAGCGAGGAGGATGCCGACGAGCGTGACGAAGAGCATGATGAGCCTGAATCCCGGGCCCTCATCCCCGGAGAAGGTCCCTGGGTCCAGTGAGCGGGTCAACGCGTACCAGACCGCTTCGGGGAAGGTGGTCGGCTCCCCACCCGGCCCGATGCCGCTGAGTTGAATGAAGAGCGCCACGACGAGGAAGAAGGCGACCGCGAGCACGCCCAGGAGCGCGAGGATCCCCCAAATGCCACGTGACAGGGAGTTGTCGAAGCGGTAGCGCAGGCGCTGCCGAAGGCTGAAGGGGCGACTCACGGGAGTCATCCAAGCACCACCCGTCAGGGGTAGGCGGGCGCTTGGCCATGCTCCGTCCGCACGGGCAACGCCTCTGAGTTCCGGGGAATCATGAGGGTGCTGCTCCCTAGAATCAGGGAGTGATCGTGGCCAGTCCGGCGCACGTCGCCCTTGCCGCAGCCCTTCTCGTGATTGGCGTGGCGCTTCCGGCCTGTACGCCGCCGGCAGCGTCGCCGCCGGACCTCCCGCGCGAGACGCAGCTGCCGCTCGCGGCGGGGGGCCTCACGTCCGAGGAGATCGCGGCCTCCCTCCCCTCGGTCACGGGGCTCCCCGTCACGGAGACGTCCCATTCCCGCATCGCGGGAACGAGACCGCACCACCCCGAGGTGTGTCCGCTGCGCGACGACAGCCTCCCCGTCACGGATCGCTGGGCCCTTCTCCTCGCACGGGGGGACGGGGTGGAGCTTTCGCGCGTGGGGACCTGGGCGTACGGAGACGGTATCGACGACGCCTGGCAGGCGCTCGTGGCGGCGGCCCGCTCGTGCGATAGCGCCGTCGTGGAGAGCGTCACCGTGCCCGAGCGACCGACCGCGAGCGACGACTCCTTCCTGCTGCGCCAGGCCATCCGGGGTGACGGCGCACCCGCCCTGGCCACCTCCGCATCCTTCCGTCGTGTCGAGGACGCCATCCAGATGGTGGAGGTGGTGCGCAGGGGCGGAGAGGCGGAGTCCGCATCGAGTGCGTCGGCCGGTGCCTCGGCTGCGGTCGCGTCCCTCATCGAGCCGGCGGCGCAGCGCTACCGGGAGGCCTTCAGGCGCGTAGTGACACCGGCGTCCTTCCCGCCGCGCGACGCCTGGGAGCTGCCCGAGCAGATGTACGGCCAGCCGGTGGCCGTGAGCCTCGGGGACTCCTATATCTCGGGAGCTGCGGCTCGATGGCAGGGGAACGCCGTGGACGAGGCGCTCCACACGGTCATCGATCGCCTGGGCGCCCAGGCCTACTGGGACACCCAGGACGGCGAGTCCGTCCAGGGCTGCCTGCGCGGTTTCGTGTCCCCCATCGGCTTCTGGCCCAACCCGATCACCCTGGCGTGCGCGGGCTCGCACACGGTGTCCCGGCGGGAGGACACCTTCGCCGGCGAACGGCTGAAGCCGGGGGTCGACTTCGTCGATGACGGACCCCTCCAGGGCCAGCTGGTGCACCTGAAGGAAGCGGCGCGCGACGCCGACGTGCGCCTTGTCGCGCTGTCCACCGGAGGCAACGACCTTGGCTTCAAGGAGATCGTCACCGAGTGCGTCGCTGCCTTCGCGACCACGTCGCGCTGGTCGCCGTCGTACTGCCGTGACTCCGACCTCGTTCGACAAGCCTTCAGCCCCGAGGGGCTGGAGGCGTTGCGCAATAACGTCGCCGGAGCGGTCGAGCGGACGATCACGGCGATGCGAGACTCCGGGTACGACGATGACCGATGGACCCTCATCGTCCAGGGCTATCCGTCCCCGTTGCCCCCTTCGTCGCGCATGCGCTACGACGAAGCAGGGTGGGATCGCGTTCTGCTGGGGGGTTGCGGGTTCTGGAACGCCGACCTGGACTTCTTGGAGGAGAGCCTGCCCCGGATGAACGACGCCGTCTTCGCCGGAGTGGCTGACGCCGAACGAGCCACGGGGAAGGAGGTCCTCACTGTGGACACCGAGCGGCTGTTCGAGGGTCGCCGGCTGTGCGAGAACGGGGCCGAGGTCGCCGATGACGTGCCCCGAGACCGCCTGGCTGCGACTGCGGAGCGGGTCGCGGCGATCTTCGCGGTCGAGGGGCTTCTGGGGACGTTCAAGCTGGGAGAGTCCCTCCATCCCAACTACTTCGGGCAACTCGCACTCCAGGACTGCCTGCGCCAGGCGTGGAACGACGGGCAGCCCCGCTCGGGAGAATGCATGGCCCCCGTGGACTGGGACTCCGCGTCGCGCGACGGGCCGGATCAGGGCGTGCGCTTCGTGCCTGCGGAGTAGCACGTCACCCCGTTGGCTCCTGTGCGGACGCCCACCGCGGGGATGGGCACGCGTTTTCAACGCGTATCAGGAGAAAGCGCGTGATCGCCGCCGATGGTTCGTGGTGAACGTGCTCGGCGATTGCGTGTCGATCAGGGACTGTCGGACCGTCGACGTAGCGTGGAGTCATGGAATCCGACGTTCTGTCGCCCTTGTTTCCTCGACCGGATCTCCTGCCGGATGACCTCGCGACTCGCATCCGCGACGCGCTGTCCCGCCCGCCGGAGGAGTCGGCCGCTCGTGATGCGCGATTGCTGTCCCTGGTGTCGGAGGCGGGCGTGGGGGCGCAGGCGCTCTCGGTGCTCGTGGCCATCGACGTCGGCCGCCTGTGCCTTGCCGATCGCGTGGCGTACGCCCAGGCGGTGCACGCTCAAGCCTCCTGGATGGCGGCGCTCGGCCATCTCGCGGTGGCCTCGGTGGCGGGGACCTTGGACGGCTGGGTCGCGGAGCGCGTCGATGCGCTCGCGGCGGAGTGGGCGGGTGATCTCGGCGTGCGATGGAAGGACGGATCTCCCCGTGACGTGAGGGGGGAGACCTGGGGTCCCGGTGACGGCGCCTCGCCGGAGGATGCGGGCGACGGTGCGCCGCGAATGGTGGACGTGGCCGGTGGCGAGGCCCGTAGGACCGCCGAGTCCGGTGTACCGAGCGTGGCTCCCGGGGCAGGTGGGAGGGCCTGGCAGGTCTGCCAGGAGGCGGAGGAGGAGGCCTGGGGATCGGTGGAGAAGGGCATCCGCGCCGAGGTGGCCAGCGCGCTGCGGGTCTCCGAGCGCACTGCGGGTCGGCGCGTGGACGAGGCGAGGTTCCTCGTCGGGGAGGTGCCGGAGGCTTTGGCGCAGGCGTGGCGCGGCGACTGGCAGGTGGGCCACCTGCGGGTGGTCGAGGACCACCTCCTGGGACTGGACGCCCGCCTGCAGCAGCAGGTGATGGCGGACGTGGTGCCGCACGCCGCGATCGACACGCCGGGCCGACTGCGTGACCGCCTGTCGAAGTCCCTCGCGCTGCGCGACGCCGAGGCCGCGACCGAACGGATTCGCCGCAAGGACACCCAACGTGACACGGCTGTGCATCCGCTGCCGGACGGGCAGGCGCAACTGATCGTGAGCGGACCCGCCGCCATGGTGGGGTGGATGCAGAAGTCGCTCACGGCCCTCGCCCGCGCACGCCATGCAACAGTGAAGGCTGCAGAGGGTGACGACCCTCGATCCCCCGTGGAGACCCGCATCGGGTATCTCCGCACGGATGCGCTCACCGAGTCGCTGCGACGCATGCTCATCGCCCTGCACGGAGAGGGGAGTGCCCCTGGGGATGACCGTGAGGGCAACGTTGCCACGAGGGAATCCGGCACGCCTGTGGATGACTCCGAGTTGGCCGGAGCGGGGGCGAAGGCCGGGTGGTCGGTCGATCCATGGCTCGGGCCCCCCGTGGCGGGGCCGGGGAGCGGCAGAGGGCCGGAAGCCTGCGTCATCGTGGACCTCGCCACCGCTCTCGGCATGGCCGAGTGTCCGGGATGGGTGCCCGGCCAGGGGTGGATGCCGGCTCCCGTGGCGCGCGAGATCCTCGCGCGGGCCAGTGCATGGCGGCGCTGGCTCACGGTGGACGGCCGCGTCATCGACACCGGGGCGACGTACCGACCCAGCGATGAGCTTCGGCGCCGCGTGCACGCGCGTGACGTGACCTGCACGCTCGACATCTGCCAACGGCCCGCTCAGGAGTCCCAGATCGACCACGCGATCCACTTCGACGGGACCAACACCACCCTGGACAACCTTCACGCGGCGTGCGGACCGCACCACATGCTGCTCACCACGGGTGAGTTCACTGTCTCGGTGGGCGAGGACGGAGCGATCTCCTGGACGTCCGCTCGGAGCGGTCGGTCCTACGCCTCGCGACCTCACCCGCGCCACGACGTGAGGCCCTCCACCGGGCACCAGGCTGAGTCAGCCCAGTCCCGAGCAGCGCAGGAGCCCACGGCCCTGGAGCTCATGACACTCCGAGTTCTCGCTCAGGCGGCGTGAGTCTGCCTGATTCGCTGTCGCGTGGGCTAGCCTGACCTCACCCGGAGGGGGACCCATGGCCGCTGAAGTGCCGATCGACATCACTGCCGCGCAGCGCACGAGCCTGCGTCGCTGGAACATCGCCGCGGGTATCGCCCACGCGGTCCAAGCGGTCCTCATCGTGGTCCTGTCGACGGACTTCACGCTGCCGGTCACGTCAACGTACATCCTGGGGCCGCCCGGGACCACCACGTCGGAGACGGTGACGCTGTTCAACTCACCCATCGCTCTCGGCGTGGCCTTGTTCTTCGCCCTCAGTGCCGTGGCGCACTTCTATGTCGCCACCATCGGCTTCAAGCACTACATCAGCGACCTGAGCCAGCAGCGCAACGTGGCGCGATGGGTGGAGTACTCCATCTCCTCATCCATCATGATCGTGCTCATCTCCCAGATCTGCGGGATCACCGATGCCTGGACCCTCGTGGCGATCTTCGGCGTCAATGCGTCGATGATCCTCTTCGGGTGGCTGCAGGAGAAGTACGAGATCCCGGGCCGGGGCGGGTGGCTGCCCTTCATCTTCGGCTGCATCGCCGGCATCGTGCCCTGGATCATCATCGCGTTCCAGTTGATCCGCCCGGGCACGACGTACCCTGTGGCGGTCCCCGGCTTCGTCTGGGGCATCGTCATCACGCTGTTCATCTTCTTTAACGTCTTTGCGCTGAACCAGTGGCTTCAGTACAAGCAGGTCGGCAAGTGGCGCAACTACCTCTACGGCGAGAAGTGGTACATCATCCTGAGCCTCGTGGCGAAGTCACTGCTCGCCTGGCAGGTGTTCGCGGGGACGCTCGTACCCCCGAACTGAGCTTGCTCTAGTCCGACGCCAGGGCTCGTTGCGGCGCGCCCCACGTCAGCCACGCTCCCGCGGCGAGAGCGATGAGCGGCATCAGCACGATCGAGGCCACGAGGATCGCAAAGGCGACGGTCGATGCCGCACCTTCGGTGGAGACATCCAGTCCAGACGACAGGACGGACATGAGGCCGGAGAGGATCACGGGGATGAGCGGCACGCTCCCGAGCGCGATGATCCAGGCTACGACGCTGGCCCGGACAGGTCCCCGTTGCCGCGAGCGCCCGATGCCGAGCATGCCGATGCCCGCGAGCCAGAGGGGAGTGAAGGCGAGCCACCCGATGAGCCAGAACGGGAACACCATGCTCAGCGCCGTCTCGCCTCCGGTGGCGAGACCCTGGGCGAACCAGGCAAACAGCACGACGGTGATGATCACGTAGAGACCGGCGAGGATTCCGCCGGCAATCACGAGGCCGCGGCCGCGGTGGATGTCCCCAGTGCTGTCCGCGAGTGGAGCATCGGTCACATGCCCATGATCAGGCGGCCGTAGGCGCCTGTCCAGTAGGCGCGACGCGAGGTCCCCACAGGCTCCAGGTGGCGCAGAAGATCACAAGCCCGAAGGTGAGGAGAACGGCCAAGATCATCAACGCATCCACGACGGCCGAGTCGGTGATGGCCGAGACGACGTTGACGATGGCAATCGACGCAGGTAGGCCGACGAAGGTGACGCTGAGAACCGCGGCCTGCCCGCGGACCGGTCCCAGGCGCCGACTGCGGGCCAGTGCGAAGAACCCGACCGCGACGCATCCGATAGCGATGATGATCATCGTCACGGGGATGAACGCCAGGAGTCCCACCAAGACCCAGAATCCGCCCTCGATCGCGGTGAGGACGCCAAATCCCAGCAGATAGAGGACACCGACCGTTCCTGCGATGCCCAGGGTCACCCACGCCGCCGTCAGATAGCCGCGACCCGGGTGCGGCGCCCGCTCGGGACGGGGCGCGGGTGCCGAGCCGGGCATGTCCGTGGGTGACACGGCCGGCGGCGGATGGTCGGGCGGGGTCATGTCGGGCGTGCCCATGGAACGACTGTGCCCTAGCGTCGGGCGGAGGCGACGCCAATCTCGCCGCGCCGATGATTTTCTGAGGCATCGTTACCGAAGGGAGTGACATGCGACTGCGTGGCCTCCTCGGACTCGGTGCGCTCGCGATGGGCGCTGCAGCGGGAGCCGCGGCCTATGTCATCGCCCAGGTGCAAGGACGTGCCGCATGTGACGTGGAGGCGTACCTCTCGGGACGCCCGTCGACTGCGCCCCCGGTTGCCTGCATCGGGGCGAGCATCGTGCGAGGTCGTGCCTCCGTCGACTTCGTCCAGATGCTGCGCGAGCGGATGCCTGAGCGCACGTTCATCAACGCGGGCGTGAATGGCAACGTGGCATGGGAGGTGCTCCAGCGGCTCGATCGCATCCTCGCCTGCCGCCCCTCAGCGGCGGTGATCCTCGTGGGCACCAACGACGTCCAGGCGACCCTGGATCCCCGTGCGGCGGACTCCGCGCGACGCGCGAAGGGCCTGCCGCAGGATCCCTCCCCGGTGTGGTTCGAGGAGTGCCTGAGCGAGGTGGTGTTTCGGTTCCGCGAGGCTGGCGTGCGGGTGGCGCTGTGCTCCTTGCCGCCCCTCGGGCAGGACCTCGGCGGCGCCGCCAACGCCCGGGTGCGGGAGTTCAACGACGCGATCGCGCGGGTCTGCCACCGCGAGGGTGCGACCTACCTCCCGGTCCACGAGCGGATGACCGAGTTGCTCGCGAGCCAGGGTCAGGACACCGGACCCGCCTGGACCGGCACCTGGCAGCCCGGCCTGCGCTCGCTGGGGGAGCACTACCTTCTCGGTCGCGGCTACGACGAGATCGCGGCGCGCGCGGGATTCGTGCTCTCTCCGGATGGCGTACACCTCGACACCACGGGCGCGTCCATTGTTGCGGAGCTGGCGGCCGGATTCGTGGGCGGCGACTAGCGACCGAGCGCGTCGTACGCGCGGCTTCCCACGCCGATGGACACGACAGGATTGTCGCTGGGCTTCAGCCACCGGAGCAACGCGACGAGTTTCGAGCGCTCGATAGCGATACAGCCCTGGGTCGGCGCCCAGTCCGTCTCGTGGATGAAGAACGCCGATCCCTTGCCCGGGACGGGAGGGTTGCGGTTGTAATCGATCACGATGGCGTGGGTGTAGACGTCGATGGCGCCCAGTTGCTCAGACGCGTCCTGATCGAATCCGCACCAGTCGCCGGGGTCGCAGCGCTGCATCGTGTTGTACTTCGGGGAGTCCACGTCGGAGACCCACCATGTCGAACGGCCCACCTTCCGGTAGCGGACCTGGGTGCCGGGATCCTCGAGGCGTCCGAACGCCTCCGTGAGCGTGTAGACGCCGGCGGGGGTCTTGGAACTCCACTCCGAGGCCTGCCCGACGCCGTCCGATCCGACGTAGGCGGTCACCGGCCCAAGCATCCGGACGTAGCGGCCCTTCCGGGCGCTCCACTTCCAGGCCTCGAGAATGCCCTGAGTCGACCAGCGGTCCTCCACGCGCACCGTGACGACCTGATCATGGCCGCCGGGGGCAGCCGATGCGGACGGGGCGAGCGCGGTGGCGAGGATAGCGATCGCGACGAGCGTCGCGGAGACGGCGCGGCGGAGCATCCGTCCAGGGTACGTCGTCGGCACTCACTCCTTCACGGCAAGCGCGATCGGCGCGTCGATGCGCTGCCGTCCGTCGTGGGTGATGCGGTACGCCGACTGCCGCCCCCGCACAGTCCATTCCCAGGCGGATGAGCGGGACTGCGGCGGGGGCTGCTCGGCGACGAGCGCGGTGTCCTCGTCGATGCCCAGGACGACGCTCCCCTCGGCGAGGAGGGGTCGCAGGGCCATGTCGGGTGTCCACCGGGTGTACCGGTCGAAGTGGGGAAGGACCCGGGCCTGGGGGACGACGCCGAGGCCCTCCGTGCCGCCGGAGCGCGGGTGGCGAAAATGCGGAACGTATCCCCCCAGCGCCATGGCGCCAGCGCTGCACCCGGCGAGGCCAGCACCCTGGCGCCACGCTTCCTCGATGGCGCTCCACACGAGCGTGCCGCGCAGGGTGTTGGCGAGAAAGTTCGGGTTGCCGCCGGAGAGGTAGACGAGCCCGGCCCCGGTGATGAGGTCGGCCCAGCGCGGGTCGTCGGCGTCAGAGCGATCGCGTACGTCGACGACGACCTGGCGGGCGTCGAGTCGATCGGCTGCGGCGCGACCGAGGCTGTGCCAGTGGTCGAGGCTGGACTGCCCCTCGGGTGCCGCAGCGGTCGCGAGTTGCACGTAGACGCGCGGCTGGTCGGCGAAGAGCCACTCCTCGACCGGCTGCATCACCGGGAGGTACTCCCCGCTCCCCACGAGCGCGATGCGGCCGGGCATGGAGCCACGCTATCGGCTCCACTGACGCCCCCGCGAGCGCGTCGCGCTCCGGAGCCCGGGTGGGCCGCTACTGCGCTCCCTCGGTGAACTCGCAGAAGGCGGCGTACGCGCGAGGACCGTAGATCGTCGCGGGCCCGCCGTTCATGAGGATCGCGACCCCGATGGCTTCGGCCGCTTCCTCGCGCGTCGCGCCAGCCTTGGCAGCGGCGCGGGCGTGGGAGGCGATGCAGCCATCGCACTGCTGCCCTACCCCGATCGCGAAGGCCATGAGCTCCTTGGTCTTGGTGTCGAGGGCGCCGGGGGCGAAGGCCGCGTGGTGGAGTTGGCGGAATCCGTCGTACACCTCGGGAAGAGCGCGGCGGAGGTCGCGGGTCAGGGGAGAGAGGTCCTCGAGGACGCCGGAGCCGTGGCTGTGGGTCATGAGGACATGATACCCCTAGGGGTATATCGGGTCGGGGGTGATCAGGGTCCCTGGCAGGTGCCCTCGAGGGACGCCTCCTCAGGGCGTCGCCCGGGAGGCCGCCGGCCCCGGCAGGGGCCGACCCCGCGGAGACTGCCCTGCGGAGGCGAGGGGTCCGCGGGTTTGCACTCGAGGGCCGAGAGTGCTAAAAATGTGTTAGCACTCGAGCAGTCCGAGTGACAAGTCATCAGGTCGGCGAGGTCCCGTTGGATGCGGGGCCGTCCGTCGCGGGCGCCGACCACCGCAGGGAGGCGCGGCCTCCCGGGAGGCACGCAGCCTCCTCGGCAGTTCTGGGAGGAACTCCACCCCATGGCAAAGATCATTGCGTTCGATGAAGAGGCCCGTCGGTCGCTCGAGCGGGGCATGAACGTCCTCGCCGACGCCGTCAAGGTCACCCTGGGCCCCAAGGGCCGCAACGTCGTCCTGGAGAAGAAGTGGGGCGCTCCCACGATCACCAACGACGGCGTCTCCATCGCGAAGGAAATCGACCTCGAGGACCCTTACGAGAAGATCGGGGCCGAGCTGGTCAAGGAGGTCGCGAAGAAGACCGACGACGTCGCCGGTGACGGCACGACGACCGCGACCGTGCTCGCCCAGGCCCTCGTCAAGGAGGGGCTGCGCAACGTGGCTGCCGGCGCCAACCCGATGGCCCTCAAGAAGGGCATCGAGCGGGCAGTCGATGTCGTCAGCCAGCAGCTGCTCGACATGGCCAAGGACGTCGAGACCAAGGAGCAGATCGCGTCCACCGCGGCCATCTCCGCCGGTGGCGACATGGAGGTCGGCGAGCTCATCGCCGAGGCCATGGACAAGGTCGGCAAGGAAGGCGTCATCACCGTCGAGGAGAGCAACACCT
>CAIVWG010000199.1 GCA_903909555.1 uncultured bacterium | reverse complement strand
TCGATGCCCTCGGCGGCGAGGGGGCGACGGATCGCTTCATTGCGCAGTTGGAGGAAGGGGAGCGCACCTCCCCGGACCCGGCAGCACTGGCGGCCGCGCTCGAGCGCGGCGGGCACCCGACGGGCGCCGTCCAGGATCCGACGATCACCATGCACACGGCGCACGACCCGCTCGTGCTCGCGCAGAACTCCACGTTCTTCCGCGAGCGCTACGCCGACAGCGTGGAGGCCGGTGACGTGCGCGCTGACCTCCTGCAGCTCTACACGGTCCCCCCCGCCACGTACGCCCAGGACGAAGGGGCGCCCTACGGCGCGGGCCACTGCAACTTCACCCCCGAATCGCGCGTGGCGGTCATCGAGTTGCTCGACCGCTGGGTGCGCGAGGGCACCTTCCCGGGCCAGGCGGCGGTGGACGAGGCGCTAGGCCCGCTCAGCGGGTACGACCCGGTCTACGTTCCGGGCACCTGGCCGGAGCCGGACGCGCTCGCGGAGGAGTGAGACCCGGCGGCGGCCCACTCGCTGCGCACGTCGCGCGCGGCCACCGCAACTCCGAGCACGGCCAGGCAGCCCCCCGCGATGAGGGCGCTGGAGGCGAGACCGGCCACGGTGCGGGGCATGACCAGGGCGGCCAGCGCCACGAGGAGGACCGCGGCGCTCCACACCGCGATGACGGCACGGCGGTCGTCCACGGCGAGCCGAGTGAGCAGGAGCGCCTGAGCCAGGGCGAAGAGGCTGCCGATGGCCGCGAACATCCAGGCGATGGGCACGAGATCGTCGTACGCCGAGCCGCCCACGAAGCCCACGACGAGCCCTGGCAGGAGCGCGGTCACCGCGACCACCGCGGCGCCCATGGCGGCGATCGCGACCAGGCTGATCACGGTCGCCCGCGCCCGGCGCGTGTCCGCGAAGCGCGGGAACGCCACCACGCCCACGAAGTGCGGAAGCCAGAAGGCCACCTTCGCGATGACGGCGCCGACGCCGTACTCGCCCGCCTCGAATGGCGAGAGCAGAGCCCGCGCCAGGAGCACGTCGACGTTGGTGAGGACGAACAGCGCGAGCAGCGCGTGCGTGGCATGTGCCGTCTCGCCGAAGAAGCGATCGACGCTCAGGCGTGAGCCGCGGGACAGTGGCGCCACCACGAGACGCCCCACGAGGGCGCCTGCTGCCGTGCCCACGGTGAGGCCCAGCATGGTCCCGATGACGCTGTCGGTGGCCAGTGCGCCGGCAACCCCTCCGATGCCGCGCCCGACGCCGACGGCGAGGTACACCGCGGCGAGTCGCGAGTACGCCTCACGTCCCTGGGCGACGCCGTACTGCGCTCCGGCCCAGGTGAGCGGGACGAAGGCGAGCGCGGCGAGCAGCAGGGGGATCCACCCGTCGAGTCGCAGCAGCCACATGAGAAGGGGGCTGATGGCGATCGTGGCTGCCGCAACGGCGATCCCTCCCACCAGGCCGTCGCGCAGGATGTCGCGCGAAGCGCCGTCGCGTTGCGCGGGTGAGAGGTGCACCAGGCGCCGAGCCGCGACCGCCTGGATCCCCATCGCGAGCACGCTGCCGATGAGAAGGATTCCCAGGAGGGCGGCCAGCACGCCGAACTGCTCCGGTCCGAGCGCGCGGGCGGCGACCACGCTGACCGCGTAGGAGAACACCTGCGCTATGCCCAGGGCCGCGGCCACGATCACCGTGCTCGACACGATGGCGCGGCGCCCGCTCACCCGTGTCACGATAGCCCGCCATGGAGGGGACTGTTCGCAGCGTCGCCTGGCGCACGTGGGTTCCCGTGGCGTGGGTCGTCGCGCTCGCGCTCCTCATCAACCTGCCCCTGCTCCTGCCCGGGTTCGTGCTGAGCTACGACCTGGTCTTCACGCCGCGGCAGGACCTCCTGCCGGTTTCGCTCGGGCTCGAGGGCGGCCTCCCGCGCGCGGTCCCGCAGGACGCCGTGGTGGCGATCCTCACATCCGTGGTGCCGGGCATGCTCGTGGAGAAGGCCGCCCTCCTCGCGATTCCCCTCCTCGCGGGGCTGGGCATGCTCCGGCTCCTGCGCGACGTCCCGGCGGTGAGTGCGCGGATGGTCGCGGCCACGGTGGTGGCCTGGAGCCCCTTCGTCGCCGAGCGGCTGGTCATCGGGCACTGGGGCCTGCTCCTGGCCTACGCCATGGCGCCGTGGGCGCTGGCGAGCGCGCGGGACCTGCGCCGGGGGAGCGTGGCGGCGGGGGCCCGCCTGGTGCTCCAGGTCGCCGTGGGCTCCCTGACCCCGTCGGGATCGCTGCTCCTCCTCGCCCTCGTCCTGCCCGTTGCCGTGGGCCCGGGCTGCCGGGCCTCCGGCGCCGTGCGCGCCCTGGTCGGCGTGGGCTGTGCCGCCCTGGCGCTGCCCTGGGCGCTCCCGGCCGTTCTCCTCGCGGGCAGCGCGGCGTACGGGGAGTCGGCGGCGGTCGGCGCCGACGTGTTCGGGCTGCGCAGCGAGGGACCGTGGGGACCCCTGCTCACCGCGCTCGGTCTGGGCGGCCTGTGGAATGCCGACGCCATCCCCGACTCCCGCTCGTGGGTCACGGCGCCGGTCCTCGGCCTGGTGCTCCTCGGCCTGGCCCTGGCGGGAACCGCCGCGATGCGGCGCGCGCTGGGCCGAGCCATGACGGCGTGGCTGTGGATCGCGGCGGTGGTCGGCCTCCTCGCGGCCACGGCCTCGGCGGGACCGGCCTGGGGAGACCTCGTGGGGGCATCGCCAGCGTTCGGCGTCCTGCGCGATGCCCAGAAGCTGCTGGCCCCGCTGGCCCTTCTGCTCAGCATCGGCGCCGGTTTCGGCGTCGCGGCCGTCCTGGAGCGGGTCCGCGACCGTGCCGCGCGCGGCGCCCTCCTCGCACTGGCCCTCGTCGTCCCCCTCGCCGCGCTTCCCGATCTGGCCTGGGGCGTGGGCGGGCGGCTCGCGCCCGTGGACTACCCCGGCGAGTGGTCCGAGGTCCGCGACGTGCTGGCGGCGGATCCCCGTCCCGGCGACGTCCTCGTGCTGCCGTGGTCGGCCTTCCGGAGGTTCTCGTGGAACGCCGACCGCACCGTGCTCGATCCCGCTCCCCGCTGGATCACCCGGCCGAGCGTGGTCGACGGCTCCCTCGCGGTGGCGACGCCCGACGGCCTCGTGGTGGTGGGCGGCGAGGACCCCAGGGCCGCGCGGGTGGCGCGCGCACTGGAGGCGGGGGAGCCCCTGGCCGAGGTCCTCCCCGCCTGGGGGATCGGCTGGGTCCTCGTCGAGGAGGGCCAGCCCAGCGCGACGCCGGCAGTTCCGGAGTCCGTGGCGGGCCTGGTCCCGGTACTCGAGCGGGGCGGACTACGCCTGCTCGCCACCCCGTCCGCGGCGCAGGCGCAGGAGCTCCCGCCGTGGGCGCCCGCGGTCGTGGCGGTGGATCTCGCGGTGCTGGCCTCCCTGGCGGTCTGGGGCGGCGTCGCCGTGCGGTGGCGCGAAGGCGGGCGGCGGGGCCGTCCGTTTGGTACGGTGACCGCCTAGGACAGCGCGAGCCAAGGAGTGGCGGGCCATGGGACTTGTGATCGGACCGATCGTCGCCGCCGTCGTGGGCGCTGTCCTCGCCGGTGGCGCCTCATTCGCGCTCATCTCCTCGCAGACGGCGGTTCCGCCGACCGTGGATGCGCCGTACGTCGTCTACGGCTCCACCAACTGAGTCTCGACCCTTCGGCCCACGCCTCCTCGAGTACGCGCTCGAATTGATCGACTGACTGCTCCCAGGTGAACTGCTGGGACCGCGCGCGTGCGCGCTCTCCCATCGCCCGTCGGCCCTCGTCGTCACGCAGCAGGGCGTCCAGGGCGCTGGTGAACTCGTGCACGCCCCCGTCCACGAGCACGCCGGTCTCGCCGTCGACGATCGACTCGGTGACTCCGCCCGCACTCCGGTAGGCGATCGCGGGCACCCCCACGGACGCCGCCTCCATCACCACGAGGCCCCAGCCCTCCTTGAGCGACGGCAGCCCCAGCACCCAGGACCGCGAGATCTCGCGCAGTTTTTCCTCGTCCGAGACGTGTCCGGCGAACTCCACGATGTCGTCGACCCGCAACTCGCGCGCGCGCTCGTGCAAGGAGTCCGCCCACCATCCGTCGCCGACGACCGCCACGCGCAGCCCGGGCCACGCGTCGCGGAGCCACGCTGCCGCCTCGAGCACGTGCTCGACCCGCTTGTGAGGCACCAGGCGACCCAGGACGAGCACGCGCGGCTCGGGGTCGGGAGCATGGGGTACGCCAGGGCCCACGGGGGTGCCATTGCGGATGACGCTGATGCGTCCCCGGTCGACGCCGAGCCGGGCGAGTTCCTCGCGCGTGGCCGTCGACACCGCGATGTAGCGGCAGTGGCGGTAGGCCCACGGTGCCACGCGCGACTCCACCCACCAGCCGATGCGCGAGCGCACGGGGTCGTACACGACCGGCCACTGCTCCCGGTGGACATGGTGGACCAGCACGACCACGGGAGCGGGTCCGGTCCACGGTGACAGGAAGGGGATGCCGTTCTGGACGTCGACGACGACATCCACCGGTCCCAGCGCGCCGCGGCGCAGGAGTCGGCGCGCCTCCGCGTAGACCGTGAGTTTGGTGCCGCGGCGTACGAAGCGGATCCCGCGCTTGGAGTCCTGGGCGGGAGCCCGGTCGTGCGCCGCGCACACGAGGGTGACCACGTGACCGCGCTCGACGAGGCGCGCCGCGATCTCCTCGACGTAGACCTCGGATCCGCCGCCCTCCGGATTGGCGGTGTCTCGCCAGTTGAGGAAGGCGATGCGCACGCGTGCACGGTATCCGGCCCCCCGCCTGAGGTACCGTCGCCGGGTGTCTGCGACCGCGTCCCCGGGTGGCCGCGCGGAGGCCCTGCGCCGTGGCGGCTCTCCGGGTTTCCCCGCGACCTTCGGGCGGTCGGTGCGGCTCTTCCGGGCCTTCCTGGCCGAGCAGACCGACCCCGACCTGTTCTACGGCGTTCTCGCCGAGGACTCGGCGGCCCAGGTCGACCACTGGCATCCGCTGTCCGGCGCCCTCATGCTCGACGTCGGCGGCGGTCCCGGCTACTTCGCACGGGCCTTCGAGGCACGCGGGGCGACGTACGTCTCGGTCGACGCCGATGCCGGCGAGATGCGGCTGCACGGTCGTGAGCCGGGCCCGCGGACGGTGCTGGCGAGCGGTACCTCCCTGCCGTTCGCCGATGGATCCTTCGACGTCTCGTACTCCTCCAACGTGCTCGAGCACGTCGCCGACCCGTGGCGCATGGCGGACGAGATGGTGAGGGTCACGCGGCCGGGCGGCACCATCATCTGCTCCTACACCCTGTGGTGGGGTCCCTGGGGAGGCCACGAGACCTCCCCCTGGCACGTCCTGGGCGGGCGGTGGGCGGCCCGAAGGTACCGGCGGCGCCACGGGCACGGGCCCAAGAACGTCTTCGGGGAGAGCCTCTTCCCCATCACCGCGGACGCCGGGATCCGCTGGGCGCGCCGGCAGCGGTCGGCTCGCCTCGAGGCCGTGGTGCCCCGCTACCTCCCACGCCGGATGGCGTGGCTGGCCCGCGTGCCCGCGGTGCGCGAGGTCTTCTGCTGGAACGTCGTCCTCGTCCTGCAACGGCGGGCCGGGTGACCCAGGTCGCCCTCGCGCAGGAGGTTCCGACGGGCGCCCGAGCCGGCCCGCCGGAAGGCACGTTCGCGTCGGACCGGCTGATCCATCGGCTCAGGCTCGCGGCCGTGTGCGCCGGGCTCAGCGCCCTGGCGTTCATCCAGGATCCCGGTCGCATCGCGGCGGACACCAAGTTGGACCTCACGGTCGACCCCGCGGGATTCCTCGCCCGGTCCCTGCAGTTATGGGAGCCGCTCGGCTTCTTCGGGCAGCTCCAGAACCAGGCCTACGGCTACCTCTTCCCGATGGGATCGTTCTACGTTGCGACCGATGCCCTGGGTATCCCCGCCTGGGTGGCGCAGCGACTGTGGTGGTCGCTGCTGCTGTGCGTCGCCTTCCTCGGGGTCGTCCGCCTCTCGCGCTACCTGGGCGTGCACTCCACCACCGCTCGGATCGTGGGTGGCCTGGCCTACGCCCTGGCCCCGCGCATGGTCACCGAGCTCGGGGTCCTCTCGGTCGAAGTCCTGCCGTTCGCGCTCGCGCCGTGGGTCATCGTCCCCCTCGCCGCGGCGGCCGAAGGGCGTCACGGCTATCGGAGGGCCGCCGCCCTCTCGGCGCTGGCGGTGCTCGCGTGCGGCGGTGTCAATGCCGTGGCGACCTTCGCCGTCCTGCCGCTCGCTGCCTGGTGGATCCTCACGCGCTTCCCCGGTGTCCTGCGATGGCGGTTCCTTGCCTGGTGGGTGCTGGCGGTGATCCTGGCCACCGCGTGGTGGGCGGTGCCGCTGCTCGTGCTCGGTCGGTACTCCCCGCCGTTCCTCGACTGGATCGAGTCCTCGTCGGTGACGACGCTGATCACGGCACCCGACGTCGTCCTGCGCGGGACGTCCCAGTGGGTTGCCTACGTCGCCGACGGCGGGGGACCGGTGTGGCCGGCGGGCTGGCAGTTGGTCACGACCCCGGCCCTCATCGTGGCGAGCGCCGTCGTCGCGGCCGCGGGCCTGGCCGGGCTCTGCCTGCCACGAACGTCCTTCCGGGTCTTCCTCGTCGGGGGGCTGCTCGCCGGATGCGTCCTCGTGACCGCCGGTCATGTCGGGCCCGTCTCGGGCTTCGGCGCCGAGGAGGTGCGCGCGCTCCTCGACGGGGCGCTGGCCCCCCTGCGCAACACGCACAAGTTCGACATCCTGCTGCGCCTTCCGCTGGCGATCGGCGTCGGCTGGGCCGTGCAGTCGCTCCTCGGCATCCCGGGAGAGCGAGCCCGCGTGCTGGGACGAGCGGGGGTGGCCGTCCTCATCGCCGCTGTGGCCCTCTCCTCCTGGCCGGCGCTCACGGGCACCCTCACGCGCGATCGCTCGTACGCCGGCATTCCGGGCTACTGGGCCGAGGCTGCGGCGTGGCTCGCCGACCGCGAGCCCGACGGTCGAGCTCTCCTCATCCCCGGGGCGTCGTTCGGGGTGTACTCCTGGGGCCGGACCCAGGACGAGCCTCTCCAGCCGCTGGCATCGAGCCCGTGGGCGGTGCGTGACGCGGTCCCGCTGTCCAGTGCTGGCAACATCCGCTGGCTGGACGCGATCCAGGAGCGCATCGACTCAGGGCGAGGATCGCCCGGGCTCGCGGATGCGCTGGCGCGCGCGGGCGTGCGCTATGTCGTGGTCCGCAATGACATCGACCGGCGCCGGGCGGACACGCCGCGCAGTTCGCTCATCCGGCAGGCCCTCGTGAGGTCTGGCGGATTCACGCCCGTCGCGGGATTCGGCCCGATCCTGCCGCCGTATCGCACGGAGACCACGGTGGTCGACGCCGGGCTCCAGGATGCCGCCGTGGCCGTGGAGGTCTGGCAGGTCGACAGTCCCTACACCCCGCCCGACCCGCGCGTGGCCGTCCGGGACCTATCCGCGACGGCGCTCCTCGCCAGCGGCGCGGCCGAGGGCGTCGTGGACCTCGCGGACGCCGGGGTGCTGGGGGCGCGGGCCGTGGTGATGGCGGGCGACGACGAGCCCCTGGGCCCGCTGCGGCTCGCCACAGCCGTCACCGACTCGTTCCGCCGGACCGAGGTCAACATGGGCCGGGCGCGTAACAACCGATCGCAGACCCTGGCGACGGATGACCCCTTCGTCCAGGACCGCCGGGTCCACGACTACCTCCCCGTCGACCCCGCGGGGCGGCAGGCCGCCGCCGCGCTCACCGGCGGGCGCGTACGGGCATCCTCGAGCGGCAGCGACGCTGATTCCCTGCGGGCGCGTTCGTCGGCGACGCAACCGTGGGCCGCGCTCGACGGTGATCTGCAGACGGCCTGGGTGTCCGGCGACCTCGAGCCCGGAGTGGGGCAGTGGTGGGAGGTGGAACTCGACCAGCCCTTCGAGGCGGCGGTCGTCGACGTGCGCTTCCTCGTCGGCGACGCGGCCGGGACTCCACCTTCCACGGTGACGGTCACGACCGACACCGGAGAGCGCACGACGACCGTGCAGCCCACCGATGCGGTGCAGGCCGTGCCCCTGCCGCCCGGGCCCACGCGCACCCTGCGCCTGACCCTGGACTCCGTGGTGGCCGATGGGGCGCGGGACCCCGGGCAGCTGGGCGAGGGCTTCGGAATCCGCGAGGTGGTCCTCCCCGCGAGCAACCTTGCTGCCCCCCTGGCGCGCCAGGTCACGGTGCCCGGAGCGGCGGCCGGGGGCCCGATCGTGCTGTCGGAGCGCAAGGGGGCTCGCTCCGGCTGCGCCGTGGTGGATGCTCAGATCGCCTGCGATGGCAGCCTGGCCAGCCCGGGAGAGGAGCAGACGGGAGTGCGCCGCATCGTCACCCTCGCCCAGCCCGGCGACTACCGCGTGCGGATCGATGTCAGGCCCCGTGCCGGCGACGGACTGGACACGCTGCTGCGTCCGCTGCCGCAGGACGCGATCGTCGCTGAGGCCACCAGCGTGCAGGTCCCCGATCCCGCCGTGCGTGCCCAGGCCGCCGTCGACGGTTCGCTCGAGACCGCGTGGGTCGCGTCGCCGCTCGAGGGGAGACCGGAACTCACGCTGCGATGGGAGGAGCCCTCGCGCGTGTCCGGCGTTCAGCTCGTCACTCGCCCGAGCCTGCCGACGTCGCGACCGCTCCGCGTGACCGCCACGATCGGGGGAGTCGAGACCACGGGCGTGGTGACCTCCGACGGCGTGCTCCGCCTTCCGCCGCGCCAGGCCAACGAGATCACCCTGCGGTTCGACAACCAGTCCACCGTCCGGTCGCTCGATCCCCTCACCGGGGCCTACGCCCCGATGCCCGTGGGCATCACCGAGGTGAAGGTGCTCGGTGACCAGGAGCTCCCGGTGGGCCCGCGGCCCACCGACGATGCCATCGTTCCCTGCGGCTTCGGCCCGGCGCTCACCGTGGACGGATCGGTGGTCACCCGAACCGAGGTTGCCGCCACGGTCGGCGAGGTGCTCACCGATGCCCTGGTCCCGGCCCGGCCCTGCGAGGGCCGCGTGGTGCGCCTCGAGCAGGGGACCCACGCCATCGACGCACTCTCGACGGGGGAGTACGTCGTCGAGCGCGTCGTCCTCGAGCCGGTCGATGGAGCCACGGTGCCCCTCGCGGCCGTCTCGCCACAGGTCCTGCGCTGGGACCCCACCCACCGTGAGGTCGCCGTGACGGCAGCGGCGGGACCTCGGGTCCTCGAGACCACGGAGAACGCCAACGCCGGCTGGCAGGCCACCCTGGCAGGCGAGGCACTCGTCCCCGTGCGCGTTGACGGCTGGCGGCAGGCCTGGGTCTTGCCGGCGGGCGCCTCGGGCACGGTGGAGATGACCTTCGCCCCGCAGGGCGCCTACTCCGCGGGCCTGGCCGGGGGACTTGCCGCGGCGCTCTGCCTCCTCGCGCTCGCGGCGTGGCCCCGGCGCCGGTCCGAGTCCGTCCCCCCGGTGGGCGACGGCAGGGTGAGCCGGATCGCCCTGCCCGCAGCGGCGGTGCTCGCCGCCGCTCTGGCCGCGGGCCCCTTCGGCCTCGCGGCGGCCGCGCTGGCGTGGGGCGCATGCTGGGTCCTTCCCCGCTGGTGGGTGGCCGCCGCCGCGGCGACGACGTCAGGGCTGGCAGCCGCGGCGATTCCCTGGCCGGGACGACTGGACGCGCCGGACGCGCTCGTCGCCACCACCGTCCTGCTCGCCGTCGTCGCGGTCAGCGCGACGGCGATGCCGACGCGACGTCGGGGCGCGCAGACCGCGACCGATGCGTGAGGCGCTGCAGGGGCCGCTCCAGGGCGAACCAGGATGCGCTGGCGACCGCGATGGAGGCGAGGACCGTCAGGGGCCACAGGATCCAGAAGCCCCCGCTGAACGGCGTGAAGCCGAGCGTGGACGACAAGAGCCGCAACAGGACGAGGTGCCAGAGGAAGACGCCGTACGAGATGGTCCCGAGGTAGACCACGAGGGGGTACGTGAGGAGCCTGGCCCAGGCGGAGTCCGCGCCCTGCCGCCCCAGGAACCCGGGCAGCAGCAGAAAGGCGGCGATAGCGCCGTACAGCAGGTGCTTGACCACGAGGGTCCACGGATCGGCCGCGACGAAGGTGAGCGGCCCGGCGATCGGGGTCGCGGAGATGACGAAGAGGGATGCGGCGATCACGAGGCACGAGCCGGTCGATCGCGCGACCTCCCGCACCGCTTCCATCCACCGCGGGGGAGCTGCCATCCCGAGGCGCACCTGGATGATGGCGGCGGCCATGCCGAGCGCGAACCAGTCCAGGAACCCAGGCAGCCAGTAGCCGCTGTTGGTCTCCGTGCCCAGGGCGCCCGAGACGCGCAGCACGGTGAACGTCCAGGACGCGAGGACGACCGTGACGAGCACCGACAGCTGCCAGCGTGCGCTGCGCGACGGGTCGCCTCGGAAGCGCCGCCCGGCAATCCACGCGATGACCGGCAGGATCACGTAGAAGGACACCTCGGTGGCGAGACTCCACGTCTGCGTGAGCCCTTCGAGGGTGAAACCGGGGAGGTAGATGTGCAGGAGTCCCAGGTGCACCGGCCATGCCTGCCACGACACCGGCTGGATCTCGGGGAGGAGGAGGAGGGTGAAGGCGACCATGACCCAATAGGCGGGAAGGATGCGCGCCGCGCGGCGCACGGCGTAGGTCCCGAGGGCCGGAGCCGTCGACGCGGCCATCGCCGACTTCGCCCAGGGCCGGTACAGAAGGAAGCCGGAGAGGAGGAAGAACAGCGTCACGCCGAAGTCCATCCGGCCCATGAGGGGGCCGACCGCCGGGAGGAAGATCGCGCCGGTGTTGAAGGCCACGTGGGTCGTGAGGACCATGAAGGCTGCCATGGCGCGGTAGCCGTCCAGGAGCGGAAAGGCCCCGGCCCCTCGGTCCGACATCGCTCCTCCGATCGGCCCCCACGACGTGTCCCTGCGCTTCCGGCCGCGCCGGGCCCCAGTATCCGCTACCGTTCCCTCACTTGAGTCTGCCGTGGAGGTGTCATGAAGCGCGCAATCGGCCTCATCCTCGTCGGGCTGGGGGTGTTTCTCCTTGTCCTGGCCGCGCTCCTGCGCTTCACTGTCGTCCCGGCCGTGGCCAAGGCCCCTCTCTCCCCGGGTGAGAACACCAACGGCGTGACCCAGACCGACCAGAGCGGCGTGGCGGCGAAGCTCTTCGACCCCGCCACGCTCAC
>CAIVWG010000198.1 GCA_903909555.1 uncultured bacterium | reverse complement strand
CCCGCGTCGACGGTCAGCGTGGCCCCGTGCGCCATGAGTCCGACGAGCACCAACTCCCCGCGCGGTGCGACGGTGCGCCAGGCCTGCTGGATCGTCGCTTCGCGGCCGAGTGCCTCGAAGGCGTAGTCGACGCCGCCGACGAGGTCCTTGATGGCCGTCACGGGATCGTCGATGGAGGCGTCGATGACGTCGGTGGCGCCCAGTGAACGCGCGATCTGCAACTTCTCGGCAGTGACGTCGACGGCCACGATGCGGTCGGCTCCGGCAATCCGAGCGCCCTGCACGATGTTGAGCCCCACGCCGCCGCAGCCGAACACGGCCACGGAGGATCCAGGTCGAACCTTGGCGGTGTTGACCACGGAACCGAAGCCGGTGAGCACGGCACAACTGAGGAGGGCGGCTCGATCGAGCGGCATCTGCTCAGGAATGAGCACCACCCCGCTGGCGGGCACCACGGCGTATTCGGCAAAGGAGGACACGGTCAGGAAGTGGTGGAGTGGCTCGCCGTCCAAGGAGAGCCTACGTGTGCCGTCGAAGAGAGTACCGTCGCCCATCGCATTGCCGGCCGTGCTGCAGAAGTTGGTGATGCCTTGTGAGCACCAGCTGCACGTGCCGCATGAGGGCACGATGCTGAGCACGACGTGATCACCCACGCTCACTGATGTCACGCCGGGGCCGACCTCCGCGACGACCCCGGCCGCCTCGTGTCCGAGCACGGCGGGGAAGGGCACCAGCGTGCGCTTGCCGTCAATGGCATTGACATCCGACGCGCATAGTCCGGTGGCCTTGATCTTGACGAGCACCTCGCCCGTCCTGGGCGGGTCCAAGGTCACGGTGCGCACGACCTGGGGCTGGCCTACGCCCTCGAGTACGGCTGCCTGGATCTCCACGGGTCCTCCGCCCGATTGTTGACTGGTGCGTCAACATACCAGGCGAGAGTGCCGGTGGCGGAGTTCACCGGCCGCCTCGGCACGCGGCGAGATGATCGTCGACGACCCCGATGGCCTGCAGGGCGGCGTACGCCGTGGTCGGGCCGAGGAAGCGCCAGCCTCGGCGCTTGAGGTCGCGGGAGAGGGTGGTCGCCTCGGGTGAGGTCGCCGGGACCTCCGCCATGGCGACGGGCCGGGGACGATCGGGCACCGCGCACGCCCACACCCGGGCGTCGAGGACGCCCTCTCCTTCGGCGCGCTGCCAATCGCGCAGCACCCGTGCGTTCGCGATGACCGCCTCGATCTTGCCGCGATGCCGCACGATGCCGGCGTCGCGAAGGAGCCGCTCGACGTCGGACTCGTCGTACGCCGCGATCGCCTCGATGTCGAAGCCTTCGAACGCCGCGCGGAAGGCCTCGCGCTTGCGCAGGATGGTCAGCCACGACAGGCCGGACTGGAAGCCCTCGAGACTCAGCCGCTCGAAGACGGCAGCGTCGCCGCGCAGGGGCCTGCCCCACTCCTCGTCGTGGTAGCGGCGCAGGTCGTCGGGGGCGTCGCCCCATGGGCAGCGCTCGATGCCGTCGTCGCCGCGGACCGTGCCGGTCACGCGGGCCTAGCGGACGGACTTGATGGGCAGGATGGCCAGCGCTCCGAGGATGACGATGCCCGCGGTGACGGCGTACAGCACGGGGTAGCCGCCGAGGACCGTGACGAGCGGCGCGGCGATCACCGGGGCCAGGACCTGCGGGGCGCTGTTGGCGATGTTGATGACGCCGAGGTCGCGAGCGCGGTCCTCGGCATTGGGGAGCACCTGCGTGATGAGGGCCTGGTCGACGGCGAGGTAGACGCCGTACCCGAGGCCGAGGATGAGCGCGGCGACCATGGCGAGCGGGAGTGTCGTGGTGCCGATGAGGATGAGCGCGGCCAGGGCCATGATGAGCGTCGCCACGATGACGTAGATCTTGCGGCGCCCGCTGCGGTCCGAGAGCAGTCCGCCGATGACGGCGGTGAGGATCGTGCCCAGCGCGTACAGGCCGACGAGCAGGGTCTGGCCCTGCCCGGCAGCGGTCTCGTCGAGGCCGACGCGGTCCTGCAGGAAGAACAGCAGGTACAGCGTCGCCATCGCGGAGCCGAGGGATACGAGGAAGCGGGCGAGCCACGCCCAGGCGAAGTCCGGGTGCTCGCGCGGCGACACCCAGAAGCCGCGGAGGAATTCGCCCAGCTTGAACGGCGGCCGGTCCGCGCGCGGGAGCGGCGGGTCCTTGAGGAAGAGGACGAAGGGGATCACCAGGAGGAAGGCGAGGATGGCGGTGAGGTAGGTCCCCGGCGCCAGCCCGAGGACGACGAACGACACGAGCGCGACGCCGAGGACGATGCCGAGGGTCTGGCTCAGACCCACCCATCCGGATGCGACGCCGCGCTGGGCCACCGGGACCTGGTCGGGAATCGTCGCGGTGAGGCCGGCGTACGACGCGTTGATGGCCGCCTGTCCGAGGCCCCAGATCACGGCGAGCCCCACGACGCTGCTCTGCGTGGCGAGCAGCGCGATGAAGATCGCGCCGAAGAGCGAGCCGAGGAGCAGCCACGGTCGACGACGGCCGAAGCGCGACGTCGTGCGGTCCGACAGCGCGCCCGCGAGCGGGTTAGCGATGATCGCGACGAAGGCTCCCACGCCGGTGACGATGGCGAGTGCGGCCTCCTTGCCGTCGCCTCCGGCGATCTCCTCGGAGAAGCGCGGCAGGAGGTTCTGGATCGGGGTGAAGAACGCCAGCCAGATGCCGAGGTTCGCCAGGGCGAGGGTGGCGAGGAAGGGCGCGCGCACGCGCACGGTCGGCTCCGCGAGGGCGCTGGTGGGGACCGGCGGGGTCTCGGGCGTGGAGGGGGTGGACGCGGTCATGGGATCACCTCGGGAACTCGACCGGCGGCCTCGCCGGTGACGACCTGCCGGTACCAGGCGAACGAATCCTTGGGGGTGCGCGCCTGCGTGTCGGGATCGACGTACACCAGGCCGAAGCGCTGATCGAAGCCCTCGGCCCACTCGAAGTTGTCGGTGAACGTCCAGCAGAAGTAGCCGCGCATGTCGACGCCGGCGGCCATGGCGTCGGCGATGGCGCGCAGGTGCCGGTCGAGGTAGGCGATGCGGAACCCGTCGCGGACGCGCCCGTCGGCGTCGATGACGTCGGGGATCGACGTGCCGTTCTCCGTGATGAACATCGGGGGGAGTGCGGCGCCGTAGTGGTCCCGGAGCCCGACGAGGAGGTCGGTGAGCGCACTCGGCACGACAGGCCAGTCGAATCCGGTGCGCGGCACTCCATCGATCGGCACGAGCTCGAATCCCATGGGGTTGTCCGAGGCCGCCCCCTTGACCTGCTGGGGGTTGTAGAAGTTGACGCCGAGGAAGTCGATGGGCGTCGCGATGATGGCGGCATCACCGTCCCGCACGACGCTGAAGTCCGATCCGGGGTACGTCGCCTCAGGATCGACGGGCTGCGTGCCCAGCAGGATGGGATCCAGCCACTGGCGGTTGTAGAGCGCATCGAGCTTCGCGGCGGCGGCGGTGTCCTCCGGCGAGTCGGTGAGGGCCCACACGGGGGAGAGGTTCTGGGTGATGCCGACTCCGCCGGTGACGCCGGCATCGCGCAGGGCCCTGGTGCCCAGCCCGTGCGCGAGGAGGAGGTGATGCACGACGGCCCAGACGCCGAGGAGCATCGTGCGCCCCGGCGCGTGGACGCCGAAGGAATGGCCGAACGACGTGAGCACGAATGGCTCGTTGAGGGTGATCCATCCGGTGACGCGGTCGCCGAGCCGATCGCCCATGAGCGCCGCATACTCCGCGAACGCCTCGGCCGTCGCGCGACTGGTCCAGCCGCCCTCGTCCTCGAGGGCCTGGGGGAGGTCCCAGTGGTGCAGCGTCACATAGGGCGCGATGCCGCGGGCGAGCAGTCCGTCCACGAGTCGGTCGTAGAAGGCCAGCCCGGCCTCGTTCGGCACTCCGCGCCCGGCGGGCAGCACTCGGGACCAGGCGACCGAGAAGCGATGCGCGTTGACGCCGAGCTGCGCCATGAGGTCGAGGTCGGACTCCCACCGGTGGTAGAAGTCGCACGCGACATCACCGGTCTGCCCGCGCGTGACGCGACCGGGCTGGTGGACGAACGTGTCCCACGTCGAGGGACCTTTGCCGTCCTCGTCCCAGGCGCCCTCGATCTGGTACGCCGCCGTCGCGGTGCCCCAGGCGAAGTCCGCGGGGAAGGCGGGGAAGGGGTCGGCGGAGGGAGTGAGCTCCATCGCCGTATTGCACCACGTTCGGATGCGCCCCGCGGGAGATCGCGGTGCTCAGTCGTCGCGGCTCGCGCCCGCGGAGGGGCTGACGGCGCGCACGCGGGCACCGGGCACCGCCCGCCGCGCCGCCGCGGACACCTCCGTCACCCGATCGAGAGCGACCAGCGCGATGGCGCTACCCCCGAAGCCGGCGCCGGTCATGCGCGCGCCGAGCGCCCCCGCCCGCCGCGCCGCGTCCGTGATGGCATCGAGCTCGGGCGAACTCACGCGCAGGCCGTCGCGCAGTGATGCATGCGAGTCGTCGAGCAGCATTCCGATCCCCGCGAGATCGCCGCGATCGAGCATGTCCACGGAGGCGCGGACGCGGGCGTTCTCGGTGATGACATGCGCCGCCGCGCTGCGGACGTCGTGGGTCCAGGCGTCGGGGAGGCTGCCGATGTCGCCGGGAGTGAGCGTGGCGAGCGTCAACGCTGCGTCCGCAGCGTCGATCGCGGCACGGCGTTCGGCGTAGCGGCCGTCCTGGAGCGCGTGCGGATGCCCGGTGTCGAGAAGGAGCAGGGCGAGATCGTCGTTGGCCGGGTCAAGGGGGACCTGACGGCTCGCTCCCGTGTCGGTGTCGAGGAGCAGCGCATGACCGCGCGTGCAGAGCAGCGAGGCGGAGTGGTCCATCGCGCCGCACGGCACGCCGGCGACGACGTTCTCGGCACGGCGCCCCAGCGCGGCGAGCGCAGCGCGATCGAGACCGAGGGCGTGGAGGTCGTCAAGGGCGAGCAGCGTGGCGGACATGAGGGCCGCGGAGGAGGACAGCCCGGCTCCGACGGGGACGTCGGAGGTCAGGGCGAGGTCGAAGCCGGGTACGTCGTGGCCCGCCTCGCGCAGAGCCCACGCGGCACCCGCGAGGTAGGCCGCCCACCCGGGAGGTGACCCGGGCCCGAGCGCCGCGAGGTCGAGATCGACGGTGTCGTCCGGGGTGGCCAGCCGGATGCGCTGGTCGTCGCGCGGGGCGACGGCGATGTGCGCGCGGTCCGCCAGGGCGAAGGGCAGCACGAGACCGCCGCTGTAGTCGGTGTGCTCGCCGATGAGGTTGACGCGCCCCGGCGCCGACCACGTGCCGGCCGGCGCATAGCCCCAGGCATCGGCGAAGAGGCGGCGCGCCATCATCAGGCCAGGGCTTCGCGCAGCATGGCGGCGGCGCGCTCCGGGGCGATGTCGTTGATCCACACACCCGCGGCGGACTCCGACCCGGCCAGGTACTTCAGCCGGTCCGGTGCCCGGCGGGTGCTGAACACCTCGAGGAAGAGCTGCGCCCCCGGCGCGCCTCCGGCCAGCGGCGCCTGGTGCCAGGCGGCGACGTAGGGCATGGGGACGCCGTACGCGTCGTCGAGAGCCCGCAGCAGGCGCGGGTAGAGCACCGCGAACTCGGCGGCTTCGTCGGCGTGCAGGCCGTCCAGGGACGCGATCGCCCGGCGCGGGGTGATCCGCACTTCGAAGGGCCAGCGCGCCGCCCGGGGCACGTGCGCGGTCCAGTGGTCGGTCGCGGCCAGCAGGCGCACGGCGTCGCGCTCCTCCGCATCGGCGACGTCGAGGGCGAGGATGCGTCCGGTGTCGGCGTGGTGGCGGGCGGCCGCGTCGAGGAGCCGCCCCTCCCGTGGCGGGAGGAAGGGGTAGGCGTAGACCTGGCCGTGCGGATGGGTCAGCGTCACGCCGATGTCCGCGCCGCGGTTCTCGAAGACGAGGCACGAGACCAGGCGCGGGTCTTCGCGCAGCCGCGCCACGCTGTCGGCCCAGGCCTGCACGATGAGGAGCACGCGGTCGGCGTCGAGATCGGCAAGGCGCGCGTCATGGTCGTCGGTGAAGCACACGACCTGGCAGCGCCCGATCCCCGGACGCTCGTCGGGTGTCTCTATGCCCGCGGCCGTGCGCGTGAGCGCCGGGAAGCGATTGTCGAAGACGACGACCTGGTAGTCCGTGGCCGGGATCTCGGTGGCGCGCTCCGGGGTGGACGGACACAGCGGGCAGCCCTGCGCGCGCGTCTCCTGCGCCGTCGGCTGGAAGGTCCGCTCCTGGCGGTGGCCGGCGACGATCGTCCACTCCCCGGTGAGCGGGTCGCGGCGCAGTTGCGACGCGGGGTCCGCCGCCTCTGGCGGGCGGACGTCGATGCCGTCGCGCGGGGGAGCGCCGGGACGGTCGTAGTACGCGAGGGACCGCCCGTCGGCCATCACCGCGTCGGTACGGCGGACCTCCGGCCAGGCGGGCATGGCCGCATCGTAGGGCGCCCCTTGCGCCGAGGTTTACATTCGCCTACCTTTTGTCAAGTCAGGGAGGTTTTCGGCGAAGGGAGCCGGCATGGCGGCGGTGCAGGGCACGGGCGCCGCGACCTGGCGCGACCCGAAGCGCTACCTGTGGATGCTCGGGCTCACGATGCCCCTTCTGCCGTTTCTCGCCGTGGGCCTGCATGCCCTCACGGGCTGGGGTGTCTGGCTGTGGCTGGGCCCGATCGTCATCCTCGGGATCATCCCGCTCATCGACCTCGCCGCCGGCCTGGATCCGTCCAACCCGCCGGACGACGTCATCGCGACCTTGGAGCGCGATCGCTACTACCGCTGGCTGACCTACCTCTTCCTGCCACTGCAGTACGCCGGCTTCGCCCTCGCCTTCTGGTACATCGCCTACGGCGACCTGACGACGGTCAACCGCATCGGCCTGGCCGTCACCGTTGGCTTCATCGGCGGCCTCGGCATCAACACCGCGCATGAGCTCGGGCACAAGAAGGAGTCCCACGAGCGCTGGCTGTCCAAAGTCGCGCTCGCCCAGACGTTCTACGGCCACTTCTACATCGAGCACAATCGCGGCCATCACGTGCGCGTGGCCACGCCCGATGACCCCGCGAGCGCGCGGGTGGGGGAGTCCTTCTACGCCTTCTGGCCCCGGACGGTCGTCGGATCCCTGCGCAACGCGTGGGATCTCGAGCGCCGCCGCTACGCCCGGCGCGGGCAGTCGCCGTTCCGCCTCGGCAACGACATCCTCAACGCCTTCCTCATGTCCGCGGCGCTGTGGCTGGTCATGGTGGCGTGGCTGGGGCCGAGCATCCTGCCCTACCTCGTCATCCAGGCAGTCGTGGGCCTCACCCTGCTCGAGGCGGTCAACTACCTCGAGCACTACGGCATGCTCCGCGAGATCGTGGGCCAGCCCGGGCGGCAGCGCTACGAGCGCGTCGAGCCGCGGCACAGTTGGAACTCCAACAACATCGCGACCAACGTCCTGCTCTACCACCTGCAGCGGCACAGCGACCACCACGCGCATCCCACTCGCCGCTACCAGGCGCTGCGCGATGAGAAGGGCGCCCCGTCACTGCCCACCGGCTACGGCGGCATGATCCTGCTCGCCCTCGTCCCGCCGCTGTGGAACCGCGTCATGGACGCGCGCGTTGCCGATCACTTCGACGGCGACATGTCCAAGGCGAACATCAGCCCGCGCAAGCGCGAGCGCATCCTCGCGAAGTGGGGAGCGGCCCCTCAGGAAGCGCCCGCACCCCGCCGCGATCTCGTCACCTCCGGTGCTCCGTCGTCGGGCCGGCCGGTCGTGGCCCGGTGCCCGGGCTGCGGCTACGCCTACGACGAGCGCGTGGGCGACGCGCGCGAGGGCTTCCCGGCCGGCACGCCCTGGTCGGCCGTCCCCGACACGTGGTGCTGCCCGGACTGCGGCGTGCGCGACAAGGTCGACTTCGTGGTCGTGGAGGCGGCCAGCGCGTGAGCGCGACCGGCCAGCGCATCATCGAGTGCGCCGCGGAGATGACCGCGGAGTCGGGGTGGTCGTCAGTGACCATGGCAGCCCTCGCCGGTCGTGCCGGGGTGAGCCGGCAGACCGTCTACAACGAGGTCGGCGGCAAGACCGAGCTCGCCGAGGCGATGGTGCTCTCCGAGCTCGCCCGCTTCCTCTCGGCCGTGGCCGAGGCGTTCGATGCGAACCCCGGTGACGCGCCCGGCGCCGTGCACGATGCGACGCTCGCGGTGCTCACCCTGGCAGCGGAGAACCGCCTGCTGCGCGCCATCGTGAGCGCTACGCAGGGTGCGGACACCGAGCTCCTGCCGCTGCTGACCGCACGCTCCAACTCCTTGCTGGACATTGCCAAGGCCGACGTGCGTGGCCGGCTGGAGGCGTACCCGGCCCTGTCGCCTGCTCGGTGGGATGCGGCCGCGGACGTCATCGTGCGCGTCGTCCTCGGCCATGTCGTACAGCCCTCGGGCAGCGCGGCCGAGACCGCGCGCAGCCTGGAGTGGCTCACCCGTGCCCTGATCGCCTCAGGCTGAGGAGGCCTTGCGTGCCCGGAGCACCAGCCAGACGGACACCAGGGCCAGCAGGGTGCCGGCGACGCCGTTGATGTGCAGGCCGCGCGCGATCGAGTCGGCCATCACCTCCGTGACGTCCGTGCCGTCGGGGAGCGGGTAGGCGTACTGCGTCATCGAGGTCGAGGTGGTGCTGGACTGCTGGATGTCGGCCATGAGCTCCTCGGACTCCTCGGCGGTGAGGCCCGATTCCTGGAGCTGGGCGTTCATCGTGAGCCGGGCGAGCCCGAAGACGAAGGGGTTCATGATGACCACCGCCAGGGCCGCGCCCAGGGCCACGGCCGATCCGCGGTAGGCCGCGACGAGGCCCGGCTGGCCCTTGTCGGCCGTCTCCATCACGCCGCTGGTGATGGTGATGGAGGCGGCGACCGTGAGCAGGTTGTAGACCGTCACGTAGGCGATGGCCACGCCGAGCGGGGAGTCCGCGGTGACGAAGAACGAGCCCAGCATGGCGACCGCGAGCATGCCGAAGAGCAGCGCCGCCGTGGAGTGGATGCCGATGCGGCGCATGAGCGGGCCGGCGATGAGTTTCGTCCCCAGGACGGCCGCGGCTTGGGCAGGGACCATGACGAGCGCGGTCTGGAGCACGCTGAGGCCGTAGAGGAACTGGAAGGCCATCGTCATGAGGAACACCGTGTTGATGAACGGGATGATGACGACCACGATGAGGAGGGCGCGCGACGCGCGCTTGCGCAAGGGTGCCAGCGAGAACGTCGTCGCCCCATCGCGCAGTCGCCACAGGCACAGGACCGCCGCCGCCGCGGCGACGAGCATCGTGCCCCAGGTCCACGGCGAGGAGATGCCGTCGTCGCTCAGCCGCGACAGGGCCTGGACGCCGAGGGCCACCGCGATGCCGGCGAAGAGCGGCGCGCGGATCTCGCCCACCGGGCCGGTGGCCACGGGGGCCGGCAGGAAGGAGCGGGCGGCGAGCAGCATGAGAAGTCCGGCCACCACCCACAGCGCGGCGACCCAGCGCCAGGAGTGGTCCTCGACCACCCAGCCCGTGACGACGGGGAAGGTCAGCCAGATGGCGGGCGACACCATCCCGAAGGTCCCGAACGCCGCCGCGCGGGCCCGGGGATCGGGGAAGGTGAGCGACAGCAGCCCGATGACCACGATTTGGATCGCCGTCGCAGCGACGCTCGCGATGAGCAGGCCCAGGGTCAGCAGGGTGATCCCCTGCGCCACTCCGACGATCGCGGATCCGATGACGAAGGCGACGCTGCTCACGGTCACGACCCGCCGGTGGCCGAGCTGGTCACCGAAGCGGCCGGCGAGGAAGACGATGAGGAGCGCACCGATAGGGGGAATCGTGAGCGCGATACTCGCCTCATCCTGGGTGAGGCCCAGGTCGTCGATCATGGG
>CAIVWG010000197.1 GCA_903909555.1 uncultured bacterium | reverse complement strand
TTGGCCATGACCGCGACAACCGCGCCGGTCGCGGGGTAGTAGCCGACGTAGGCGACCGCGCCGAAGACCCGGCCGTTGTGCCACAGCGTGATGGGCTTGCCGGTCGCGGTGTCGCGAGTGACGACGAGACCGAGGCAGTACTCGGTGGGGGTGCCGGGGGCCGATGGCGCGCAGTTGTCGAGTCGCTGGGCTGCCAGCGACTCGGGGATAGCGCCGCGGCCCGTGCCGAGGGCGCGACCCCAGCGGCCGAGGTCGCTGATGGTCGACGCCATGCCGCCGGCCGCCCACACATAGGACTGGCTCCAGTCGGTCGTCCTCCCGACCGGGGGCACGTCCGGGTCGATGTAGGAGAAGGCGTCGGAGTAGGTCTGCGCATGCGGTGACTGCAGCTCGCCGGAGATATCGAGGAAGCTGCGCGGCATCCCTAGCGGCTCGAAGAGCCTCGACTTCAGCAGGGCGGCGTACGACGATCCGGTCTCCTTCTCGAGGATGCGGGCCAGGATGACGGTGTTGGTGTTGGAGTAGGCCAGGCCCGTGCCGGGCACATCGAATTCGCGGGGCAGCGCGGCGCCCTGGGCGATGAGGTCGTCGGGGCGGTAGCGGCGCTTCGGATCGGCCATCAGATCCTCGGCGAAACCGAGGATGTTGGCGTTGAGGTAGTCGGCGATCCCACTGCTCATGTTGAGGAGCATCGCGATGGTGATCTCGTCCGACTTGGGGATCGAGGGGTACCAGCGGTCGAGACGGTCATCGAGGTCGAGCCGGCGCGCGGCGACCTCCTGGAGGACGAGCATGCCGGTGAAGGTCTTGGTCACCGAGCCGATGGTGGACTGGCGGTCCGGTGACATCGCCCGCTGGCGCTCGTCATTGGCGTAGCCCACCGTGCCGACCCAGCGGCCGCGGCCGGGCACGATCACCGTCGCCATGGCTCCCCCAGGCAGTCCGGCCCACGCCTCGAGGAGGGCGGCATTGAGCCGAGCGGTAGCCCCGGCGGGCAGGGTCGAGGTACTCGTCGAAGGCGGGGTGACGTCACCGCGGGGGAGCGACTGCGCGCCCACCCCTGCCGGCACGAGCAAGGAGACGCCCATGCCGAGCGCCACAGCCCCGAGGACAGCCCTGATGCCCCATGTGGTCCTGATCACGGGGCTATGTAATCACCCTTGCGGTCGTCCGCTGGCAGGTCCTGCGCCACGAATCGACAGGTTCGAGGGTCCGAGTTGGCGTCCCGCGGCGCGGATTGCGAGATCAGGCCAAGGGGGTCAGGCCTCTCGAGGTGACCCTCACGTCCGCTCGATGAGCTGGATAGTCCGCCCGTCGGGATCGGTGAGCGTGACGACGGCCCCGCCCGGGATCTCATGCGGCTCGGAGCAGTCGATGCCCAGCCCGGTCAGCCGTACGGTCTCAGCGGCCAGCGAGTCGACCCGCAGCAGGACCACCTGGGACCCACCCGTGGTGGTCATCCCGGGGCGCCAGGGGGTGTGCAGGGCCATGAAGGTGCCGTCGGACAGGGGGAAGTTGGCCCAGCCCGCTCCGGCTTCCGCGTCCACCTGGAGCAGGTCGGCGTAGAAGCGCTGACACTCCTCGAGGCGCTGCGTCATGAGCATCGTGCCGTCGTACTTCATGGGCTCACGGTATCCGCGGCCCGCAGGCACGCCGCCGGGAGCGGGGGAGGACCGCCAGGCGACTAGATACCCCCTGGGGTATGCTCCTTCCCATGTGCCGACGCGTCACCTGTCCCCGCTGCGAGAAGGCGTCCTGGGCCGGCTGCGGCCAGCACGTCAGCCAGGTGCTCGCCGGCGTGCCCAAGAGCCAGCGCTGCCGGTGCACCTCGCAGGACCTGGCCCAGTGGAAGAAGGACAACTCCTTCTGGCGCCGACTCTTCGGGAAGAAGTCCACGCCCGCATAGCCCGGGCACCAGGTGATCGCTAGGCGATCTTTGCGCGTGTTTCCGTCGACATGGATGACATAGCGATCGCCGCGTGGGGTTTCGGGGCGGGCTCGCGCCTCTCCCGGTGGTGTGATGTGCGTCACTGGCGACACGCCGTGGCGATTCGGTCAAATCGGACATCGTGTCACGGGTGCTCCTCGTGTGACGCTTGTGAATCTCGTGTCAAGCAGCCACGTGACGCACGGTACGGATGTGACTGATCCGTGACCTTCCTGTTACCGTCCGTGACCGGTCAGCTGACTGGTCCGACGACCGATCGGCCGACCGAACGCTCGATCCGCCGACGAAGGGACGACCGTGGCCGACCACCCGCTCGGGCACCCCGCCGAACCCCGCGACCGCGCCTCCCGCTCCCGGGAGCGCCGCAGTTCCGTCCGCGCCGCTGAGGCCGCGCGCGTCCGCCGGCAGCGGCGACTGCTCGTACTGGCCACCACCCTGGTCGTGGCCCTCGCGGCCCTGATCGCGCTCCCGCTCGCGGTGACGGGCGGCTCGGAGGAACAGCCGGCGGCCACCGACGTCCGCTACGCCGAGCCCGGCCAGCCCGCCTCGACCCCGGACGAGTCCGGAGCCTGGGGCGCGGTCACCTCGGCCATCGAGGATGTCTCGGCAGTGTCCGGGCGCGCGGAGGCGGCAACCCCCTCCTCCGCGAAGGTCACCGCGGCCGCCGAGAAGAAGGACGACTCGGCCAAGTTGCGGGCCCGCGCGGAGAAGCTGCCCGTGCTCGCCCTCGGCGACTATGGCAGCGTCATCGAGGTGGCTCAGAAGGCCCTGGGCGTGGATCCGACGGGCTACTTCGGGCCCGTCACGGCGGCCGCCGTCGCCGACCTCCAGCAGTCCATGGGCCTTCCCACGACCGGCATGGTGGCGACCTACACCTGGAGCGCCCTCGGCGCCGACACGATCACCCGCGCGGCCGCCGAGACCAAGGCCGGCGGCTACGTCGATGGCGAGCCGCCGGCGGCGGAGGAGCCCGCCCAGGAGGAATCCAGCGAGGCGCCCTCCGGCCAGGAGGATTCGGGCCAGTCGGGAGAGGAGTCCTCGCAGGAGGACCCCGCCGAGGAGGATTCCGGTGAGGTCGTCGCCACCTCGCGCGCAGGAGGCGAGAAGCCGCCCGTGCTCGAGGAGACCGACGCCGGCGAGGCCGTGGCGGTGCTCCAGCGCGCGCTCGGCGTGAAGCCGGTGAGCGCCTACTTCGGTCCGGTGACGGCCAAGGCCGTCCGCGCGTTCCAGGAGTCCGTCGGCCTCCCGACGACAGGGGTCGTCGCCCGGTACACCTGGGGGGCGCTCGGCGATGAGGTCGCCGCTGCTGCCGCAGAAGCGCACGCGGCGTACGGCACCGAGTTCGGCCCCGGCGCTCCGGAGGAGGCCGAGGACGACGGCAACGGGGGAGGTAACGGCGGCGGCAACGGGGGAGGCAACGGTGGAGGTAACGGTGGCGCGACCCCGTCTACCGACGGCCGATTCTGCCCCGTGGCCAACTTCACCTACGGCGACGGCCTGGGCGCGCCGCGCCCGGGTGGCCGGTCGCATGCGGGCCTGGACCTCATGGGCTCCTACGGCGAGCCGATCTACGCCGTCGACGGGGGCACCGTGACCCGCGCCGAGTACCAGTCCAATGGCGCGCTCGTCTTGGATATCACCGGGCCGAACGGCATGTTCTTCTACGGGCACTTCGACTCGATCAACGTCGGGTACGGCGATGAGGTGCAGGCAGGCGACCTCATCGGCACGATGGGTGACACGGGCTCCCCGGGGGCCGTCCACCTCCACCTGGAGTACCGTCTCAACGGATGGTCCGGCGGGCCGGAGGACGTCGAGGTGCTCATCCGCCAACTCTGCGGCTGACGCGAAGCGACCGGCTGACACGACGCCGGGGGACCGGACCCGAGGGGGGCCCGGCCCCCCGGCGTCGCGCTGTCAGCGGAGGATCACTGCTGCGGGATGAGGTTCTCGCCCAGCTGCGACGTGTCGAGCGTGAGGACGCTCCAGATCAGGTAAGCCGCGATGAGGATCGTCGCGATGATCGACAGGATGATGAAGAGCCGTGCGCGCTCCGAGGTGCGCAGCGCCTCCTCCATGTCCCCGCGCTTGCGCGCGGAGTTCGACTTGATGGAGAAGTACACCGCGAAGGCGGCGAGCGGCCAGGCGCAGAAGATCACGGCGAGGATCGAGGGAAGCAGGTAGTCCCGCACCTGCTTCAGGTCGCCGGGTTCCGGTGCTATCGGGGGCGGCGCGGGCGGTGAGGGGAGCGGACTCTCGGGCAGGCGTTCGGCCTTGACGCGTGTCTCCTTCGTCCACGACGTGCCCGTCCAGTAGCGCTGGAGGTGGTCGGTGAAGGGGTCGTCGTACCAGCCAGCCCCCATCGCCGCCTGGCCGGAGCCCTGGGGGGTGTACTCGGGTGGGATGGACATCGCGGCCTAGGAGAAGAGGGCGCTGTAGCCGTTGAGGGCAGGCTGGCCGCCCAGGTGCGCGAACAGGACGTGGCCCGAGGGGTCGATCTCGCGCTGTCCCACCACGTGGAGCAGCGCTGCCATGGATTTCCCCTCGTAGACCGGGTCGGTGATCATGCCCTCGAAGCGCGCCGCGGTCCGCATGGCGTCCAGGGTGACCTCGTCCGGGATGCCGTAGATGCCGGCGTGGAAGCGCTCGTCCAACTCGACGTCGTCGATGGTGACCTCGCGATGGACCCCGATGCGGCGCGCCGTATCCGCGGCGATGCGGGCAACCTGCTCGCGCGTCTCCACGGGCTTGGCCGATCCGTCGACGCCCAGGACCCGGCGGGGTCGCGCCCCCTGCTCCTCGAGGTAGGCGAACCCGGCGATCATTCCGGCCTGCGTCGATCCGGTGACCGAGTTCACGATCACGGTGTCGAAGAAGACTCCGAGCTCCCGCTCCTGCTCGGCCAGCTCGAACGCCCAGCCGGCGAATCCCAGGCCCCCCAGGGGATGGTCGGACGCACCGGCGGGGATGGCGTACGGCGTCCCGCCGGCCTCCTCGATCTCGCGCAGCGCGAGCTCCCAGGACTCCTTGAACCCGATCCCGAACTCGGCCTTGACGAGGCGCACGTCCGCCCCCGCCAGGCGGCTCAGCAGGATGTTGCCCACCTTGTCGTAGACGGAGTCCGGCCAGTCCACCCAGCTCTCCTGGACGAGCACGCACTTCAGGCCCGCCCTCGCCGCGACGGCCGCGACCTGACGCGTGTGATTGGACTGAACCCCACCGATCGACACGAGGGTGTCGCATCCGGTGGCGAGCGCGTCGGCGACGAGGTATTCCAGCTTGCGGGTCTTGTTGCCCCCGAAGGCGATGCCGCTATTGCAGTCCTCCCGCTTGGCCCACACCGAGGCGCCGCCGAGGTGGGCGGTGAGCCGCTCAAGCGGGTGCACCGGGGACGGCCCGAAGAGCAGGGGGTAGCGGGGGAACGACGCCAGGGTGCTCCCGGTGCTCATGCGGGCTCCATTCGCGGGGGTGTCCCCATCCTAGGCGGGTCGGCGTACCTCCCTGACAGGTGCACGCGGGTCGGCGACGCCGTACATTCGCGGCGTGGCCCGCTATGTCTGCGCCGAGGAAGTCGTCGCCCCCGGCGGCATCGTCTCGGGGGGATGGGTCGCGGTGGACGAGGGGCGCATCACGGCCGTCGGCGACGGTGCACCCCCCGCGGGCGCCGGTGATGAGGTTGATCGCGTCGAGGGCACCGTGGTGCCCGGCTTCGTCGACCTGCATTGCCACGGCGGTGGCGGAGCGGCGTACACGTCGGCCGATCCCGAGCAGATCCTGACGGCGGCGCAGACCCACCTGCGGCACGGGACGACGACGACGAACGCCAGCCTGGTCTCGGCGACCCTGGAGGATCTCAGCGCCCAGATCGAGGCATTGATCCCCTTCGTCGACGACGGGACCATCCACGGGATCCACCTCGAGGGCCCGTGGATCTCCCCGGAGTACTGCGGCGCCCACGATCCGGCGACGCTGCGCCCTCCCGACCCCTCGGAGGTGGCCGAGGTCCTGGCGGCGGGCGGCGGGCGCATCGCGATGGTGACGCTGGCCCCGGAACTCCCGGGGGCCTTGGAGTCGATCCCGCTCATCGTCGAGGCCGGGGGCATCGCGGCGGTGGGTCACACGGCGTCCGACGCCGATCAGGCCCGTGCCGCGGTGGACGCCGGCGCGGCCGTGGCGACCCACCTGTTCAACGCGATGCCCCCGCTGCTCCACCGCTCACCGGGTCCTGTCGGCGCGCTGATGTCGGATCCGCGCGTGGTCGTGGAGCTCATCTGCGACGGGGTGCACCTGAGCCCCGACGTCGTCGCGCTCGCGATGGGTGCGGCCTCAGGCCGCTGCGCGCTCATCACCGACGCGATGTCGGCCGCGGGGGCAGCGGACGGGGAGTACCTCATCGGGAACCTCGACGTCATCGTCCGCGACGGCGAGGCGCGGCTGGCCACGAACGGCAGCCTGGCGGGGAGCACCCTGCTCATGGGAGCGGCCGTGCGCACGGCGGCGATCGCCGCGGGTCGCGGCATCGAGCAGGCGAGCCGTGCGGCGTCCGCTGTTCCGGCCATGGCGCTGGGGCTGGGCGACCGGGGACGCCTCGAGCCCGGGCTGCGCGCTGACCTGGTGTGCCTCGACGACGATCTCCGGGTGACCCGGGTCATGCGGGCCGGCCATTGGGTGACCTGACCGTCCGCTCCCTGAGCCTCGTGGTCACGGGTGGCTGCCCACTCGGGACCACGGGCGACAACAAGGCGGAGGCAGGGGCTAGAGGGTCTCGGTGACCTTCCGCAGGCCGCGCGGCGCATCGGGATCATGGCCGCGGGCGATCGCCATCGCGTAGGCGAGTTGCTGCAGCGGGATGATCTGCAGGATCGGCGCCAGGTCCTCGGCGACGTCGCGGGGAAGCCACGCCTGCTCTGCCGCCGTGGGGGCCCGCTCTGCGTCTCCCACGACGAGCAGGTCAGCGCCGCGCTCCATGAGCCGGTCCAGGACCGGCTGCATCGCTGCCCCGCCGGCGCCGTACGGCACCACCGCGATCACCGGGCGATCCTCGTCCACCATGGCGAGCGGGCCGTGCATGAGATCCGCGCTCGAGAAGGCGTGCGCGGAGAGGTATGACGTCTCCATGAGCTTCAACGCCGCTTCACGGGCCGTCGGGTAGGCGAAGCCCCGGGCCGTGGTCACCAGACGCTCGACGAAGCGATACCGCGGCGAGACGCGGATCCCGTCAGCGCGCTCCACGACCTCGGCTGCTGCCTCGGGTACGCGCGCCGCCCGCGCGACGTCACCCCCGCCCCAATGCTCCGCGAGCAGCCACAGGGCGAGGAGCTCGCTGGTGTAGCTCTTCGTCGCGGCGACGGCGTTCTCCCGGCCGGCGAGGACGTCGATCCCCAGGTCACTCGCCTGCGCGAGCGGGGAGTCGGGAGCGTTGGTGACCGCCACCGTGAACGCGCCGCCCTCGCGCGCCCGCTGCGTCGACTCGATGAGGTCGGGAGAGCCCCCGGACTGGCTCACGGACACCCACAGGACGCCGTCGTACTCGGGACGCGTGCCGTAGACGGTGAGCGTGGAGGGAGACACCAGCCCCGCGGGAAGGCCGAAGCGGGTCTCGACGAGGTACTTGAAGTACAGCGCGGCGTGGTCGGACGTGCCGCGGGCGGCGAGCAGGACTGTTCGCGGCTCTCGCTCCCGGATGGCGGCAGCCACGTCGGCGATGGCCCCGCTGCCCTGATCGAGGAGCCGGGCCAGGGCCAACGGCTGCTCGGCGATCTCGGCCGCCATGGTGGCGCCGCGCGCGGGCTGGTCGCCGGTCATGTCAGGCGTCGGCGTCGGCGACCTCGCCGAGGGGTCCCGGCGGCGGCGTCGTGTGCTCCACCCGGAGGGCGGCGCCCATGGCCCCGCCGAGGTCCCCGAGAGCGGCGCTGAGCACCTGCGGCGTCTTCTCGGGGAGGATGAGGTGCGGGATCATCGCGTCGCGGATGCGATCGGCGAAGGGCGTGCCGAGACGGCAGCCGAGACCGCCGCCGATCACCACGGCCTCCACGTCGAGGAGGTTGACCGCGCTGGCGGCCGCGAGTCCCAGCGCCCACACCGCGCGGTCGACGAGCCCCACCGCCATGTCGTCGTCCTGCTCGAGCGCCTTGGCCCAGACGCCACTCGACAACCGGGTGCGCTCCTTCTTCTTCATGATGTGGAACAGCGAGGTCTTGTGGCCCTTCTTCACGAGCTTGCGGGCCTTGATCTCCATGGCGGCACGTCCGGCGTAGGCCTCGAGGCATCCCCGTCGGCCGCAGGGGCACGGAGCTCCGTCGGGCTCGACCACCATGTGGCCCACCTCGCCCGCGGCCCCGCGGCCGAGCCAGAGCTCATCGTGGATCACGATGCCGCCGCCCACGCCGGTGCCGCAGAAGATGCCGAGCATCGAGTCGTACGGGCGTCCGGCGCCGAGTTGCGACTCGGCCATGACGCCCACCTGGACGTCGTTGGCGAGTTCGATGGGGACGCCGAGCGCCTGGCGCATCGGACCCGCCACCTCGACGGTGCCGAGCCAGTCGGGCAGGTTGCCCGCATGGCTCACTGTCCCGCTGGCATGGTCGATCTGGCCGGGCGAGCCGACGCCGACTCCGGTGAGGTCCGACTCCGACGCTCCGGCATCGGCGAGCGCCGAGCGGACCGCCCCCACCATGGCGTCGATCACGCCCTGCGGGCCCTGGTCCTGGGGCGTCGGGATGCGGCACTGCCCCACCACGTTGCCGTCGGCATCCACGATGGCGACCTGGATCTTCGTGCCTCCGAGATCCACCCCTGCGCGCAGCATCACTTATTCCCCTTCCCCAGGTCGACGCCCTGGCCCCCCGAGGCGGCGCCCGCGTCAGGCCACGAGCCGCCGTTCTCCCAGAACTCCTGGATTTCCTCAAGCTCCCTCCCCTTGGTCTCAGGGGCGAGGCGGAAGACGAAGATCCAGGCAAGCACCGCGAGGATAGCGAAGATTCCGAAGGACCACGCGCCGCCGATGGTCGACATCACCGTGAGGAAGAACTGGGCGATGATGATGTTGGCCATGAGATCGGCGCCCAGCATCGCGCTGGAGCCGTATCCGCGCAGGCGCGCGGGGAAGCTCTCGCTGGAGTAGACCCACACCAGGGCTCCGAAGCCGAAGACGAAGCCGATGTTGATGCCGGCGAGCCCGAGGAAGCCCAGGACGATCTGGCCCGTGGTGAACGAGTCCCCCTGCTGGGTGGCGAAGGTGAGCACCATCGCCAGCTGGGAGACGATCATGATGCTGATGCCCGTGAGCAGGATCGGCCGGCGCCCCCACCTGTCGACGACGAGCATCGAGGTGAGAACGGCGACGAGGGCGATGCACTGGACCAGGGTCGACATGAGGATGGATTCCCGGTTGGTGTCGATCCCCATGGCCTGGAAGATCTTGGGCCCGTACGCCACCGTCGCGTTGATGCCGGTGATCTGGATGAAGAAGCCGAGGCCCACCACGAAGACCGTGGCGCGCAGGTAGGGCTTGCGTAGCATCTCGCGCAGCCGACCGCCGCTCTCGCTGGACAGCGCCTCGGTGATCTCCCGAAGCTCGGCATCGACGTCGGCCTCGGGGTCGGTGCGCTCCAGGGACGCGCGGGCCTCCTCGATTCGTCCCTTCATCACCAGCCAGCGCGCTGTCTCGGGAAGGCGCAGGAGGGCGGGGATGAGGAGCAGCGCGGGAACGGCGGCCAGGCCGAGCATGATGCGCCAGTTGATCGACTCGTTGAGCCCGCTCAGCGTCAGGGCGCCGAGGTAGCCGAGGATGATGCCGACGACGGCGGCGACCTGGTAGGCCACGAGCGTCGCCCCGCGGATGCGCGCGGGCACGGATTCGGCGACGAAGATCGGCACGGCGATGAGGGAGACGCCGATCGTGAGGCCCAGGAAGAAGCGCGAGATGCCGAGCATCAGCGGAGACACGGCCATTGCACTGAGAAGGCAGAAGACGACGTAGCCGAAGGCCACCGCCACGATGGAGGGCTTGCGACCGAACCGGTTGATGACGAAACCGCCGGCGAGGGCGCCGATGAGCTCGCCGTAGACGGTGGCGGTGACGATGGTCTCCACGGCCGTCTCGTTGCCGGAGAGGCCGAAGTAGCTCTCGAAGTACAACTGGGCGCCGGCCACGTTGGAGCCGTCGTAGCCGTAGATGATCCCGAGCGTGGCGGCCGAGATCGCGACGACCCAGGCGGACCGAGGCACCGCCCTCTTGCCCGTCACCTCCGCCATCGCTGCCTCCCCGTCGGTTGCCACCTTGCCGCGAGGCTAGCCAGCGGGGCAGGACAGCGGACGGGTTAGCGCAAAATCGCCGCTCCCGCAGAGCCCAGGTCCTAGGAGGAAGAGGCCTCCGGACTCGGGGACAGCGCGGTCTCCTCGCTGGGCGATGCCGGGGCGGCTGGCGCGCTCGGGCTGGGGCATCCGGGGCCGGAGAGGGAGGGGGACGGCTCGAGGATCGCCGACTCCACCTCCGACTGGGGCGCGACCTGGGTGAAAGCCGCTCCGAGGGCCGTGTCGATCGTGGCGTCCGAGCGGCCGTCGTCGACGAGCACGGCACCGGGGAGGTAGAACGCCATGAGCTTGGCGGCGGATTCGCCCGAGGGGCCGTGACGGATCTCGGCGACTCCCGAGACGGTCTTGCCCAAGGGGTCGTTGTCGATGGTGCCGATGACGAACCCGCGGCGCTGGAGCTCCTCCGCCGTGGTCGCGGCGAGTCCCGTGCGGTCGGTGGCGTTGTACACGTTGGTGGTCACCTGGGACGTGCTGGGGAGACCGGTCCCGGGCGTCACGGTGATCGTGACGCAGGGCTTGGGCTCGGTCGTCGCGCTCGACGACTCCCCGGGCGTGGTGGAGGTGGGCTCCGCCGTCGGCGAGGGGGCGCTCGATGAACTGCCCTGGATGACTCGCGACAGGCCGTAGCCTGCGGCGAACAGCACGATCATGCCCACCACGACGAGGATGATGGCTACGACCGGGCTCTTCTGCTTGCGATGCCGAGCCGACACGCGCGGTCCGGACGTCGGGGTGCTCATGCGGCGGTTCCTCCTGTTGAGGACATGGCGTCAAGGTCGAGGACTCGGGCATGGATGACCATGCGCTGCTGGAGGGCGGCTCGGACTGCCCGGTGGAGGCCATCCTCGAGGTAGAGGTTGCCCCGGTACTTCACGACATGCGCGAACAGGTCGCCGTAGAACGTCGAATCATCGGAGAGCAGGGCGTCCAGGTCGAGCGTGCGCTTGGTCGTGACGATGTCCGTGAGGCGCAGCTGCCGGGGAGCCACCTTCGACCAATCCCCGATGCTGAGGCCGTGCTCAGGGTAGGGGCGACCCTCACCCACGGACTTGAAGATCACTCGCTAAGTCTAGGTGGAGGGGCGCAGGATCCGGCTCTCGTGGCCTGCGACACGGGACCCTGTCGGGATGGCCGAGCGGCCTCGGGGGAGCCGTCCGGATCCGCGCCCCTGCCGCGGGCTCCCGAGCCGCCCACGGCAAGGACACGGTCCGGCCGCGGAGGATACGGGATTTGAACCCGTGAGGGGTTGCCCCCAACACGCTTTCCAAGCGTGCGCCCTAGGCCACTAGGCGAATCCTCCGCCGCCGAGCGTACCCGGCCACCGCGAGGGCGCCGGGGCGGCCAAGGCGTCCCGACGGGCGGCCGGGCTGGCCCGACGACGAACGCGGTCGATCCCTAGACTCGTGGAGACCCCCCGTGCGGCGGCACCCTGCTGAATCCCCCCAGGGCCGGAAGGCAGCAAGGGTAGGCGGGCTCTGTCGGGTGCGCGGGGGGTCCCTGCTCTCCTCTCTTCGCCGATCCGCGCCGTCGGCGCTGCCCGTTACAGTGACCGGGTGTCGATGGCCCTCTACCGCACCTACCGCCCGGGGACCCTGGCGGAGGTCGTCGGCCAGGAGCACGTCATCCAGCCCCTGGGGCGGGCGCTCGACCAGGACCGTCTCCACCACGCGTATCTCTTCTCCGGTCCGCGCGGCTGCGGCAAGACGTCGACCGCGCGCATTCTCGCCCGTTCCATGAACTGCGAGCAGGGCCCGACGGCCGAGCCGTGCGGCACCTGCCAAAGCTGCATCGACCTCGCGCCCAATGGTCCGGGATCGATCGACGTCATCGAGCTCGACGCGGCCAGCCACGGAGGCGTCGACGACACCAGGGACCTCCGCGAGCGAGCGATGTTCGCTCCGGTGTCCTCGCGATACAAGATCTACATCGTCGACGAAGCTCACATGGTGAGTCCCGCGGGCTTCAACGCCCTGCTCAAGGTCGTGGAGGAGCCGCCGGAGCACGTCCGCTTCATCTTCGCCACCACGGAAGCCGACAAGGTCCTCCCGACGATCCGGTCTCGAACGCACCACTACACGTTCCGCCTGGTGCCGGCACGCGTGCTCCAGCAGCATCTCGCGGACATCTGCGCGCATGAGGGCGTTGTCGCCGACCCGGCCGCCCTGGCCCTCGTCGCCCGCAGCGCAGGCGGCAGCGTTCGCGATTCCCTGTCGCTCCTCGGGCAGCTCGTGGCCGGGTCCGGTCCCGACGGCGTCACCTACGAACTCGCGGCATCCACCCTGGGCGTGACCGAATCCGCCCTGCTCGATGCCACCGTGGATGCCATCGCGGAGGGAGAGGGAGCGGCTCTCTTCGGCGTCATCGACCGCGTGGTCGAGGCGGGGCACGATCCGCGGAGGTTCGCGACCGACCTGCTCCAGCGGTTCCGGGACCTCATCGTCATCGCGGCCATGCCGGCCGAGGATGCGCAGTCACTCCTCGAGGTTCCGGATGCGGACTGGGAGTCGATGAGCGCGCAGAGCCGCCGGATGGGACTTGCCGAACTCTCCCGGGCCGCCGACCTGGTGAGCGAGGGACTGTCGGAACTCCGGGGAGCCACCGCGCCCCGACTGGCCCTGGAACTCCTCGGCGCCCGGCTGCTGCTGCCCGCGAGCGACGACTCCCAGCGGGGATTCGCCGCCCGGTTGGATCGGCTGGAGAGGGCCGCGGCCGCGCCCGCCCCGCTCCCGACCGCGGCTGCCCCGCCTGTGGCCGAGCCTGCTCCTGCGCAGGAAGCCCGGCGCCGCAAGCCTGCTCCGCCCCGGCAGTCTCCGGCGGCGCCCGTCCCGCCGGCCCGACCCATGTCCGAGGTGCTCTCGGGTGCCGCGGGCCAGTCCCCGCCGGGCGCCGAGCCTGCGATGTCCGCGGAGTCGCCCGACGCCGCGGCCGGAGCGCCCGCGGAGTCGTCCGTTGCGGCGGGATCACCCGCGGAGTCGACCGAGGCCGGAGCACTGACGCTCGCCGACATCGCTACCATGTGGCCGGCCGTGCTCGAGGGCCTGAAGTCCATGTCCCGCGTCGCATGGATGCTCTTCAGCGACTCGACACCGGTGTCGTGGAACGACGGCATCCTCGCGGTCTCCGTACCCGATGTAGGCAAGGCCACCAACGCGCGCGCGAATGGCCATGACCAGCGGCTGCGGCAGGTGATCCTCGACAGCCTGCGCATCGACGTACGCGTCGATGTCGTGGTGGGAGGCACCTCGACCGCGCCGGTAGCCGTCGTCGTGGACATGCCGAGTCCCGATGATGCCGACGATGTGGAGGAGTTGACCGGGGAGTCCCTGGCCATGAGGGAGCTCGGAGCTACGGTCATCGGCGAGATCGAGCAGGGCTGATCCGTGTACGAAGGCGTGCTCGCCGATCTCATCGAGGAGCTCGGCAGACTGCCGGGCATCGGTCCCAAGAGCGCTCAGCGCATCGCCTTCCACCTGCTGCAAGCGCCCGAGGATGAGGTGCGCCAGTTGGCGGAGACCTTGCTCATCCTCAAGCAGCGGGTCAGGTTCTGCGTGATCTGCGGGCATGTGACCGACGAGGACGAGTGCCGCATCTGCCGCGACCCTCGACGCGATCCTGCGGTGCTGTGCGTCGTGGAGGAGCCGAAGGACGTCATCGCGATCGAGCGCACGGGGGAGTACCGCGGTCGGTACCACGTGCTCGGGGGCGCCATCAGCCCCATTGACGGGATCGGTCCCGACGACCTGCGCATCCGGGAACTCCTGCAGCGCCTCGCGGATGGCGTCGTGCAGGAGGTCATCCTCGCGACCGACCCCAACCTCGAGGGCGAGGCGACCGCGACGTACCTCGCCCGCACGCTGTCGCCGATGGGATTGACCGTGACGAGGCTCGCCAGCGGGCTCCCCGTGGGTGGTGACCTCGAGTACGCCGACGAGGTCACGCTCGGCCGGGCGTTCGCGGGTCGGCGCCGACTCGAGTAGCCGACCCGGGCCTCCGTTAGACTGGCCCCTCCGCCGTTAGGTGACCACCCCACGAGGGGGTGGCCGGTGCGCCTGCCCAGGAGCCAGCGTGGGCCTCGTCGTGCAGAAGTACGGAGGGTCCAGCGTCGCCGACGCTGCGAGTGTCCGGCGGGTCGCTCGGCGCATCGTGGAGACCCATCGCTCCGGTCATGGCGTGGCTGTCGTGGTCTCGGCCATGGGTGACACGACCGACGACCTTCTCGACCTCGCGGAGCAGGTCTCCCCGAATCCCCCCGGTCGCGAACTCGACATGCTGCTCACCGCGGGGGAGCGCATCTCGATGGCGCTCGTGGCCATGGCCATCAACGACCTGGGCGAGGAGGCGCGCTCGTACACCGGCTCCCAGGCGGGCCTCATCACCGACTCGGCCCACGGGGCGGCCCGCATCATCGACGTGACCCCGGGACGGATCCAGGAGGCCCTGGCGGCCGGCGCGATCCCCATCGTCGCCGGATTCCAGGGGGTCGCCCAGGACACCAAGGACATCACCACCCTGGGTCGCGGGGGCTCGGACACCACGGCCGTCGCCCTCGCTGCGGCGCTGGGAGCCGATGTCTGCGAGATCTACACGGACGTCGACGGCGTCTTCAGTGCGGATCCGCGCGTCGTTCCCAAGGCGCGTCAGCTCAAGGTCGTCACCTACGAGGAGATGCTCGAGCTCGCGGCGGCGGGCGCCAAGGTGCTGCACCTGCGGTGCGTCGAGTACGCGCGACGCTTCGACCTGCCCATTCACGTGCGCTCGTCGTTCTCCGATCGCGAGGGCACCTACGTCCTATCCGAGGCCGCGATCGCGGCGCGCATCGCCTCTGGCGAGGGAGACATCATGGAACAGCCGATCATCTCCGGCACCGCTGCGGACCTCAATGACGCCAAGGTCACGGTCGTCGGCGTGCCCGACCGGCCCGGTGAGGCAGCAGCCATCTTCGGTGCGCTTGCCGACGCTGGCATCAACATCGACATTATCGTGCAGAACGTGTCCGTCGCCTCGACAGGCCGGACGGACGTGACCTTCACGTGCCCGCAGGGTGCTGTGGCGAACGCGACCGCTGCCCTCGAGGCCGTTCGCGACCGCATCGGCTTCGAGGACCTCATCACCGATGAGGGAATTGCCAAGGTGTCGCTGGTGGGAGCGGGCATGCGTTCGCATCCCGGTGTCTCGGCCACCTTCTTCAAGTCGCTCGCGGATGCCGGCATCAACGTCGAGATGATCTCCACGTCCGAGATTCGCATCTCCATCGTCACGCGCGCCGAGTTGGCGACACCGGCTGTGCAGGCCCTGCACACGGCGTTCGGCCTCGACGCCGACGGCGAGGCCGTCGTCTACGCCGGGACCGGACGATGAAGGCGAGCCCCACGGTCGCGGTCGTCGGCGCGACCGGTCAGGTCGGCAGCGTGATGCGCCGTCTGCTCGAGGAGCGCGATTTCCCAGTGGCTCGCATCCGCTACCTTGCCTCGGCGCGTTCGGCGGGGACGACCCTGCCTTGGAAGGGCTCCGACGTGGTCGTCGAGGACGTCGCCACGGCGGACCTCGATGGCATCGACATTGCGCTCTTTTCCGCAGGCGGGTCCACGTCGAAGGAGTACGCGCCGAAGTTCGCCGCAGCGGGGGCGATCGTGATCGATAACTCCTCAGCATGGCGCATGGACCCTGATGTGCCCCTCGTGGTCAGTGAGGTCAATCCGGGAGCCATCTCCGACATGCGCAAGGGGATCATCGCCAATCCCAACTGCACGACGATGGCCGCGATGCCGGTGCTCATGCCATTGCACAGGGAGGCCGGACTGCGGCGGCTGGTCGTGAGCACCTTCCAGGCAGTGTCGGGCAGCGGCCTGGCCGGGGTTGAGGAACTCGATTCCCAGATCCGCGCCATCATCGATCAAGACGTCACGGCGCTCACCCATGATGGGTCGGCGATCGAATTTCCCGTTCCCAAGAAGTACGTACGCACCATCGCCTTTGACGTCGTCCCTGTCGCTGGCTCAGTTGTCGACGACGGGCTCGGTGAGACCGACGAGGAGAAGAAGCTGCGCAACGAGAGCCGCAAGATCCTGGGCATCCCCGACCTGCTCGTCTCGGGCACCTGCGTGCGCGTTCCTGTCTTCACGGGGCACTCGCTCTCCATCAATGCGGAGTTCGAGCGTCCCCTCTCGGCGGAGCGAGCTGTGGAGATCCTCGCGACCGCTGAGGGTGTGGTCGTCACTGATGTGCCGACACCGCTGCAGGCGGCGGGCGCAGACCCATCATTCGTCGGCCGCATCCGCCCCGATCAGAGCGCAACGGAGGGCCGCGGCCTGGTGATGTTCGTCAGCAATGACAACCTGCGCAAGGGCGCGGCCTTGAATGCCGTGCAGATCGCCGAACTGCTGGTAGCCGGCGATTAGGCCCGGGGTCCTGCCGCGGGGGAAGCGGTAAAGGGACACCAGGTGCGCGCGGGGGGAAGTCGCTTCGTGAGGAGGTACTCCGTCACGGGCTTGTTGACGCACTCCGAGGGTGTCTTCAGATAGGTGACGTGCTGAGTGCTCTCGTAGGAGATCGTCCGTGAACGGGCGTACTGGTTCGCCATTGTTCGACCCCAGATCCACGGTGTGCGGACGTCGCCCGTCGACATCACCACGACGGGTGGGGTCGGTAGATCGATCGCTGCGAGTCCTCGCGGCACGCTCGGGGCGTAGTCCGTGGGCAGACCCATGCAGGTCAATGCCATTCCCGTGGTGAAGCCCAGCGTGGTTCCGTAGGTGCTGGCGGCGGTGGCCGCGAGCTGTGCCGCGGCCTGAGGTGATGGTCGGTCGTGCAGGTCAGCGCAGTGAATGAAGGCGTTGGCAAAGCTAGGCGCCGCATCCGCCCTTGACTTCCGCTCAAGCGTCTTGATAGCGCGAGCGACCGAGGAGTGGCTGTGCCTGGCCGTGGTGGAGAAGAGCTGGTCGTGGAATCCGTCGATCATTGCTCGCACGCGTGGGTAGAGGTCCTGTGAACCCAGGGATCCGTAGACGATGGCGGCCACTGTCCAGCGGTTGTAGGGCACCCCGTCGAGGCTGACGACCGTGTCATCGAGTGCCGTGAGGACCTGCGTGAGCTTGCGGCTTTGCCCTCGCCCCATGATCGCCGCGTAGACCTGCTGCCCGGTGATCCATGCGGCCGGCTGCTGGGCGGCGATGCGGAAGATCGACTCCTGCGCCCACAGGCTTCCATCCGCCACCAGGGCGCGCAGGCTGCCGGGGAAGGTCATGGCGTACGTGTAGGCGATCCGCGTGCCGTAACTCATCCCCCAATAGGTCCACTTGTCGTAGCCCAGCGCTTTGCGCAGGGCTTCCAGGTCACGCACGACCTGCCAGGTGCCGAGGTAGGGAGCTGCATGTGGGTTGGCGTCGAAGCATGCGCGGTTGGCGGCACCTAGCTGCTCGGCATATGCGGTCCACACGACGGACCAGTCGACCGGGCCCGTCTCTGGCAGATCTAGACGGGGCGCGGCCTCGCAATCGCGTAGCCGTGGACCGCTAAGTCTGACTCCCCGTGGATCCCACATGACGAAGTCGAAGCGCTCGCGAATGCGCGAAGGAAGGAGTTTGTAGATGTCCGGTCCCGCATCGATACCGCTGCTGCCTGGTCCTCCGGGGTTGAACGTGAATCCCAGACCGCGCGAGCCGGAGGCGCGGACGACGCGGACGGCGATTGTCGTCGTGCGGCCATCATTCGGTGTCCGCCAATCCAAGGGCACGGTGAGTTCGGCACACTCGACACGAGACGGCTTGGCATCGGCTGGGCAATCGACCGGCTTCAGGGCCGTCGTCGTGGGCGCCGGTTCGGCGGAAGCTGCGTAGGGGCCCGCGATGCTAACCGCTAGCAGCAGCGCAGCGCCGATGCCCAAGGCCCTAGTGATGCCCATGATCGGACCTTGTCACACGTCGGGGAGATTGCAACCATCGGCACGGCTCTCAACGGGTGTCGTCCGCGACTCCTTGTGGCACTTCAGACAGCGGCCGTGGCCTTCGTCTAGCCTGCTGGCGTGACACTGCGCCTGTTGGCCGCGCCGCTGGTCTGCCTTGCTTTCGCCGTGGGGATGGGTCCCGCACCGGTTCATGCGGCATCAGCTACCTCGGTCACAGGCGTGCAGTGGCACGACTGCAGTCGGTCACTGGACGGATGGACGTGCGGCACCCTGATCGTTCCGCGTGACTGGTTCGACGCGTCGAACCCGGATACCTTCGGCATCGAGTTCGCCATTCATCGAGCGAGCGATCGTCGTGTGGGCACGCTGACCCTCAACCCCGGTGGTCCCGGCGGAGGCTCCCTGGGTATCGCCAACCTGCTCATGGAGTTGGTGCCCGATCGGATCGAGAGGCACTTCGACATCGTGCTGTGGGATCCCCGCGGCGTGG
>CAIVWG010000196.1 GCA_903909555.1 uncultured bacterium | reverse complement strand
GCGCTCCGACGGCGGGCGGGTGCGCTGCGGGCGTCGGCGAGGCTCGCGACCTGTCCTGCCGCAGCGGCACGGGCGGCGGCCTCGGCGGCGAGGGACCCGGAGAGGCGGTCCCAGACGTCTTCGGGCATGGCGGGAGGGGGTGCCTGGGCGAACCACTCGGCGAGCTCCGGATCCAGCGGGGGAAGGTCGCGGGGGATGTCCTCGGGGGGCGGGGCGTCGCTCACGGCTCACCTCCCGCATCCGATGCTGGGCGGCCGTCGTGGCCGCGCGCTGATGTAGGCCCGGTCGAGCCCGGCGATGGGACGGGCGGATCGGGGTCCCGGTTCCCCGACTTCGCGGGAGTTCCTCCCTGCCGCAGGTGCGCCAGCCGGTCGGCGAGCTTGGCGCGTCCCCGGAAGCACCGGCTCTTGACGGTCCCCACGGGGCATTCCAGCGCCCGGGCGGCATCCTCCACCGACCATCCCTCGAGGTCGACGAGGACGACCGCCGCGCGCTGGTCGGGGGGAAGTTCGGCGAGGGCGGCCTGGATCTCCAGGGCCGTCTCCCGGTCGTCCATGGCGTCTCGCGGCTCGGCCAGCGACGTCGCGTCCCCGCGCTCCCCGCCTTCCTCCGGCAGGGGGACCCACGGCCGGACCGCCCGGCGACGCATGCGGTCGAGGGCGGCGTTCACCACGATGCGGTGCAGCCAGGTGGTGACGGCAGACTCGCCGCGGAATTGGTCGGCCCGCCGGAAGGCCGAGATGAGCGCATCCTGGAGAGCGTCGGCGGCCTCCTCGGGGTCGCCGGTGGTGCGCAGGGCGACAGCCCACAGTCGGTCGCGGTGCCGGCGCACCAGCTCGGTGAACGCCTCGGGATCGCCCGCGCAGTGGGCCTGGAGGAGCTCGGCGTCGGTCGCCCGGCCGTCGTCGGAGGACCCGCGAGGGCTCGGCGATCCGGCGGACGTGGACACGCCGACGAGCCTAGTGCTCACTCAGCTGAAGACCACGACGTCACGCAGCCCGCCCTGGTATGCCCCGTCCTGCACCGGGAGGCCGTCGAACCACACGAGCACGTAGCGCCCGACGATGGGGCGCGGCGAGCGCAGGTCGATGGCCGTGCCGACCCCCTCGGCCCCTGCCAGGAGCGTCCACTTCGACGGCTTGTTCACGATCGTCGAGGACAGCAGAACCTTGACCGACGATCCGCTGCCCACGAGTTCGAGGCGTACGGCGCTCACCGATTGGGCGGACCCGAGGTCCACGATGAGGCCGACGCCGCTCTTCCCCTCGAAGTCCTCGGTGTAGTAGGTGTCGGTGGTCCAGGCCGATGTCGCGTCGTCGTCGATGGCGAGTTCGGCGAGGTCGGGGCTCTCCTCCCCGTCGTATCCGAAGGGGTCGTGGTCCAGGGCCTTCACGGGCTCGATCTCGCCCATCACGGCGCCGGGCTCGAGCAGGGCCGCGGCGGCCAGGTCGGTGTCAGCATCGGAGGTCAGGACGTCGCTCTCGGCAGTGCTCGCGGTCAGCCCCCACGGAGACGGGGATGACTGCGCCATGCGCAGCCCCACCATGGCAACCCCGGCGATCGCGAGGAGGGCGACCGCCGCAATGGCCATCCGCGCGGCGCCGCGCGCGACACGACGCCCCCATCCCAGGGGAGCAGGGCTGCCGGGCTGAACGTCGGCGTCGGCACTCGCCGGGCGCCGCAGCGCCCCGAGGACCCCGGTGCCGTCGGAGGAGGGCCGTGCCGCCGAGGCCCGACTCAGCGCCTGGGCCAGGCTCGCGACGTCGGGGTAGGGGGTGCCGAACCGGCGCTCGTGGCCGTCGCCGGCAACCCGCGGGTCGATCGAGCGCATGCAGATCTCGTCGATGGAGGCGGGGACGTCGGCCACCACCTGCGAGGGCGGAAGCAGTCGGTCCCCCGCCCGGGGCGCGGGCGAGAGCCCGTCGGCGAGGCCCTCGGGCCAGCGGCCGGTGACGGAGGCGTAGAGAAGGCAGCCGATGCCGTGGACGTCGGGGTCGACGCTCGGGGGCGTGAGCTGAGGCCACAGCGCCGCATCCACCGCCAGGCCCCTGATCCGCACCGCGTCGACATCGTCGAAGAGGGCCAGGGGGTCCGCCGGAGAGCCGCCGTCGGCGATGAGCAGAGCGTCGGGGCGCAGCCTGCCGTGGATCACCCCCTGCGCACGGCTGGAGGTGAGGGCGAGGGCGACCAGGCGGACGAGCATGAGTGCATCACCCGCGGGGATGGGTTCTCCCTCGCGGTCCTCGAGGAGGTCGGTGAGGGTGCGCCCCTCGACCCATTCGGTGACGATGGCGAGGTAGTCGCGGGTGTCGTGCGGGGCGCCGTCCGAGGCCCAGGGGGCGTGATCGAGGACGTCCAGGACCGACACGAGCCGGCGGTCGTCCACGGTGGCCGCGCGGCGGGCGGCGTCGGCCACGGCTCGGGCGCGAGGATCGTCGGCCGGGACCAGGAGGACGGCGACGGAGCGTTCCAGGGAGGGGTCCCAGCCCTGCCAGAGCTGCACCACTCCGTGGGCGGATACCTGCAGGTGCAGGTGGTAGCGAGCGATCGTGAGGACGCTGGCCTCGGTGTCGGGATTGTCGCCGTCCGCGAAGGCACCCCCCGGGCCGCGGTCGCGCCCCGTCGACTGACCGTTGTCCTCCACCCCTCGAGCCTAGATCGGGCGGAGCCCGCAACCTAGCGGACAGGGCTCGGCCGAACGGTTGATGTTGTCGGTCAACTGCTCGCTGCCCGGCGTCCCGCGGGCAGGCGCCGACGCACGAGGGCGAGAACGTCGGCGACTTCCTGGATGCGCAGCGCCCAGGCCCCGGCGAGGTAGGTGGCCAGGCCGGCAAGGGACACGACGATGACGTTGAGGAGGATGCCGAGCTTGTTGTCCGGGCCTCCTCCGGTGACGAAGGTGACCATGAGCGCCTGCACTCCGAACATCACGCAGAACGCCGCGACACCGGCGATGAGCATGCGGACGAGAGCCCGGATCGTCCGCCGGCTGTCCACTCCCCCGAGGCGCCGCGACAGCAGGATCCAGGAGGCGAGGAAGGTCGCCCAGAAGCCGCAGACGTAGCCGAAGGCGAGCGAGGCGATCTGGGCCCCGCCGATGGCGGAGTAGAACAGCGGGATCGCCACGGCCAGGGCGACGACGTTCATGAGCACGCTGACGAGGAACGGCGTCCGGGTGTCCTCGACGGCGTAGAAGCCGCGGAAGAGGACGTAGAAGAGCGTGAACGGCAGCAGGCCGAGCATGAAGACGCTCATGATGGTGCCGGCCAGAGTGGCCTGCTGCGGCGTGGCGGCGCCGTACCCGAACAGCAGCACCGCGAGGCCGGGACCCACCACGAGCAAGATCACCCCGACCGGGACGATGAGCGCCGAGACCAGGCGCATCGCCCCGCCGACGTCCGAGCCCACCTGGCGTAGCCGACCCTCATGGGCCACGCGACTCAGTGCCGGCAGAAGTGCGGTGACGATGGACACCGTGATGACGCTGTGCGGCAGCATGAAGACGAGGTGGGCTTTCTGGTACGTCGTCAATCCGGCTGCGGTGAGCCCGGCATCGGAGGCATTGACGTTCGCGAGCGTGGCGAGACGGGTGATGACGACGTAGCCGGCCTGGTTGACCGCGACGAGTCCCAGCGTCCACAGCGCGAGGTGCCCTGCCCGGCCGAGGCCGGTCCCCCTCCAGTCCCACCGCGGACGCCAGCGGTATCCCGCGCGCAGGAGGACCGGGATGAGGATGAGGGCCTGCAGCGCGACGCCGAGGGTGGTCCCGATGCCCAGCAGCGCGACCTGCTCGGAGGTGAGCACCCCGTCCGCCGCGGCCGCGGTGCCCGCGATGGCGAGGAAGAGCAGGAACGTCGCGATCGCGACGATGTTGTTGAGGATCGGCGCGAACATCGGGGCACCGAACCGTCCGCGCGAGTTGAGGACTTGGCTGAACAGCGCGTAGATCCCGTAGAAGAAGATCTGGGGGAGACACAGGCGCGCGAAGGCCGTCGCCAACTCCCGCTGGGATGCGCTGTACGAGGACGTCGCGTACAGGTCGACGAGCAGGGGTGCGAGGAGGACCGCCGCGACGGAGAAGACGAGCAGGACCACGCCCGCCAGGGTGATGAGCCGGTCGGCGTAGGCGGTCCCCCCGTCGGCGTCTTCCTTCATGCGCCGGACGAGCTGGGGGATGAAGACGGCGTTCAGGGCGCCGCCCACGATGAGGACGTAGAGGACGTTGGGCATGGTGTTGCCCAGCGAGTACGCGTCCGACACGAGGAAGAAGCCCAGGGCCGCCGTGAGGGCCACGTCCCGCAGCACGCCGGTGACGCGTGAGAGGACGGTGCCCATCGCCATGACGCTGCTGGAGCCGATGAGGCTGCGCGTGGAGGCGCGGGTCTCCTCCTCGTTGATGGCGTTGAGGTCGTCGACGCTCGCCACCGGGTCCAGCGGGATCTCCGGCTCGGGCGAGGGGTCGTTCGTGCTCACGTCGCGCTGGGCTCCGCCGGGGTGGCCTCGCGCGGGGGTCGCCCACGGCCGCGCGCTCGCCGGACGATGTCGAAGATCACGAGGAGGGCCAGGATGATCGCGGCGCCGACGACGACCCAGAGCGCGGCGCGCGAGTACGCCGTGGTCTGCAGGACGAGCACCGTGGGCTCGCCGAACGCCCGACCACGCTCGTCGACGAGCTGGATGGAGACGCGCAGCGGCTCGCTCCCGATGATGCGCACGGGGACTTCCAGGCTGGCGCGGCGCCCGGGCTCGATCTCCACCTGGTCGAGTTGATCCGCGGTGAGTCGGGCGGAGGGGGTGCCGACAAGCGTCACCCCGACGATGACGGAGCTGTCGAATTCGTTCGCGACGGTGACAGGAACGCTTCCGCGGTCCCCGCTGAACGTCACGTTGTCGCGGGGGACGATGTAGAGCTGGGTCATGCGGGCATCGATCGTGCGCTGCACCGTGTCGAGGAGTTCCTCCCCCGCGCGAGGGCGCGTGCGCCACGCCGACGAGACAGTGCGCAGGAGCGCCGCGGAGATGGGCTCGCTGATCCCGATCGGGTTGACGACGACGGAGCGGATCGAGGAGAGGTCTTCCTGGGCCTGCTTCACCCGGGCCATGTAGGCCTCCTCGAGCTCGCGCGCCCGCGACTTGCTGTCGTAGTCCGTCGTGACGCGGGAGAGGGGTGCCGGAGGCAAGGACAGCACCTCGCCCACCGGAATGAGCCGCGTCCATGGTGCCGCGCGCAGGGACGTGAGCAGGACCCGCAGCATGAGCGGGTCGGGATCCCAGCGGGTGCTCCCCGCCGCGGCGACGAGGTGACGGGTCTCCTTGCCGCCCTCGAGCGACACGAAGGCAAGCTCGGAGAGCACCCTCTGCCGCAGCGCGATGATCTCCGATCGGTTGCCCTGGGGCATGGTGAGCGCGTCGAGGAGGCTGGAGTCGACGAGGAGCGCGCGCACGGTGCCGAACCGGGTGTCGAGGTCGGCGTATCCCGAGGGCGTGTAGTCCACGGCGGGCAGCGGGGGCAATGCGTTGTCCCGCAGGATGACCGCCTGAACGCCCGACGAGGCGAGGACGTCGAGGGTGCCCTGGCTCACCCGGCCGCCGGGGGCCCAGTAGAACGTCCCCTCTGCAGGACGCCCGAGGTTCTCCCGGGTCACGGCCGGGGCGCTCGTCACCGCGCGGATCACGTCCCCATCCAGCTTGGCGCGCTCGACAGCGTCCGCGTCGATGTCGGCGTAGGGGAGGTCCCACAGGGAGGGAGCCGGGCGAGGGGCGCGACCTCGCGTGCGCTCGGCCTCGGCCGTGGCGGCTTGGAACTCTTCCCGCCAGCGACGTGCGGCCCCCTGCTGCGTTCCCGGCCTCACCTGGCCGTCCTCCTCCACGAGGTACCCCTCCTCGAGGTCGGAGGTGGCCTGGAGGAGCTGCGGATCGACGACCCAGGTGACGAGGTCCGAGGCGCTGGCCGCGGCGTCGAGGATGTTCGACAGGCGCCCGCCACTGTCGAGTTCGCGCGGGAGGAGGTCGCCGAGGAAGACGCCGTTCGCCGTCTGGCCCGGCCAGGTCGCGAACGGCCACAGCCACGTCAGGCGCACCGGGCTGGTCTGGTCGGGGAGCCACGGCAGCGTGGTGTGCGCGGTTCCGAGAGTGGTGTACCCGGCCGGACCGGTGCCGACGGCTTCGACGCTGAGCGCGTACACGCCGGGCTCGGGGAGCAGAAGGTCGGCGGCCTTGGCGCGCACCTCGAAGCGCTCGGTGCCGCCGGCGCGCAGACGCTTCGAGACCAGGGTCTCGGTCGCGTAGAGGGCGTAGTCGGTGAGGTCCTCCGACCCTTCCACCGCCTGCCGGATCGATCGCCTATCCGGCAGCGGAGCACTCGACAGCGACAGCCTGACCGACACCAGGTCGAGATCGTCGAATCCGGTGTTGGACAGGTTGCCCGTCACGATGATGGTGGAGTTGGGGCCGGGCGCGATGGGAGATAGCCCAGTAATCGCCACGCGCACGGGTCCCTCGTCGCCTTCGGCGGCGGAGGCCGGCCCGGTTGACGACGTGACCGCGAGGCCGGCGACCACGGTGAGGATGGTGGCCGTCGTGGTGAGGAGCCGCCTCACCCCGCATCCTCGAGCAGGTCCGGCAGCCGGTCCATGAGGCGCCGCTCGTCGGCGTAGGCGAGCCGGTCGCGGACCCCGGTGAGGGGGACCCAGGCGACCTCGACGACTTCGGCGTCCTCGTCGGAGAGCTCCCCGCCGGAGGCCTCCATGAGGTAGTGATGCACGGTCTTGTGAATGCGTCGGTTCTCCGCGATGAACCAGAAGTCGATGGTGCCGAGCGGGGCGAGGACCCGACCTCGGATCCCGGTCTCCTCCTCGACCTCGCGCAGGGCCGCATCCTCGGGCGTCTCCCCCTCCTCCAGGTGCCCCTTGGGCAGGGACCAGACGAGGCGTCCGCGGCGGTCGTGTCGGGCGATGAGCGCGGCCCGGAGTTCGCTGCCGGTGCGGTCGATGACCAGCCCTCCCGCCGACGTCTCCTCCACGCGTGGCATCCGCGCGGGCCGCTTGCGCGCGGCACTGCGCCGGCGACCCGGGGACGCGGACGACCCTCCTGTGGCGGCTGGGGCAGGAGTGGCTCCTGATTCCTCTGGATCACGGGAGCCGGCCATGGACCGAGGATAACTGCGCGGAGCGCCGGGGGCCGGTCGCGGCTCTCGCGGCGCCGTAGGCTCGCCCCCATGTCCGGACACCCGGGGGCGCGGCCCCCCACGGCGGCCCCCGCCGCGGTGGGGCTGCTTGCGGTGATGGACGTCCTTGCTCCCCTGGCCCAGCGCTTCGTCGAGGGCGGACACGAGCTGTCCCTCGTGGGCGGTCCGGTCCGGGATCTCATGCGAGGACAGGGGCCGGCCCAGGACCTCGACCTCACGACGAGCGCCCGGCCCGAGGTGATCGTGGCCCTCCTCGACGGATGGGCCGACGCGGTGTGGGACGTGGGCATGCGCTTCGGCACGGTGGGCGCGCGCAAGGGCGACCACCGCCTGGAGATCACCACGTACCGGACCGAGACGTACGACGACGCCTCCCGCAAGCCGGAGGTGGCCTTCGGGGACTCCCTGGCCGGCGACCTTGTCCGCCGGGACTTCACCATCAACGCGATGGCGGTGCGCCTGCCGAGCTTGGAGTTCGTCGATCTGCACGGCGGGATGACTGACCTGCGGGAGGGAATCCTGCGGACCCCCGGGACACCCGAGGAGTCGTTCGGCGACGACCCCCTGCGGATGATGCGTGCTGCCCGCTTCGTCTCCCAGCTGGGTTTCGCCATCGATCCCGGCGTGCGCGACGCCATGCAGCGCATGGCCTCCCGCATCGACATCGTTTCCGCGGAGCGGATCCGCGATGAACTCGTCAAGCTGCTCCTCGGGACGTACCCCAGGGAGGGCCTGGAGGTCCTCGTCAGCACAGGTCTTGCCGAGCACGTCATGCCCGAACTCCCTGCGCTGCAACTGGAACTCGACGAGCACCATCGGCACAAGGATGTCTACCAGCACTCGCTGACGGTGATGGAGCAGGCGATCGACCTCGAGACAGGGCATGAACCCGCAATGCCCGCCGACGTTGTACTGCGTCTCGCGGCTCTGCTGCATGACATCGGCAAGCCCAGGACGCGCAAGTTCGACGATGGCGGAGGAGTGTCGTTCCACCATCACGAAGTCGTGGGCGCTCGCATGGTGCGCAAACGGCTGACGGCGCTGCGCTTCCCCCAGGAGGTCGTCGAGGATGTCTCGCGCCTGACCGAACTCCACCTTCGCTTCCACGGGTACGGGACCGGCGAGTGGACGGACTCCGCCGTGCGCCGCTACGTGCGCGATGCCGGCGACCTGCTGCCCCGTCTTCACAAACTGACCCGCGCGGACTGCACGACCCGCAATCGACGCCGGGCCCAGGCGCTGCAGGAGGCCTACGACGGTCTCGAGGCGAGGATCGCTGAACTCTCCGAGCAGGAGGAGCTCGCCTCCCTCCGCCCCGACCTCGACGGCAACCAGATCATGGCGATCCTGGGCATCGCGGCGGGGCCCGAGGTGGGACAGGCCTACCGATACCTCCTCGAGGTGCGCCTGGACCAGGGCCCCCTGGGCCCCGAGGCGGCGGAAGAGCTGCTCAGGGCCTGGTGGGAGGCCCGGGATGCCCGAAACGGGGGCTCTGGACCGTCTGGATCGGTCCCTGACTGACCCGTATATGCCCGAGAGGCCCCCGGCTTCGCTACAGTTACGACCCGGACCCCTCGAAAGCCGGAGGGCGATCGCCGGGTCCCGGGTAAGTGCTAGGACATGTCCAAGCCGGTGGAGCGACGTGGTCGCACCGCCGCACCAAACCCCAGAGGGGGGCTCATGAAGTTCCGCAAGGTCACCGGAGTCGCTGCGGCCGCGGCACTCCTTGTCGGCGGCACCGTCGCCGTCGCGTCGTCCGCCTCCGCTGCACCGCTGGTGCCGGCGACCGGTTCGACGTTCCTCATGTTCAACCCCGCGACTGTCGTGGGCCTCGTCGAGAACGACGTCCCCGCATGGTCGATCCAGCCCAGCGGTTCGACGCTCCTCGTCGAGGGTCGCCAGGGAGCGTGGGTTGTCGAGTTCGCCATTACGGCGCTTGAGAAGTCGAAGCGTCTCACCCACCTCGGTGGCGTGATGTTCACGCACACCCACCACGGTGGTCACGAGGCTGGTCACACCGAGGAGGTTGCCCTCTACGACCCGACCATCAACCTCGTCAAGGCCAAGATCAGCGCCGTCCTCGTGTACGAGGGTGAGGATTTCGGCCGCAAGAACGTCTTCTCGGTGAGCGGCGGTACGGCGACGGCCACCGGCTTCGAGGACGTCAAGGTGAAGTTCCTCGCCGGCAAGGCGGAGGCCGTCAATGAGCTCCTCGGCGTGCACGTGTTCGCGCCCGAGCAGCGCATCGGCAAGGCCGACGTCGTCGTCACCGGCTGACGAACCAAGCGCACGGCGTGAGGGGCGGGGCCTGAGGGCCCCGCCCCTCACGCATGTGTGGCGCCCGTGTGGTGGGGCGGCGCCGCTCCTGTCGTGAGTGAACTCCCCGGTCCTGGCACATGGGGTGTCCGCCGCCCCGGGCCCGGGGCTCGGAAGTTAGGCGCGTGTAGCCTCGCGGCGCAGCAGCGGCACAGTGGATGCCATGGACCGGGGGCAGACAGACCGAGAAAGAACCGGCACTATCCCTCGTATG
>CAIVWG010000195.1 GCA_903909555.1 uncultured bacterium | reverse complement strand
GACCCCGAGCCGGGCGCCTCACCCACCGGATACGGCTACGGCGACGGCAACCCCCTCGACCAGCCCGATACCTCCGGGCGCGCCGCCGAGTGGGACCTCACCGCATTGATCCTCGGCGGCGTCGCGGCGCTGCTCGGGGTCGCCTCAGGCAAGGTCGCGAGGAGCCTGCCCGTGGAGACGAGCAAGTCAGCGCGCGTCGCGGCCACCGCCTACCAGGAGACCACTGTCGTGGTGGGTCTCGCCGGCGCGGGCATCGCCGGCGCGCGTTACTTCGGGCTCCTCGGCCCCACCAGTTCGAGCGACCTGGGCTCGGCGAGCACGTGGGTCGCCGCCGCCGGCATGATCTTCGCGGGCATCGGCACCTACCGGTTCAGCAGCCAGGTCAAGGAGGGCGTCGCGCGGCGCAACTCCTTCCTCAAGCTCAACGACAACGACTCATCCGGGTTCTCCGAGATCCTCAACAAGGACGAGAACTACCTCACCGAGAACCAGGTGTACGACTGAACACGGTGTACGACTGAACACGGTGTACGACTGAACACGGCGTGCGACCGGGGTGCCGCTCAGGGCGAACCGTCGATGCGGCCCTGCGGAGCCCAGCCCTACAGCCGGTCGGGCACCCGGTGCTGTCCCTCCCGGGACGGCATCCCCTCGCACCCGCCCTCCACCGGGCAGTCCTGCGGGTCGGCCCCGCCCTGGTCCTGGCCCTGCGCCCCGGACTCCGCCGCCTGCTGATCGCCGCCCCCGCCGAGGAGGAGCTGGAAGCTCGTGACGATGACGGTGGCCTTGGCGACCTCGCGCAGCAGCGAGGGAGCCTCGTTGGCCGGCTGCCCCGACAGGCGCAGGGCGCTGGAGGCGAGTTCCTCGGACACCTCGTCGACTGACTCGGTGACCGCCTTCTTGGCCTGCCACGCGCTCTTGACCCCCTTGCCGGATCCGATGAACGCCATGTCGAGCGCGACGGAGATGCCCTCCATGACGAAGTCGGTTGTTGTGAGTTCGAGACCCTGCGCGTCACGCTCCGCCGCGGTGATCGCCAGCTGCCCTCCGGACGTCGCCAGCGAGATCGCGAGCACGACGTACCACTGCGCGCCCGGGATCATCGCGGCGGCCGCGATGCTGACGACCGCGAGCACGTTTCTCGCGAAGTCGAACCACGAGTAGGCGCCCGTGGGGTCGGAGTAGTTGACGGGGTCGGCCTCCGCGTAGCCGTAGCCGGTGGTCGAGGCCCCCGGGTCGGGGTCGAAGGCAAGGTACGCGCCGAGAGCAGGCAGGTAGGGCCGCGCGGTGGCGAGGACGAGGCCGGTCCCGCCCGGTAGCGTCGGCTCGAGGCGGGCGAAGCCGTAGCCGTAGCGGGGCGGGTCCGCCGGGATGCCGCCGGCCGAGACTCGCCGCTCCTCCACCGGTTCTCCGAACGGGCCCAGGGTCTCCGCGAGTGCGCCGCCGCCGGGTCCGGGCACGACCTTGCCCTTGCCGTCCGTGCGTACGATCACCTCGCCGCGGATGCCCGGATGGTCCACGACGACGTCACCGGTGGCGATGGTCTTCGTCCACAGGGCGCCGCCGGGAAGGAGCAGCCGCACCTGGCGGGCGCCCGCATCATCGAGGAGGACCGACGGTGCCAGGGCGGTGGGATTCGCGTAGGCCATCCGGGTGGCGACACCCGAAGCGGCGTCCGACACCGCGGCGCCGGAGTCGTCCTCGGACGGCGCCATGGTGGAGCGCTGCGCCACGAGCCGGCCCAGGGCATGCGCGAGCTCGGTCGTGACCGGCGCCTGGCCCACCCCGTCGTTGATGGTCGCGGGCAGGCCGCCCCACGACCACGCGATCGACAGCTCGGCGCCCTGCGCGGCGCTGCGCTCCAGGCGGCCGAGCCCGTCCCACGACAGTGTCGCCGCGCCGCCCTCGGGGGAGAGCAGCGGATCGGTGGTGCTCACGGCTCGCGCGACCGCGTCGTAGCACGTGACGTAGTCGGTGCCATTGCGGCTGCCGGTGGTGCGGTTGAGGTCGGCGCCCGGATTCGCCGCACCCTGGGCGCAGGAGGCGTCCTGCTCGCCGAAGCCGTAGTCGAACCGGGCCGCCTTGGCGCCGACGCCGGACTGATCCCCCACCACCTCGAGCTCGGCGATCTTCAGTCGCGCAGCTCCGTCGTAGACGTACGACCAGGTGCGCACGGTGTCCAGATCACCGAGGCCCTTGGCCTGCGTCAAGCGCTCGAAGACTCGGCCCGCCTCGTTGGTCGACGTTCGGTCGATGACCTCGCCGCCGCCGGCGAGGTCGATGCCGGTGACATCGACGGTGCCGTTGGGTCGGTAGCGGAAGCCCTGGCTGACCCCGCTGGCATACGTCACCGCTGTGACACGACCGGCACCGTCGTAGTCGATGTCGGCGACGCGCTGGCCGTCGATGAGCATGCGGGTAGGCCGACCGGTCGTGGCATCGAACTCCTGCTCGGACGTGACGAGCGTCGCATCGCCCAGCGACGTCGTGCGGGAGACCTGGTTGCCTTCGACGTCGTAGCGGTAGGCGAACGTCACCCCGGTGAGATCGACGTACGATACGAGGCGGCCGAGCAGATCGACGCGGGTCTCGGTGACCGCGGGATCGCCCAGCCCTTTGCCGCCCAGGGGTCGGCTGCGCACCGTGGTCCGGGCCACGCGCGGATCGCCGCCAACGCCGTACTCCACGGTTGTCTCCTCCACCGCGTCGCCGGAGGCAGCCACGAGGGAGGAGGTGAGCAGGGAGCCGTCGGCCGCGAACGACCAGCAGGCCAGATCCCCGGGGTCGCCCGTGCGAATCGCCACGGTACGACCGGCCGCGTCGTACCAGCGGCGCACGATGACGCCGTCCGTACGCCGGATGGCGCGCACCTGCCCTGCCTGCGGGGCGGCAGGCCCGCCGCAGGGCGATGCCTCGTCGGCGCCGGTGAGCGGCCAGTACTCCGTCGTGGAGGTCAAGCCGCCCGGCGTCGTGCTCGACACCCGGCGGCCCCAGCCGGCTGCCCCGGCCGGCTCGTACTCCGCGGTCGATACGAGCCCACCCGCGGTCTCGACGCTCGTGGGCAGGCCGGTCCAGGGCTCGGCATACTCCGTGCGCGACTGCGTCGTCTTGCCGTCGGCGTAGCGATCGTTAGTGGTGAGTTCAGTCGTGAGGCCGAATCCGGGCTCGATCCCGGTGAGTTCCGGCAGCGTCGACTGCGGCTCGCCGTCGAGGGCATCTCCGGAGACCCTCAGCGACGCCTCCGCCTCGTCGGCGGACAGGTCAATGCGCAGGAAGTGCCGTCCGTCAGCGAGTTCCAGGCGGCAGCGATCGCGCGAGTCCAGCTCGCAGCGGCGGTTGTCGACGTAGACGTCGGCCTTGGCTCCGCCCGCACGGACCTCCAGCACCCACGGCGCGGCCTTGTCGCGCCCGGTCTTCGTCGTCCAGGTACCGGTGAACATCCCCGACCAGGGAGCGGTGCCCGTCGGAGAGGAGTCCCAGGACTGCTCGAGCCGTCCATTGCGGGCGATCCAGCCCCCGCCGGCGAGAGGCCCAGCGCCCTCGGCCGCCGACCAGTAGTACGCGGTGAGGCCGCGCAGGGGATCCCCCGCCGCGTCCCGATCCGTCTCGGTCTCCTGCCGGTAGGCGTCCTCGGCGTCGGTGGAGGGGCCGACGAAACCCGAGCGCCGCTCGTCGGCGTACTGGAACGTGGTGACGCGCCCCTCGTAGTCGGTGACCGACTCGACCTTGCGACCCTGCTCATCCCAGGTCATCCGGGTGCGGGCGCCATCGCGGTCGCGACGCTCCACCGGCCGCCAGTCGCTCGCCCTCGCGCCGATCTCGTACGCCGCGCCATTGCCGATGGCGGAGTCGACGGGCCGGGGCTGCGTCGCCGACTCGAGGCCACCGCTGATGACTCCGGCCTCGACAACGGCGGTGACGACGGACCCCTCGACGGCGTCGCGCTCGGAGACGGCCGGATAGCGATAGGTGTGCACCAGCCGCTCCGCGCCCGGCTCCGGTGCCGGCGACGCGACCGCCTGGACGCGGCCCTCCCGGTCGTAGGTGATCTGGGTCAGCACGTCCACGGCGTCGCCGGCTATCGCCCCGGACGCCACGGCCGCATTGACCAGCGGAGACCGCACGGCGGCGATGCGCCCGGACTGATCCCAGCCCAGCCCGAGGCCGGTCTCGCTCATCGGGCCGGCGCCACCGACGGCATCGGCGATGAGCCCGACCTGCGGGCCGTTCGCCGTGTCGACGTAGTGGATGCGCGACTGTGTGCCGTCCCACCATGAGATGGCGCACAGGAAGCCGTCGGGGACCGGATCGAACCCGGCGGAATCGGGACACGACTCCTTGCCGAAGCCGAACGTGATCTCGCGACCGGACGGGTCGGTCGCCGACACGAGTCGGCCATCGTCCGACCACGTCACGGTGCCCGTCGGCGTGCCGCCGCGGTAGTACGCGACGGGGCGGTTGCCGCGGAACTCGGTGATGTCACCGCTGACCTCGACCAGGCGCCACAGGTCGCCCGCCCGCTGCAGGATGCCGGATGACGCAGTGCCGATGCGGCGGCCGTTCGCCCAGGTCTGCGCGTACACGCCGGACTCGTTGCGCGTGAAGGTCATCGAGCGGCCGTCGACGTCGGCGATGTAGACCGACTGCGGGTCGTCGCCCTCGGAGGGCTGGAACGTCGTCCACCGCGAGGCCAGCGGGACCGTCATGCGCCAGCCCGGGGGAAGCCACGGATCGCCGGCGCGCGCCGACGAGTAGTCGAGGACCGCGAGCGCTCCGCCGCGCACGGTGGGGAACGTCCGGCTGGTCCACGTCACCGAGGGCACCCCGGTGAGCAGGTGGGTGCTCACCCCGGCGAACTGGTCGCGGGGTGCCAGTGACGGCCGCGTGGCGTCGACGTCGACGATGTAGGGGCCGATCCACTCCCCGCCGCCGGAGGGCTGCGCACGCCAGGCGTACTGCCGCCCGTCGGTCATCGTCCCGTCGGGCACCTGCCAGGAGCGAGCGCCGGACGCGCTCAGTCGAGGTGCGGAGGTACCCGGCTCGTCACCGGCGGAGATGTCGTACACCTCGTAGGTGAGGGTGCCGTCTCCCTCGGTCTTGGGCTTGAGGACCGGGCTCGTGGACACCGACAGGCCCGACGCGCTGAGGACCGCCACGGGCCAGGACGTGGGGGCCGCCGGGCCCTCTCCGCCCGACGTCGGGACGCGCCCGGCGTCCACGGCCGGCCGCAGGCCCGCGGAGGCCGGCTCGGCCGTGGCCGTGGACGTCTCCACCGGGGCGGGCGTCGCCGACGGCGACGGTGAGCCGTCCGGTGACGTGCAGGAGGCAAGGAGGGCGAGGCACACGACCCCGAGGGTCGCGCGCACCGCCGGATGCCGCCTCAGGTCGCGCGACATGGATGCGGGCTAGCCCGTGATGCCGACGAGCCAGGCGGCGCCGTACTGATAGGACGACTTGCCCGCCTCGGCCTCCGGATTGCACTTCACGGTGAGGTTCTTGGAATCCGCCGTCGCGAAGGTGGGATTGCAGGCGATCGGTGTCGCGACAACCTTCGGCGGACCGCTGGTGTTGCCCACATCCGACAGGGTCAGAGAGGCATTCACCGTGATGAAGGGGTCCTCCCTGAAGAACTTCGCGATGCCGTCAGGGGTCTTGCCGGCCTCGACGTACTCGCAGACGAGGTTCGCTGTCGCCATCTTGCAGTTCAGCGGGTCGCCGTCCGCATGGGTGAAGTACTTCGGATACAGCCGGAACGACATCGTCGTCGTCTCCGACGCCGCCTTGGCATAACCGCCGAGGACCAGTGACCGCTTCACCGTGGCCACCTGGCCGTTGGGGGAGACGTTGTTCACCCACCGACCTGAACCCATGCTCGCGTTCTTCACCTCCCAGGCCACGTAGATGGGCTGCGTGACCATGGTCGCATCGTCACGGCTCTTCGGGGCGCGCGCGTCCTTGGAGGACCACCTGGTCGAGATCGTGGTCTGCATGGGGGCGGTCCAGGCGTAGGACTCGAACCCGAAGTCGAACTCGTCGCTCTTCCTGTCCTTCTCGGCTATGAGCAGGTAGCAGCCGATCACCGGGTTGCCCGTGGTGCACGGCGGGTGGCTGTTGAGCTTGGTGTCGTTGCTCTCGGTGTCGGTGGCATCCCACCGGGTGACTACGTCGCCGGTAAGGGCTGCGTCCGCGCACGCCGGGAACCCATTGTTGACGAAATCCGAGCAGGTGAAGGTGACGAAGCCCTTGGGCGCATCGCACCACTCGCATTCCTGCTGGTGACCCCACCAGCCCGGGTGATCGCCCCATATCCGGCCATCGCTGTAGTAGTAGGTCTGGTCGGGACCGTTCTTCACCGCCCAGGGAATCGCGGCGCAGTAGTCTTCACCCTCTTTGACGTCCGTCTCGAAGGCCTTCGACATCGTCTGCTTCAACCACAGCGCCTTGGCGTTGTCGTCGTCCACCAGAGCGAAGTCCTTGAGCGGGATCCTCTGCATGTTGTTGTAGAGGCGGATGTTCGCCGTGAGGTCATCGGCATCCTCGCATCTCGACCGCCGATGCTTGGCACCCTCGATCTTCGCGACCTCGCCCGGGGAGGCGGACTCCGCTGAGTCCGACGCCGACTCGGCGGGGGCCTGGCTCGACGAGTCCGTGGCCGCGCCCGTGCACCCCCCGAGCAGGAGCGCCGCCGCCACGAAACCGGCGACCAGCCACGAGCGACCATGACCTGACATGACGACCTCTTCCTCTGCTGTTCTCCCCAGGCTACGCAATCCCCCGGCCGTCCCCCACGGTGGCGAGAGAAAACCGAACACCCCCCTGGCGTTTGAGTTCCGTGAATGGTTGATAACTCGCGAGTTATCAACCATTCACG
>CAIVWG010000194.1 GCA_903909555.1 uncultured bacterium | reverse complement strand
GACCGAGATCGCGTTGGCCATACCCTTCGCGCACAGCGTGGTGCCGTCGATCGGGTCGACGGCGACGTCCACGGCCGGGCCCGTTCCGTCGCCGACCAGCTCTCCGTTGAAGAGCATCGGGGCGTTGTCCTTCTCGCCTTCGCCGATGACGACGGTCCCGGCCATCGAGACGCTGCCGATGAGGTGGCGCATGGCATTGACGGCGGCGCCGTCCGCGCCGTTCTTGTCGCCGCGGCCGACCCATCGGGCGGCGGCCATGGCGGCGGCCTCCGTCACCCGGACGAGCTCGAGGGCCAGGTTGCGGTCGGGTGCCTCAGGTCGCGACGCGCTCATGGCTGACTCTCTCACGGGGAGCCGCCCCGGGGTGGGGCGTCTCGCGAGGCGGGGTGGCCATGGATCGGGGACGATATGGTCATGGCCACCGGAGCACCCGACGACCTGCGCCCCACCGGGCGCCCCAATGCGCGACTGGGGCAGACGGTGCGGGACATGGTCCTGTCGCTGGCGGTGGTCATCGGCGTGGTGGCGGTGATCATGCTCATCACCCTGCGCCCGCAGCCCGACCCCGTGCGCGTCGTGGATCCCACGCCCGTGCTGCTGTCAGCCCGGGCGGAGGCCGGCTACCCGGTGGTGTACCCCGAGGGTCTCGACGCGGCCTGGCGACCGACGAGCGCGCGATGGGAGGCGACGGCGGAGTCCATTCCCGAGAAGGCGTGGTACGTCGGGTTCGTCACGCCCGCGGAGGAGTTCGCTCAGGTGTCGCAGTCGAAGTCCGAGTCCGAGGGTTACCTCGTCGAGCAGACGGGGCGCGGTCGCCCCGCGGGCACGTGGGGGGAGTGGCAGCGCTACGAGAATTCCGAGGGGACGCGCTCGCTGGTGCGCATCGTGTTCGGGGTGACCACCGTCGTGGGCGGGACTGCCGAGTGGTCCGTGCTCGAGGGTCTCGCCGCACGCCTCAGTCCGACGGCGCTTCCGAAGCCGCCGTCATAGGGTCGTCGGCGGCGCCCTCGATGCGCTCCAGGGCGCCCTCCAGCCACCCCGCGCAGTAGGCGGCGAGTTCCTCGCCGCGCTCCCACAGGGCGAGGGCCTCCTCCAGCGAGCCCGTCCCCGCCTCGAGACGCCGGACGATCTCGGCGAGTTCGGCGCGCGCCTCCTCGTACGACGTCGGCGCAGCCATGCCGCCAGGGTAGGCGCTCACGTACGCCGCGCCCGCAGGGAGCCGAGGGCGACGCGGACGTCGAGGTCGGTCCCCTCCTCGATGAGGCTGGCGTCGCGCACCACTGTCCCGTCGTCGGCCCGGCGCACCACGGCGTAGCCCCGCTCGAGCGTGGCGTGCGGCGACAGGGTCCGCAGGCGAGCGAGGAGGTGCTCGACATCCGCGCCGGCGCGTTGCAGGCGGCTCTCGAGCGCACGTCGCGAGGACACGCGGGCACGATCGAGGATCTCCTGGTCGCTCGCCACCCGTCGACGGATGCCCTGTCGGAGCCGGATGCGCGCCGCGAGGATGAGCGCCCGCTCCTCATCGGCGTCGGGGACGATCCGCTTCGCGGCGTCGGTGGGCGTGGAGGCGCGCAGATCGGCCACCAGGTCCGCGAGCGGGACGTCCTGCTCGTGGCCGATGGCGCTCACGACAGGCGCGCGCGAGGCGGCGATCGCGCGTACCAGCCGCTCGTTGCTGAAGGGCAGCAGGTCCTCGATGCTCCCGCCCCCGCGCGCGATGACGATGACATCGATCTCGGCGAGCGCGTTGAGGTCGGCGATCGCATCGACCACCTGGGGCACGGCCTGGTGTCCCTGCACCGCCACCTCGCGGATCTCGAACACCACGGCGGGCCAGCGCGCCCGGGCGTTGACGACGACGTCCTGCAGTGCGGCGCTCGCCCGACCGCTCACCAGGCCCACCCGACGCGGGAGGAAAGGGAGGGGCCGCTTGCGCTCGGCAGCGAAGAGGCCCTCGGCCTGGAGCAGTGACCGGACCCGCTCGATCTCCTCGAGCAGGGCGCCGCGTCCGACCGGCCGGATCTCGCGCGCGCGCACCTGGAACTGCCCGCGCGCGGCGTAGAAGTCGGGGCGCCCGTGCACGACGACCCGCTGTCCCTCCGCGAGAGGAGGGGACATGCGATCGAGGACGCCGGTGTCCACGACCACGCTGAGCGACATGTCGACCTCGACGTCGCGCAGGGTCACCCACGCGGTGCGGACTCCCGGCCGTCGGCTCACCTGGGCCACCTGGCCCTCGATCCACACCGCGCCGAGGCGCCCGATCCACTCACCGATGAGGACGCTCACCGTGCGCACGGGCGCCGGGCTCTCCGGCGAGGTGTCGAGCGCCATAGGCGCAGGCTACGCGCGGAGGCCGAGTCGTGACGATGCGCCTACGATGGGGAGGTGACTTCACCGGGCGGCAAGGTCCTGCTGGCGGCTCCACGCGGCTACTGCGCGGGAGTGGATCGTGCGGTCGTCACGGTGGAGAAGGCCCTCGATCTCTACGGCCCGCCGGTCTACGTGCGCAAGCAGATCGTGCACAACAAGTACGTCGTCGAGCGCCTCGAGGAGCGTGGTGCGGTCTTCGTCGACGAGCTCGAGGACGTCCCGGTGGGCGCCACCGTGGTGTTCTCCGCCCATGGCGTGGCGCCCTCGGTCCATCGGGAAGCGGAGAGCCGCGGGCTCAAGACGATCGATGCCACCTGCCCCCTGGTGACCAAGGTGCACTCCGAGGCCCGGCGCTTCGCCGGCGAGGGCATGCAGATCCTCCTCATCGGCCACGAGGGTCACGAGGAGGTCGTCGGCACGATGGGCGAGGCCCCCGAGCACATCACGCTGGTGGAGAGCCCCGAGGACGCCGAGCGGGTGGAGGTCGACCCGGAGCGGCCCGTCGTGTGGCTGTCGCAGACGACGCTGTCGGTCGACGAGACGCTGCAGACGGTCGACCGGCTGCGCGAGCGGCTGCCGCAACTGCAGAGCCCGCCCAGCGATGACATCTGCTACGCGACGCAGAACCGCCAGGCCGCGGTGAAGGAGATCGCCGCCCGGTGCGATCTGCTCATCGTGGTCGGCTCTGGCAACTCCTCGAACTCCGTGCGGCTCGTCGAGGTGGGCCTGGAGTCGGGGGCGCGCTCGGCGCACCGGATCGACGGCGTCTCGGAGCTCCGCGAGGAGTGGCTCGAGGGCGTCGGGACCGTGGGCGTCACGTCCGGGGCGTCGGTCCCGGAGGTCCTCGTCGAGGGGGTGCTCGGCTGGCTCGCCGAGCGCGGATTCGGCGATGTCGAGGAGGTCACCAGCGCGGAGGAGACCCTGGTGTTCGCTCTGCCGCCGGAGCTTCGTCGCGACATCAAGGCCGCTGCGGCGACCTGAGCGTCAGCGTCCCATCCATCGGCGGATCAGCACGATCACGAGCGCGGCGGCGGTGGCGCCGAATATCCAGGGCGCGTTGTCGCCGAGCGTCGTCACGATCATGAGGGACTCGCGGACGAAGAAGGTGCCCACATCGGGCAGGCGCACCTGCCCCGCCGTCATCGTGGCCAGGAAGAACGCGATCGGGGGCGCGATGACGGCGATGAGCGCATCGTCCCGTCGCACGGCGATCGCGGCGTACACGCTGGAGATCAGCAGGGCGACGCCGGTGATCCAGTCGATGCCGCGGCCCAGGGCGATGGCCTCGGCCCATGCGACGACGACGGTCACGCCGATGACGACGAGCCACACGGCCCATCCCTGCAGCCCCCTCTCCGATCCCGCGGCGCGCCGACCGCGTGGCGCGGGAGCCGTCGCCGGCGATGCGGCCTCCGGGACGGAGCCCGCGACGAGCTGGTCGACCGGGGCCGCGACGGGAACCGCCGGCGGCGCGGGATCCTGGGCCCACAGCGAGGGCTGCGGAGGCGGCTCCTCGAACGTGAGGGAGGGACGCGCCGGCTCAGGGGGCCGGTCCGCGCTCCCCACCACCGCGATCTCCGGCGCGGCGAGCGTGACGGACCGCAGGCTCACCACCTCGTCGAGGTCGAGCGCGGGGACGGCGGTGTTCGCGGCGTCGCCCTGAGCGCGCAGGGAGCGGAAGAGCCGCCCCGTGGGGGGCGGAGACTCGCCGCCCTCGTCGTCTCCCACGAGGGTCAAGGCTACGACAAGGGGGCTCCGGCGCGGCGTTCCACCGACGCGACATCCGGGAGATCCGCGGCGGCAACCCCGGTCTCGGCAAGCCGCCGCGCGGACACGGCCACCCGCGAGTCCCAGGACCCGACGAGACGGTTGTACTGCGCCACGGCACCATCGAGTGCGGCGCCGGTCTTGCGCAGGTGCTCGGCGACGATGCGCAGCCTCTCGTGCAGCTCCCGGCCGAGTTGGTGGATCTCGGCGGCGTTGGCGAGCGCCGCCTCACGGCGCCAGACGTGGCCCACCGTGCGCAGGAGTGCGAGGAAGGTCGCGGGCGTGGTGATGACGACGTTGCGCGCGAAGGCCCGCTCGAGGAGACCGGGATCCTCGCGCAGCGCGATCCCCAGCATGGACTCGGCCGGCATGAACATGACGACGATGTCCAGCGAATCGATGTCGAGCGAGCCGTCGTACGCGCGCCAATAGGACTTCGATCCGAGGCGGTCGGCGTGCGCCGCGACGTCGCGCGCGTGCTGCTCGAGGAGTGCGCGGCGCTCGGCGGGATCCTCGCTGTGCTCGGCCTCGAGGAGCGCTGCCAGGGGCACCTTCGCGTCGACGATGAGATGGCGCCCGGCTCCGAGGTCGATGACCATGTCGGGCCGGAGCACTCCGTTCTCGACGGATTGGACGTGCTGCTCCAGGAAGTGGACCTGCTCGATCATGCCGGCGGCCTCGACCAGCCGGCGCAGCTGTGCCTCACCCCAGCGGCCGCGCACGTCGACCTTGCCCAGTGCCGCCGCGAGGCTGCCCGTCTCCCGGCGCAACACGTCGGTGGTCGCCGCTACGTGGCGGAGGTGCTCGTTGAGCTCGGCCCGCAGGCTTGCCTGGTCGGCACGCCGGAGTGCCTCGGATTCGTCGAGGCGACGACCGAGCCGATCGAGGGTGGTCTCGACCGCGACGAGCTCGCTCGGTGGCGCCGGGGTCGCGCGGGGACGCCGCAGCACGAGGCCCAGGGCGAGTCCGGAGCCCACGAGCAGGGCGGCGATGAGGAGAAGGAGAACGGCGTCCACGGGCATGGCTCACGTCCTTCGGGGGAAGTAGTCGAGGGGCAGGGGTCGTGGGCTGACGGTCTGATAGCGGCGACCCAGCGGACTGGTCCACGTGGGGTCGGGGGGCCCGAAGGGATCGTGGGGGCCGTCCTCGTGGACCCGCCAGCCCGACGCCTCGCGCAAGCGGTTGTGCCGAGGGCAGGTGGGGGACAGGGTGGCAGCGCTGGTGGTGCCGCCATCGGCGTACGCCGGCAGGTGGTCGACGTCGCACTGGGAGGACCGCACCGAGCAGACCGGATGCTTGCAGCGCCTCTCGCGCGCTCGGACGAAGCGGGCCAGGCGAGCGCCGGGGAATCGCCGGCGCCCCTCATCGATGAGGAATCCGCCCGCAGCGTCGGTCACCCACCGCGTCCACTCGCCGTCGGCGGCGAGCGCGCAGGCGAGCGCCGGGTCGAGGGGGCCGTAGCCCTCGAGGTGCCCGGGGTTGTGCGCCAGGTCGAGGAGGGTGTCGAGCGGGACCACGACCCGAATCTCGGGGCGGGGCGGCTCGACCGCGTCACCCCCGGGAACGGTGACCGGGGCGACGCCGTGCGGGTGAAGCCCGAACGCGTGCATGAGTGCCGCGTGGCGCCATTGGCCGATGGTGCGCTCGTCGTCGGGGCCGGCGTGCTCGCGCAAGACGCGCGCACGGGCATCGACCGCCTCACGCACCGCGAGGATGTCGGCAGCGGGGCCGCGCGCGGCCAGGCATGCCAGGCCGTCGGCGTCG
>CAIVWG010000193.1 GCA_903909555.1 uncultured bacterium | reverse complement strand
TCGAGTTGGCACGCCGCAGGGGGATTCCACGCCATCAACAACGACCCCGTCGTCGCGGCGCTGCAGAGCTACACCATCGAGATGTACCCCAAGGTGGCGGCCGAGAGCGGGGTGGACATCGGCCTGAAGCTCTCCGGCGGCATCGAGCTCGCCTGCACGCCCGAGCGCATGCGCTGGCTCGAGGCGGAGGTGGCCTGGCACCAGATGATGGGGCACGAGGGCGCCCGACTCATGGACGTCGACGAGATCGTCGACCTCGTCCCCATCATCGAGCCCTCGGGGCTGGCCGGGGGCCTCTTCGACCCGCACGAGGGCAACCTCGATCCGAACGGCGCCGTCTACGCCTACGCGGGCGCCGCACGCAATCGCGGGGCGACGATCATCACGCACAACCGTGTGCTCGGCATGAAGCGCACGCGCGACGGCTGGGAGCTCGAGACCGAGAAGGGGCCGATCCAGGCGGAGCACGTCGTCAACGCCGCCGGCATGTGGGGACGCAGGGTCGGGCAGATGGCGGGCATCGACCACCCCGTCACTCCGATCCTCCACCACTACCTCGTGACCGAGGACGTGCCGGAGATCATGGCGATCGACTGGCCGATGCCTGCCGTCACCGACCTCGAGGGCTGGACCTACCTCCAGCGCGAACAGAACGGCGCCGTCCTCGGCGTCTACGAGGCCAATCCGAATCACTGGCACCCCGAGGGAGCGCCCTGGGACTTCGGCGTCACGCTGCTCCCCCCCGACATCGACCGCATCGCCGACGAACTGTCCATCGGGTTCGCGCGATTCCCGGCGCTCGAGGCCGCGGGCATCAAGCGATGGGTCCACGGGGCCTTCGCCATCACCCCCGACGGCAACCCGCTCGTCGGCCCGGTGCGCGGCCTTCCCGGCTACTGGGCAGCCGCCGGCGTGATGGCGGGGTACTCCCAGGGCGCTGCAGTCGGCCTGGCCATCTCCAACTGGATCGTCGACGGCGATCCGGGGGACGACGTCTACGCCATGGACGTCACGCGCTTCGGTGACTGGGCGGCCGACGACTCCTACCTGCTGCCCACGACGTACCAGTTCTACGCGCGCCGCTTCCTCACGACGTACCCGCACGAGCAGCTCCCTGCCGGGCGCCCGCTGCACACCACCCCGGCCCACGACGAACTGGCAGCAGCCGGAGCGCAGTTCGGGGTGACCTGGGGCCTCGAGGTGCCGCAGTTCTTCGCACCAGCCGACTTCGTGCACGAGCCCTCGCTGGAGCGCGACAACGCCTTCCCCTACATCGCCGCCGAGGTCGAGGCGGTCCGCACCGACGTGGGCGCGTACGAGACCGGGGTCTACTCGCGCTACGAGGTGAGCGGGCCGCAAGCGGAGGCGTGGCTGGATCGCCTGCTCGCCGGAAAGATCCCCGCCGTGGGCCGCATGGGCCTGACCCCGATGCTGCATCCCAAGGGGACGCTCATGGGCGACCTGTCGGTGACCCGGATCGCCGACGACCGCTTCTGGGTGATCGGGTCGTACTACCTGCAGGAATGGCACATGCGGTGGTTCGCGGAGCACCTCGTGGACGGGGTGACGATCGACAACCTGTCCGACCGGTGGCTCGGATTCGCGCTGTCCGGGCCACGCTCGCGCGAGGTCGCCGAGGCCGTCGTCGGGGAATCCCTCGACGGACTGCGCTTCATGGACGCTCGGTTCTTTGGCGACACGCTGGTCGCGCGCATGTCGCTCGCCGGTGAACTCGGCTACGAACTCACCGTTCCGGCCGAGAAGCAGGTGGCGCTATGGCGGCGGCTGGCCGAGTTGGGCGTGCCCCCCGTGGGCGACCGCGCCATCGACGCGCTGCGCATCGAGAAGGGCTTCGGCATCTGGTCCACGGAGTTCACCCAGGCCTACACGCCCGGGGAGACCGGGCTCGATCGCTTCATTGCGTGGGACAAGGGCGACTTCACCGGCCGCGACGCTGCACTCGCCGAGCGGGAGGCCGGGGCGAGGCGTCGCCTCGTCACCCTCGACCTCGGCGACACCGACGCCGATGCGGTGGGCGACGAGCCGGTGTGGGTGGGGGACCGCGTCGTGGGAGTCACCACCTCCGGCTCCTACGGGCATCACGTTCAGTCCAGCCTCGCCCTCGCCCTCGTCGATGCCGACGTGATCGCGTCAGGCGTGCCGGTGGAGGTGTCGGTGATCGGTCGGCGGCGGCCGGCCAGGGTGCTCACCGAGCCGGCATACGACCCGTCCGGCTCGCGAATGCGCTAGAGGTAGCGCTGCACCAACTCCTTGATGAAGGGGTTGAGGATGTCCTGGGTGTGCCCGTAGATGGAGCAGTGCCCCATGCCGTCGAACATGTGGAGTTCGGCTCCGGGCACGAGGGCGGCGACCTCCTCGTTGTCCTGGGGCACCGCCTGGACGTCCTGGTCGAAGGCGATGACGTGCATCGGCACGGTCACGTGAGGGAGTTGCTCGCGTTGGTCGAAGAGCACGCAGGGAAGCCACTGGGCGATGAGGGAGTCTTCGGCCGTGTCGGTCTCGTAGTACTCCAGGAGCTCGTCGCGCAGTTTCGGCCACAGGACGGGATCGCCGAGCACGCGCGCCGGGTAGTACATCGCGGCATAGTGCGTCACCGCCATCATTCCGTCGAGCCGGTTGCCAGCCCGTCTCCACTCGATCTCGGCCATCTGGTAGTCCCAGGTCCAGCCGCGGCTCACCGCGCCCGTGCCCATGGGGATGCACACCGCGAGGAGATCGGGACGGTCGATGGCGACCTGCTGCACGATCCCGCCCCCGAACGATAGTCCGATGAGCGCGACAGGCGGCGTGCACGCCGCCTCGATGAGATCGATGACGTCGGCCGCGAAGTCCGCGATGTCCCATGGCAGAGGCTGGTCGGTCGTGGTCCCGCCCACACCGCGGCAGTCGAAGGTCGTGTTGCGGAACTCATCGCGGAAGTAGGGCACCTGGTAGGCGTCCCACGAGCCGATCGTCCCGCCGGCGCCCGACACCCACACGATGTCAGGGCCCTCGCCCTCCTGCCTGTAGTGGATCCGGGCGTGCCGGCCCTCGACGAAACTCACTCGCGATCATCGCCGGCGGATCGGCGCCGGATCATGACGATGGCCACGATCACGATGAGCACGAGGACGGCCGCACCGATGAGGACCACGATGAGCCCGGAGATGCTGGCGCTCTCGGGTTCCGTCGCGGGAGTGGCGCTGGCCGGGGCCGACGGATCGGCGGATGCAGCGCCGGGGCTGGCCGATGCTCCCGGTGACGCGGTCGCGTCCTCGCCGCTCGCGCCCACGGGCTCGACATTGAAGAACGACCAGCTGCCCCACTGGTAGATGAGTGTCCCGTTGTCCGCGGGCTGCGGCACCCAGCCGGTGAATCGGTCATTGCGGAACGCCTGGAGTCCGTTGGCGTAGTACGTGATGAGGTAGGGCGCATCGTCGTACAGCATCTGCTGCATCTGCTTGACGATCTCCTGGCGCGTGGCGAAGTCGGTCTCCTGCGCCTGGGCGTCGAACATCTTGTCGTACTCGGGATTGCAGTAGAACGAGTCCGACAGGTTCGCGTAGATCGTCCCGTCCTCCTCGTAGGAGCGTGCGCCACACGTGAAGGTCGACAGCATGTAGTTGGGGTCCGGTTCGACACCCCAGCCCCACTCGAACATGTCGAAGTTGCCCTGCCCGACCACCTCGTACAGCGCATCCTCCGAGACACCCTCGAGATTGATCTCGACCCCCACGTCCTTGAAGTAGGACTGGGCGAACTCCGCGGACTTCTGCGAGTTGGGATCGTCCGTGCGGTACGTGAGACGGAAGCTCAGCCGGTTGCCCTGCGCGTCGGCGCGGATCCCGTCCTCGCCGACCGGGTAGCCGGCCGCGTCGAGGAGCTCGTTGGCCTTGGCCGGGTCGTATGCATAGGGATTGGCCGGGTCCAGGTGCCACTGCGTGTACAGCGGCGGGATGATCGTCGTACCCGGCTGACCCTGGCCACCGAGCACCTTGTCGACGATCGCCTGGCGGTCCACGGCCCAGTTGAGGGCCTGGCGCAACGCCTTGTCCTTGAGGAGCGGATTGCCGTCGCCGATGGGCTTGCCGTCTTCCAGGGCTGCCCCGGTGTTGAAGGCGATCTCGCTGTAGCTGGCCGGCTGCGCCGACACCGTGGTGATCTCCGGGATCCCCTGCAGCGACTCGTAGACGCCGAGGTCAAGGCCCTGGGCGAAGTCGATCTCGCCGGACTTCAAGGCCTGCCCGAGCGCGTCAGGGTTGTTGTAGACCTTGAAGATCACCTCATCGATCGGTCGTTCGCCGCCCCACCAGTTCGGGTTCACCTTGAGGCGGGTGAACTGCCCCGGCTGACGCTCCACCATGACGAAGGGCCCGGATCCCACCGTGGGGGAATCGGGGGTGCCGACGTTCTCGTACTTGCGCACTTCCTTGCCGTCGATGCCCTCCCAGATGTGCCGGGGGAGGATGAAGACGAAGAGGTGGTCCATCACCGGGCTGGGACGGGAGACCTCGATCCGAACGGTGACGTCATCGAGGGCCTCAGCGCGCACCATGCTCTCGGTGTAGGAACCGAAATTGGTCTTCTCGTACTTGCCGTCGATGATGCGGTTGAACGTGTAGGCGACGTCCTCGGCGGTCAGCGGGGTCCCGTCGCTCCACTTCATTCCCGGCCGGAGCTTGTAGGTCCAGTACTTCTGGTCGGGAGACTCCTCCCACGACTCGGCGAGCCCGGGCACGATGCCGAAGTCCTCGGACGCGTACTGCGTGAGCGTCGGGTACTGGAGCGTGAAGATCTCGTAGGCCAACGACGACAGGCCGGTGAAGGGATTAGCGGAGTCGATGTCTTCGCCGATGCCGATGGTGAGGACGACGGGGTCTTCCGCGTGAGCGGGCGTGACGACCGCTACGGGCACCGTGCAGATCGCGAGGGCGGCGAGGGCGGCGAGGAAGCGGCGCATGGGAGTCTCCTGAACTGGGGGGTGAGGGATGTCTACCACTTGGGATGGCTCCGCAGGCGTCATTCCCGGCAGGTTTGCCATACTCGCGGAGTGATCCCACGCCGTGTCCTCGCTCCCGTCGCGGCGGTCCTCACGATCATCGGAACCCTGGCCTCCGCTGCAACGCTCCCGGCCGCGACGGCGGCGGAGGAAACCCTGATGTACACCGCGATCCGGTGGGGTGGGCCCATCGACCAGGGCAATCCCCTCACGGTGTCGACGGCGAAGAAGCGCATGGTGGTGGCCCACGGAGTCAGGCTGACACCGAACATCTTCTGCAGCGGTGCCGAGTGCGATCCCGCGCGCCCGGGACGCATCGAGATCCTGCGCCAGGGGGCATGGCAGCCCTGGGCGACGGGCACGCTCGCGCAACTCGCAGACTCGGCCAAAGTGCTCACGTCGAAGCGCGATACGACGTACCTCGTGCGGTCGGTCCTCCCCGCGCACGGCGACCTGCCCCAGCTCACCTCGAGCCGCTGGTCGATCCGCTTCCTCCCCGGTACCACCGTCACCGTCTCAGGTTCCGCCATCATCAAGGCCGCACCGGCGAACGACTACACCTGGCAGTTCCGGCCCGGGCCCGGCACCGTCACCGTCACGGTGTCGCCGGCCGCTGCGGGCCGCGTCCTCGAAGTGCGCGACGCCGGGGTCGAGGGCTACCCGCTCCTCGGCAAGGCCACCACGGACTCGCGCGGCAGAGCAGCGGTGGCTGCCGACTTCACCGGCGTTCGCGTGCTCTCGATCACCGTGCTCCCGACACGGGCACGCGCGGGGTGGTTCATCGACGCGTTGCCGACCGCCTAGTCAGGGAGCCGGTCGAGCAACCAGCGCCGGATGTCGAGGCTGGAGTCCTCCATAGGCGCGTACCAGCCACCGCGAAAGTAGCGCGACGACATCCCTCGCTGCACCGATTCGCAGATGGCCCAGTCCTGGCGATTGACCAGGTCCCACAGGTCCCCGGCATCGCTCGGATCGAACGTGTCCTTGACGGTCTCAGTCGGGTGGAAGAGCAGGTCGCACACGATGTGCGTGCGGTCGACGGCCAGGGGCGTGAGCGTGTACGCCGCCACGTGCTCCGCCGACAGGCTCATGAGGAGATTCGGGTACACCAGCTCGCCCTTGTGCTTGACCCGCTCATGCTCATTGAGACCGGGGAACGGCGCACGATCGGTCGTACCGCTCATCGTGAACGTCCACGCGCCCTCCCGGTGCGGCACCCCCTCCTCCCAGGGGATGTCCTGGCCGCCTCCGGCGAAGGCCGGGACCAGTCGGCTGAGCTCGGGATGCACCGGGCCGCAGTGGTAGCACTCGTTGTAGTTCTCCGCGATGACCTTCCAGTTCGCGCGAACGTCGTACTCGAAGCGCAGGCCCACGACGAGGTCGGCAAGCGGGTAGCGCGTCACCCGCTCGGGAATGGACCCGAGCTGCTCAAGCAGCGTGCTCCTCGGGGCGTCGGCGAGCCACAGCCACCCTCCCCAGGTGTCGGCCGCGAGGGACGTCAGCGCGAAGTCGGCCTCGTCGATGTCATCCGCGTGCGGGGCGTGCATGAGCGCACCGTCCAGCGCATAGGTCCACGAGTGGTACGGGCAGCGCAGGACCTTGGCCGCGCACGGCGGAGCGTCCTCGGGCAGGATCTGCGAGCCGCGGTGCCGGCACACGTTGGCGAGGGCGTGCAGTCCCGACGCATCGCGCGTCACCAGGACCGATTCCCCGCAGAACTCCACGACAGCCACCCGGCCTGCCTCCGTGAGCCCCAATTCATCAAGGCGGCCGAGGGCGGTCCACTCGTGGCGCAGCATGTCGCGCTCCCGGGCGAACATGCCCGGGTCCACATAGTGCTCGCGGGCGAGAGCAGCCTCCATGACGCACATCCTGCCGGACAGCCCACCCGCGACGGGGCACCATGGGAAAGAGCCTTGACGTCCCCACCCACGGGAGGGTCCGCCTCGACGACCGGTGGCGATTCGGCTCATCCGCTAGGCGCGGGGGTAGGACTGCTCCCAGGTGCGTTCGCGGATGACCGTCTGGCCGTCGCGCACGGTGAGGTGGATGCGGATGTCGTACTCGTCGTCCCTGGTACCGAGATCCATGACCGACCGGACGTGAGCCGTGACCTCGTTGAAGCGCAGCGTGAACTCGACGTCGGAGTGGGCATGCTGCGCAAAGGTCCGCTCATCCACGCTCACCCAGCCGTCGTAGCGCTCGGTGCCCGATCCGAACGGTGTCTCGTACGTCGACTCCGAGCCCACGACGCAGCGGGTGACACGCCGCGCGACGTCGCGCTCGATCCGCCACGTGATGCCCTCGGTGTCCTCGCTGGACTCGGGGTTGCCCGGGGCGAACTGCGGGACCGGAGCGGCGGGATCAGGCGCGTAGACGGGCAGCGTCAGCACGGCGTCGCGCAAGGTGAGGAAGCCGGGGCCGCCCGGGGCGACGACGTTCGGCCAGTCCGCGCCCGCGACGCTCACGCGCAGGGTGCGCCCGGGGAGCCAGCGGTACGCCGTGGCCTCGACTTCGACATCGACATCTCCGTCGGCCCCGATGAGCAGCGTGCCGCGGGCCACGAGCGTCGACGTCCCGTCGGGGGCGACGTCGCACAGCCGCACCGCGAGGATCGGATGGGGGCAGGTCGCGGTCACGTGCGCCCGCACGTGCGCGTTGCCGGCGATCTCCAGGGGCTCGTCCACGGGGAAGTCCCAGGTCAACGACTTGGCGTCGTCGGCGCGCTGGTCGCCGGACTGGCCGTAGGGCAGGTGTCCCGCGCAGGAGATCCACGCGTCGATCCCCACGTCGGGGCGGACGGCGTACGGAGCCCGGTCCTCGAGAGCGATGTCGCGCGCCCCGCTGCGAGGTGAAGGCCAGACGTCAGCGCGCCATTCCCCGGGCACCGTGTCGAGCACGGGATCGGGGGCGTGCGAGAACCGGCAGTACCACACGTGCGGCATGGGCCACTGCGCTCCGGAGGCCACGTAGGAAGGGGGCGCGCCCAGGTGCTCGGCGAAGAACGCCGCCATTTCCGGCACGTGATCGATGCGCGGGCCGGGGGCGCTGGACGTCGGCGCGGCGTGCGACCACGGGCCCGCGAGCAGGCGGGACGGCGCGGCGAGACGCTCGACGGTCCGGAAGCTGGTGTTGCGGTAGCCATCGGCCCAGCCCGCGATGATCATCGTGGGGATCTCGATGCGGTCGTATCCCTCTCCATCGGGACCGAGCCGCACCGAGCCGTGGCGCCAGTACTCATCATCGTGCGGGTGCGCCATCCAGGTGAGCTGCCAGGGCTCGTGATCCTCCACGCGCCGCATCCACTCCTCGCGCCAGCCATCGCCCCAGACCTCCGGGACGGGCGGAAGGGCGTTGATGGCCGTCATGTAGGCGCAGTAGTCGACCTGGTCGATCCACTTCAGGGCGCCGCCCATGCGGTGGACGTCGTCGGTGAAGCGGTCATCCGTGGCGTAGATGGGGATGATCGCGCCGAGGTGTGCGGGGCGCTCGCAGGCGAGCTGGAAGGAGTTGAAGCCGCCGTACGACGTCCCGAACATGCCGACGCGGCCCGTGCACCACTCCTGGCCCGCCAGCCAGGCGATGGCCTCAGCCAGGTCGCGCTGCTCGGCCTCGGGGTACTCGTCGGTGGCCCGGCCGCTGCTGCTGCCGGTGCCGCGGACGTCGATGCGGGCGACCGCGAAGCCGAACTCGTCGCAGAAGCGCTGGTACTCCGGGCGCCAGCCCGAGGTCATGTCGTCCTTGCGGTAGGGCAGCGCCTCGAGGATGCAGGGGGCGGGCGTCCCCTCCGGGATGAAGAGGGTCGCCGACAGGCGCTCGCCGTCGGAGAGGGGAATGTACACACGCTGCATGGACCCGAAGCCTGTCACAGAACGGGGCGGACCTCACAGATGTGAGGGGTCTTCGCCGCTCCCGACCCCACGCTGCAACACTGCGGCATGCGCGCCACGCGGGTGATCTACGTGGAGAACGATCCAGCGCTCCGAGGGATCATGACCGCACTCCTCGAGGAGTCTCCCGAAGTCGAACTCATCCTGGCCACCGGACTCGCTCACGAGGCCCTCGACCCTGACGCCATCCGTCTGGCGGACGTCGCGCTCATCGACCTGGCACTGGGCAGCGGACAGATGAACGGCATCGATCTTGGCCTTGCGATGCGCAAGGCGAACGAGAACATCGGCATCGTCATCCACTCGCAGTACTCCCTCGACACTGTCGCCCGCAGTGTCCCTCCGGCGGCACTCATCGGCTGGTCGACTCTGCCGAAGTCGGGGGACATGTTCATCGAGGATGTCGTCCATATCCTCCGCGAGACCGCCAAGGGCCTCACCTCTGTGCCTACCTCGCTCTCGCGTGACGAGCGGTCGCCCCTGGAGCGCATGACCGTCCGCCAACGCGCGGTCATGGGCATGACAGCGGCAGGAATCAAGCCCCAGGAGGTCGCGCGCCGACTGGCGATCTCGCACGACGCGGTGCGTCAGGATCTCTCGGCGGCCTACCGTGTGCTCGTGCCTGATGTGCAGCCCGCCGACGATCTGAGACTGCGCGCGGTCTTCACCTACCTGGAACTGACGCGCCGGGATGACGCACAGGATGGGCTCTGATCGGCGAAGATCCTCACATGAAGTGGTGGCAGTGGATCGGCCCGTGGCCGCTGCGACCGCTCGCGATCGGCCTCCTCACCGCTGTCTTTGCCGTGGCCACCACGTCGTACTCACTGACCCTGGCGACCGCGCCGAGGAACATCGGTGCGGCGATCGCCGCGGGCGCATGCGGCGGCGGCGTGCTGTGGCTCGCCCGCCGCCTCGCGCCGCGGGCCGTCACCACGCTGGCGGGCTATCTGGCAGCCGTAGCGCTCGCGGCATTGGCGGGGAATGTCGTGCGGCTCCTCACGGACACCATGCTGAACTTCCCCAACTTTTCCCCCTTGGCGAACGTCGTCGCCACGTGGGCCCGCTCGATCCTGTTCGTCCTCATCTTCCTCGCCTTGCTCGGTGCCTCGCAACGGCGTCTGCAGGCGCAAGTCGATCGCGCGGATGAGGCGGTCGAGGCTCTGCAGAAGCAAGCAGAAGCGCTCCTCGCAGCGGACGAGGAGGTGCGTCGCCAGGTGGCGCTGGTCCTGCACGACCGCGTGCAGGCCGGTCTCATTGCCGCGTGCCTGCGATTACGCAAGGGACTGCGCTCCGACCCACCCAACAGCCAAGAGATCTCTGACGTCCTGGATCAGTTGGAGGAGTTGCGCACCCTCGACGTCCGTCATGCGGTGTACGCACTCAGCCCGAACCTCCGCGAGGTCGACCTGCTGACATCGTTGGAGGAACTGGGCCGGACCTACGATCCCGCAATGAGGGCGGCGTTCGACGTGAACGTCGACGTGCCCAATCCGCTGCGGCTGGGGGTCTATCGCATCGTGGAGCAGTGCCTGCTCAACGCGGCCATGCACGGGGGCGCGCAGACCACCCGGGTGACCATCCACGAGGGCGCCGCGGGGCTCACGGTCACAGTGGCCGATGACGGCGCTGGCCTTCCTGCCGTCGTCGCCCCGGGATTCGGCACCACCCTCATCGACACCTGGTGCCGGGTACTGGGGGCGACATGGGAGCGCCAGTCCCGGGCCGGAGGGGTCACCGTCGTGGTCAGGATCCCGGATTCCTCACATATGTGAGGGTTGTCCCGTGGGCGCCGGGCGATTCCTAGCGTCGAGGTATGCCTCCCGTGCGCCTGGCATTGACATTGCTCGCCACATCGACCCTGCTCCTCGGCATCGGCCTCACGAGCGGCTCCGCCCTGGGCGCCCCCGCCTCAGGCGCGCTGGGCTCTTGGTCCGCTCTGGGGAGCGG
>CAIVWG010000192.1 GCA_903909555.1 uncultured bacterium | reverse complement strand
CCGAGGACGGCACCGTCCTCCAGCCGGATGAACGCCGGCGCCTCCTGAGGCACCATGCCGAGTTTGCGCGCCTCCTCCTCGAGCCTGAGGGGCGAGGAGGCCACGGCGATCTCCTCCACCAGGGCCTCCTCGCGCTCGGCGAGGAGCATCCGCTCGGCCTGCAGTTCGCTGAGGGTGAAGGCTCCCTGGTTCAGGGACGTGTTGATGACGAGGCCGCCGATACCACCCACCGTGAGGACGACGAGGATCCCGATGGCGAAGACGCCCAGGCCCCGCCGGGACACGGGGCTGCCGGCACGAGCGGCCCGCTGGGGCTTCGTCGTCGCGGCGACGGCACCGCGCTGGCGAGCGCGGGGCGTCGCCGCGCTCTCGCGTCGCGTCGTCGGTGCGGCCGCGCGCTTGCGCGTCTGACGATGGCGTCCCGGGCTGGCGGGCTCCGGCTGGAGCGCCCGCGCGTCGTCCAGGCGCCGGGCGGTCGCACTCATGCCGCGATCCGCTCGACAGCGCGCAGCCGAACCGACTGCGCGCGGGGGTTGGCGGCGGCCTCAGCCGCCGAAGCCTTCTCCGCGCCGCGGGTGAGGAGGCGCAACCACGGGCGGAGATGGTCGGGGACCACCGGCAGGCCGCGAGGCACCTCGGGGCGGGCCCCGGCGGCAAACTCCTGCTTGACGATGCGGTCCTCGAGGGAGTGATACGACATGACGACCATGCGGCCGGAGACGGCAAGGCAGCCGAGGGCCGCGGGGATGGCTCGCTCGAGCACGCCCAGCTCGTCGTTGACCTCGATGCGCAGGGCCTGGAAGGTGCGCTTCGCGGGGTGCCCCCCCGTCGCTCGGGTGGCCGCGGGTATCGCGGCTCGAATCAGTTCCACGAGCCGCGCGGAGCGGTCCCACGGCTCGCGGTCGCGCTCGGCCACGATCCGCTCGGCGATGCGTCGCGCGAAGCGCTCCTCGCCGTAGGCGCGGAGGATGCGCGTGAGGTCCTCCGCCGAGTAGGAATTGAGCACGTCGGCGGCCGTGGGACCGCTGCTCGAATCCATGCGCATGTCGAGCGGGGCGTCCTGCGCGTACGCGAATCCCCGCTCCGCGACATCGAGTTGCATCGACGAGACGCCGAGGTCGAAGAGAACTCCCTGCACTCGGGCGATCCCGAGGTCGGTGAGCACGTCCGGCATGCGGTCGTAGACGGCGTGCACGAGGGTGATGCGATCGGCGTACTCCTGCAGGCGATCCCGCGCGATGGCGAGGGCGTCCTCGTCACGATCGAGGCCGACCAGGCGGCAATGCGGATTGTCGGCGAGGAGCGCGGCGGAGTGGCCGCCGAGGCCGAGGGTCGCGTCGACGACGACCGCACCGGGTTCGGTGAGCGCCGGCGCCAGGAGGGCGACGACACGGTCCCGCAGGACGGGAACGTGACCGACGGTGGACATGGGATCAGCCCCAGCGCCCCGCAACGGCGGTGGCCAGGCCCATGACGAGACCGGTGACGACACCGGCTCCCAGGGCGAGGACCGCCTGCTTCGTCCGCGACGGGACTGCGGCACGGGCGATCTCCTGCCCGCGCCGGGTGCGCTCGTGTATGTCGAGGATCGTGGTCACTGTCTGCCTTCCTGCTCCGGTCGTCGTTGCTCGTCCTGGGCCGTCCGGTCAGGTCACCCCCCGCGTTGGATCCGGCGCCTGGCATCGGGGAAGTGATGCCAGGGGCCACGCGGGGAGAGACCTCACCCGACGGCCGGTTACAAGATTCCGGGCACCACCTCCTCGCTGATGGAGGAGAAGGCCTCCTCCTGCCCGGCGAGGTACTGCTGCCAGGCCCCCGCATCCCAGATCTCGCAGGTGGTGCCGTTGCCGACCACCACGACATCGCGCTCGAGGCCGGCGTAGTCGCGCAGGATCTGGGGAACGGACACGCGTCCTTGCTTGTCGGGCATCTCGTCGGAGGCACCGGAGAAGAGGACCCGCAGGTAGGCCCGCACTCGCGCGTCCGAACGGGAGGCCTCGTTCAGCCGGGCGGAGTAGGCGGCGAACTCGTCTGCGGGCCACACGACGATGGAACGGTCCTGCCCCTTGGTGAGGACCACTCCCCCGGACAGCCCTTCGCGGAACTTCGCCGGGAGGACCACGCGGCCCTTGTCGTCGAGTCGGGGCGTGTGGGTGCCGAGGAACATTCCCCACCACCTCCCACTTGACGCCTCCCCGCGGGCCCCTGTGGCCCCCGGTTGCGCCACTGTACCCCACTTTGCTCCACTTTCCACCCCTCACGGCGCGCACGGAGTTCGTGCTGCGCGTCAGTCGTACAGGTGTTCTAGTGCACGGTGGTCGTCAGGAGTGTGGCGCCGAGGGAGCGCGCACGCGCATCAACTCGTCGATGGCTTCCACGATCGCGGCGGGTGCCTCCCAATTGAGCATGTGACCGGCGCGCGGGACCCACCAGGCCTGTGCACCGGGGATCGACTCGGCAAGCCGCTCGGACTGCCACGGCGGCGTGGTCGCGTCCTTCTGTCCGCAGAGCACGATGGTCGGCACCGCGATCTCCCCGAGGCGATCCGCGCGATCCTCCACGGTGAATGCCTCGAGGATGGGCAGCAGGGCACGATGATCAGCAGCGCGAAAGGTCTCCAAGAAGGTGCGCACCATCGCCGGGGAAGGATCATCGCCGCAGATACTCGCGCCGAAGATCGTTCCCACCGTGTCGTTCGCCACCAGTGCCTGGAGCACTCCCGACTTGATGAGCGGGATCTGCGCCTTATTCTGCGGAGCTCCCTTGAGCACGTCTCCGGAGAACGTCGACATCAGCACGAGGCCGCGCAGCCTCTCGGCCACGCCGGGGACCTCGATGACCGCGGCGATGGCGAGGAAGCCGCCCATGGAGTGCCCCAGCAGCACAGCCTCACGGGCATCGAAGGCCTCGAGGACGCCGAGGTAGTCGCCGGCCATGGAGAGCGTGGTGATGCCGTCGGCGCCGATGGTCGATCCCCCGTGGCCGCGCTGGTCGAAGGCGATGACGCGGTAGCCGCGGTCGAGCAGCATGTCCCACACCACGCTCCACTCGACGACGCTCACGTAGATGCCATGGGCCAGCACAATCGTCGGCGCCGACGCGGGCCCGGCGCTGATGACACGGATGCGCGTGCCGTCGGGTCGATCGACGAACGACACCACTCCCTGTGGCTCTCGGCTCACGACCTCGTAGGCGTAGGGATCCGGGTTCGACGCGATCTGCCCCGCCTTGCGGTGCGCAGCACCGGCTGCCGCCGCACCCGCTGCCACGGCCGCCGCTCCGATGACGAGTCCCGTGCGCATGGCCCCTCCCTCTCCCCCGGTGGCCTGAGGCTAATCCCCGGCGGCATCGGCGTCAGCCCGTTGATGACGGCTCAGCCCGAGAATCTCCGCCCGATCACGACGGGCCCGGGACCCCCGGCGGCGGAGCCGCGGACCCGCACCGCTGGTCGACGTACGACTCGATGGCGGAGCCTCCGGTGGCGAACGCGGGGTCCCGGAAGGCCTCGGTGAGCTGGGGGAGCAACTCGCGCATGGTCGTTCCGTTGGCCACGGCCCCCTTGACGAGGGTGGCCACGGCCCACGCCTCCGCGGCGAAAGCTCGGGCCGGCTCCCCCACCTCGTTGATCACGGGCATCAGTTGGTCGATGGCGTAGAGCATCGCGTCCGACGCCGCCACGGCGGCCATCGCGTCATTCGCCTCGACGCTGCGGGCCAGATCGCCGATCGCCGTTCCGTAGTCGGCCATCGCGTTGAGTGCCGTGGGGCACTCCACGGCTCCGCCGGCCGAGGACGGCGTGGCTGCCGGACCCGTGATGCCGGTCGACTCTGCCGCTCCTCCCGAGGCCGAGCACGCGGCGAGGAACAGGGGAACGACCAGCACGCTGGCGATGCGACGGCGCACGGCGCGACCTCCCGACGAAGACGCATCAGTATTGCGGATCGTCGCGCCGCTGGCAGGATGTGAGCATGGCCGAGTCAATCTATGAGCTGACCTTCACCGACAACCACGGCCAGCTCGTGAGCCTGAGCGACTTCGAAGGCAGGCCGGTCCTCGTTGTCAACACCGCGAGCAAGTGCGGGTTCACCCCGCAGTACGACGAGCTCCAGCGGATCCATGAGGAATGGGGACCGCGGGGACTGGTCGTGCTCGGATTCCCCTGCGACCAGTTCGCCCACCAGGAGCCCGGCGACGACGCGCAGATCGAGGAGTTCTGCCGGGTCAACTACGGCGTGACCTTCCCGCTGTCCACCAAGGTCGAGGTCAACGGCAAGAAGACGCACCCGGTCTTCCAGTTCCTCAAGGAGCGCGCCGGCGGGATGCTGGGTTCGACGATCAAGTGGAACTTCACGAAGTTCCTCGTGGCCCCGGACGGGCAGACCGTGAAGCGCTACGCGCCCAAGACGAAGCCGAGCGACCTCGAGCCGGACATCGCGGGGCTCATTCCGACGACGTAGGCCGGGTACCCTGCCGTCATGGCGCGCGGATCGTGGGGTCAGAGTCGGCTGCTGAGCACGAAGTCGTGGGCGATCATCCGGGAGAACCGCTACCTCCTCGCCTTCCCGCTCCTCGGCTTCGTCGCCAGTCTCGTGCCGCTCGCCCTCTTCTGGATCCCCGCGGGCTGGCTCCTCCTCACTGACCAGACCGTGGCGGGGATCATCGTCGCGGTCGTCGGGCTCTTCGCCAACCAGATGGTCATCGCCGTCTCGAGCGGAGGGCTCGTCGCCTCCGCCGACGAGGAGCTCGCCGGGCGAGACTCCTCGGTCATCCACGGCATCGGCTGCGCCCTCGGGCGCCTCGTCCCGCTCCTCGGCTGGGCCTGCATCGCCACAGTGGTCAACATCATCGCCGGAGCCATCCGCGGGAACAGCTCCAGCGCCGCGGTCGACGCCCTGCGCAATCTCGCGGCCGCCGGCGTGCTCGCCATGTGGTCGCTGGTGACCTTCTTCGTGCTGCCCTTCATCATGCTGGAGAAGGTGGGGCCCATCGCGGCCATCAAGCAGTCCTTCTCGCTCTTCAAGGAGCGCTGGGGACTTCAGATCTTCGGCGGCGTCCGCATCGGCGGCATGGTGGCGCTCGTGACGATCCTGCCCGGGGTCATTCTCGTCATCCTCGGCATCCTCGCGGCGATATCCGACAGCGCGGCGCTCATCGGCACGGGCATCGGCCTCATCGTGCTCGGGGTCCTTCTGTGCATGGTCGGTGCGCTCATCCTGTCGACGATGCGGGGCATCTTCTCCGTCGTCCTCTTCCGCTTTGCCCGCGACGGGGCTGTCGAGGGTGGCTTCACGGAGGCCGAGCTCCAGGGCGCGGTGCGCACCTCGTGACCTCCGCGCGGATCCCCTCCCCGTGACCTGGCGGATCGTCGCCTGCGCGATCGCCGTCATCGCGGTGATCGCCTACGCGGGTCTCTCCGGCGTCTGGGTCTCGACGGACCAGGGCTGGTACCTCTCACTGGAGAAGCCCTGGTGGCAGCCGCCGCCGGTCGTCTTCGGGCTGATCTGGCCCTACAACTTCGCCGCCCTCATCGCCGTGGGCATCGTGGTGGCGCTGAACGCCGCCCCCGGCAAGGTGGCGGCGTTCCTCGCTCTCCTCGTCCTCAGCATCGTCTTCGCGGTGACCTGGGCCTACCTGTTCTACGTTCCGCACAGCCTCGCCGCCGCCGCGGTGAGCCTCACGGTGGCCGCCCTGGTCACCGTGCCGATCACCGTCATCGCGTTCAGCGAGCGATGGTGGGCCGGGGCCCTGCTGGTGCCGTACCAGGTGTGGCTCTGCCTCGCGGCATCGCTGTCCTGGGGGTACGTCGCCCTGCAGGGCCCCGCCACCTGACCTCCTAGCAGTCTCCTGCCGCGAGTCGCGCCAGGGCCTGGGCCGCCTGCGGATCGGCCTTGCCGATCGTGAGGCTGCCGGGAATGATGATCGTGATGTCGTCCCCGGAGTTGTTGTACTCGTCGAGCAGCGTGCCGATCGTCCGGATGGCCTGGGCGTCATTGCCGTCCATCGCCAGCAGCGCCGCGGTGATGAGGTCGGTCCCGTTCACCGTGGGGAGCGGCATGGGATTGCCGAACGCCT
>CAIVWG010000191.1 GCA_903909555.1 uncultured bacterium | reverse complement strand
GCCGGAGAGCTCCGATCCCCTGAGATGACGGCCGCCCTGGGCGCGACGGCGTCGACCAGCGCCCGCCACCGCGAGGCGCCGTACGCCGAGTCCCTCGTCCGCCTCGCCGATCGCGATGTCCTGCGCCTGTCCGTGCCCGGCCACCAGGGCCACGCCCACCGCCGGCCGGGCCTGGCCGACTTCCTCGGCGAACGCGCTCTCGACCTCGACGTCGCCCCCCTCATCCACGGTGTCGATGCCGCGGACACCGACGGCGCGCGAACCCATGCGCGTGCCCGGGCCCAGGCCCTCGCCGCAGATGCGTGGGGAGCACGCACCACGTGGTTCCTCACCGGCGGCGCGACGCAGGGCAATCTCACGACCGCTCTCGCGCTGCGCGCGCTCGGCGACACGGTCGTCGCGCAGCGCAGCGTGCACTCCTCCGTGATGGATGGCTTCGCCATCGCCGGGCTCGACGCTGCCATGGTCATGCCGAGCGTGGATGCACGCCGGGGCATGGCGCACGGCGTCATCCCCGCCGACCTCGACGTGGCGCTCGCGGCCCATCCCAAGGCAGCCGCGGCCTACGTCGTGACACCGTCGTACTTCGGCGCCGTGAGCGATGTGGCGGCGCTGGCGGAGGTCGCGCATCGGCACGGCGTTCCGCTCGTCGTCGACGAGGCCTGGGGCGCGCACTTCGGCTTCGATGCCTCGGTCCCGCTCAATGCGCTGCGCCTCGGGGCGGACCTCGTGATCTCGAGCACGCACAAACTCGCCGGCAGCCTGGGGCAGTCCGCGATGCTCCACCTGGGCCACGGGCCGTGGGCCGATCTCCTGGCCCCGGCCGTGGAGCGCGCGCTGCGCGTCACGACATCCACGAGCGAGTCCTCGCTCCTCCTCGCCTCGCTCGATCTCGCCCGTCGCGACCTCGTCGTGCACGGGCCGCGCTGGATCCCCGACAGCGTTGCCGCCGCGCAGGAATTCCGGGAGCGGCTTCGCCGCGGGGGCCGATTCAGGGCCGCGGACGATCTCCTGGCGGCGGATCCGTCGGTGGTCGCGGTCGATCCCCTGCGGATCGTCGTCGACACGTCCGCCGCGGGCATCTCCGGTCACGAGGCACGACAAATGCTCTTCGACGAGTCGGGCGTGCACGCGGAGATGTCCACCGATTCCGTCGTCGTGCTCGTGGTCGGGGCGGGCACCGAACTCGACGTGAACCGTCTCGCAGCCGCGTTCGCGTCGTTGCCGTCGCATGATGCCGTCGCGACCACGGCCCTTCCGGCACTGCCGCCGCCAGGTCGAAGCGCGCTCGGCCTGCGCGAGGCCGCCCTGTCGGACACCGTGGTGATGTCAGCGCACGACGCGATCGGCCGGGTGTCGGCGGACTCCCTGGCGGCATATCCGCCGGGGGTGCCGAACCTGCTGCCTGGCGAAGTCGTCACCGCGGACGTCGTGGAGTTCCTGCAGGCCGCGGCCGCCGCGCCCCACGGGTACGTGCGCGGCGCGGTGGACCCGCGAGTGAGCAGCCTGCGCGTCGTGCGCTGAGACGCTGCTCGTCGGGTGAGCGGGGCTACGCCGGGCTACTCCGGGGAATCGCCCGACTCGCGCTCATGCATCTGGGCGAGGAACTGCTCCACCTGCGCGGCGATCTCGTCGCCCGAGGGCACCTCACCGTCCGGCGCGAGATCCGACCCGACGGATGCCGGCGCGGACGTCCGCAGCGCCGCCATCTGGTCGTACTGCTGCTCCAGGGCGCGCACGATGGTGACGAACTCCTCGTTGTTCTGCAGCTGCTGGGCGATCTCCCCCTCCGCGCGGGAGGCCGGAGCGCGCAACTCGTCGACCGGCAGTTGCAGGCCCGTGATGGAGGACAGCGCCTCGAGCGTGCTGATGGCCGCCGTGGGGTATTCGAACTGCGACAGGTAGTGCGGCACGTGCGTGGCGATGCCCAGAGCGCGCTCTCCCGCCTGCCCCAGGTTGAGTTCGAGGAGCCCGCCGATGTGGCCGGGCACCTGGATGTTCGTCGCCATCGGGAAGGGATTGGACACGACGGAGGGGTCGTTGCCGTGGATCGTCACGCCGAGAGGACGCGTATGCGGGGCAGGCCACGGGATGGCCGAGAGGCCCACCGTGGTCTGGGTGCCGGTGCGCCGCACCATGTCGAGGATCGCCGCACTGAAGCGCTGCCACTGGTAGTCCGGCTCCGGGCCCGTGAGGAGCAGGAACGGCGTCCCCGCGGCATCGGTCACCTCGTGGAGCGCGATCTGCGGCATGTCGACCGCCGCGAAGTGGTCCTGGACGAACGTGAGCACCGGACGGCGAGCCCGGTAGTCGAGCACCTGGTCGGGGTCGATCGTGGCGAGGAGGCGCGGCTCCCGCGACTGCAGGAGCTTGGCAGCCATCGCGGTCGCGCCGGCCGCATCGAGGAAGCCGGTGAAGGCGTGCACGAGCACGCTGCGTCCAGGCGTCGGCGCGGGATCGCCGTACCACGTGATGAGATCGGCCGGGTCGGCCATGACTGCTCCTCCTCCTGATCTGGTGTACCAGAGGAGGAGAACGCCGGCGATCCGGGAATCATTCCCGCGGGCGCTACTCCGCCGGCGCTGCCGGATCCGGCGCGGACCCGGGGTTCACCGACTCGGGATTCGCCGAGTCCGGGTTCGCCGCGTCAGGGGCCGTCTTGCCACCCCGGGTGCGGGTGCGGGTGCGCTTGGGCGCCGCGTCGTCGCTCGGGGCGTCGGCCGGTGCCTTCGCCGCCGACGATGCGGGCGCCTTCGGCTTGGCCGCGGCCTTCTTCGCCGGGGTCTTGCGCGGGCGCGGCACCGTCGCCGGAGTCGGCGCGGCGGCCGACGACTCCGACGTCGGGGACTCCGACGCCGGGGACTCTGACGCCGGGGACTCTGACGCCGGGGACTCGGGCGCGGAAGGCTCGGACTCGGCCGCCGCGGACTCCGCCGCCGCCGCATGCGCCGCGGCCGCCGCCGTCGCGGCCGACTGCGCCGCGGCGGACTGGGTGGCCTTGGCGGCGGACCCGGCAGCCTCGGACGCCGAGTCGGCGACGGTCGAGATCGCCGCCCCCGCGCTCGCGGCCGTGCGGGTCACGGTCTCGGCCGCCGCCGAGGGAGCGCCCACGGCCTCCGTCGCCGCGTGCGCGACATCGGACACCGTGCGTGCTGCCCGGTCGGCGGCATCGGCGGTGGACTGGGCCGCCCCGGACACGCCTCCCGCGGCGCGGTCGGCGAACGTCGACAGGGACTCGGCCCACGCGTCGGCCCGCTCCGCCACCAGGGACGCATCGCGGTGCCGCTTCCAGGCCACGACACCCGCCGTGGCGCCCGCCAGGGCGACGGCCATGAGCAATGCCTTGCGCATCGTGTCCTCCTCACCACGGCGTCGCCCCGCCCGGGGGCCTCCGCTCCGGCGTTCGGGGCCGCGCGGCACGCGACCCTTGGCGAGTCACGGCCGTGCAGCCGCTCGCACGAGGACCGTAGCAAGGGGGCCGAGGCCCGCGCCGGGGTTCCCCGCGGTAGGCCCCCCTCAGTCCTTGCGGCGTTCCCGCAGGAAGGTCATGAAGAGGTCCTTGGGCCCCGTGCCGGCGAGGAAGCGGTCGCGGTCCGCGGGGCTGAGGCCGAGGGCGTACTCGCAGACCCGGGCCCACGACATCCCCACCGCACGCGTGAGCGTGCCGGCCACGCCGGCGGAGATCGCCGACGACGCCACCGCGCCGCCGGGCACGGCCTTGAGCAGGTTGGTGGCGAGGTAGCGGCCGGCCATCGTGGCGCCGCCGGTGAGGACCACCGCCCCCGCCGCGGCCAGGGCCCGGGATCGATCCGGGGGCAGGCCGTAGGCGGCGGTGATCCTCGCGATCATGGTGACCTGCGTGGGAACCAGGAGGGCAGCGTCGGAGAAGGGAATCGGCGCAGCGCCGACCCCGGCAGCGAACGCAACCGATTGATTGATGATCTTCTTGGCCGCCTGTCTTTTGCGCTCCCAGTCGAGGATCTGCACCGCGGTCAGCGCCGCGGTCGCAACCTCGGGGACGACGAGGTACGTCGCGTCGAGGAGTTCCTGCAGCCCGAAGACCGGCGCACCGGTGAAGGGGTCCTCGAGGGCGTTGGTGAGCAGGGCGCGGCCCGCCGGACGCAGCGGGAGGCCCAGCGACTCGATGTAGGCGGCCAGCTCGACCGCCTCCGGATGGGGGACGCCGTCGCGGCTGGGCACCTGCGTGATCACGAGCACCACGGGCAGGCCGAGGTCCGACAGGGCCCGGACGAAGTCGGCCTGGCGGTCCTCGAACCGGCGATCCGACCAGCGCACGAGGTACCAGGCAGCGTGGATCTGCTGGTCGATCGGCCGCTCGCGGGAGTCCCCGACGAACGTGCGCAGGCCGGCGAGGATCTCGTCCCCCGAGGTGCCGGTCTCGAACCCTTCGGAGTCGTACAGCCCGAGGAGCCCCCCGGGATGGCGGTAGTACACCAGCCCTCGCGTCACGGGCTTGCCCAGGCCGGTCTCCGCGACCTGGGTGCCGAAGATGGCATTGACCAGGGTCGACTTGCCCACGCCCGTCTTGCCGAAGACGGCGAGGTTGAAGCAGCCCAGCGAGGCGAAGGCCTCGGCAAGCCGCTGGGCGAAGAGGCTCTCGACCTCTCCGCGGCCGAGGTCCGTCACGCCCGAGTCGGGCTTGTCCACCGTCATGGACATCACCGTATGCCCCCCGGCTCCCGGACGCGCGGACTACCGTTTCTCCCGCCGGCATGAGGAGGTCAGGTGGACGACGACGACCGCATGGGTGCCTTCGATGCCGTGATGTGGGGGATCGAGGAGGATCCGATCCTGCGCTCCGTCATCGTCGCCGTGGTGGCTCTTGAGGGAGCGCCCCACCGCGAGGGCTTCCGTCAGCGCGTCGAGCGGCTCACCAGGGTCGTCCCCCAGCTGCGCCAGCGCGTGATCGGCAATCCGGTGTCCCTGGTCCCCCCGCGCTGGGAGACGGTTCCGGACTTCGACCTGGACTACCACCTGCGCTGGGTCGCCCTGCCGCCCGATGAGAACGACATGACCGGCGTGCTCGGCATTGCCGAGCGCGCTGCGGAGCAGGACTTCGACCGCGACCGGCCGCTGTGGGAGATGACGGTCGTCACCGGCGTCGAGACCGGGGACGGCGCGAGCGGCTCCGCCATCGTCGTGAAGCTCCACCATGCCATCACCGACGGAGTCGGCGGCATGATGCTCGCCGCGACGATGTTCGACCTCACTCCCGAGGGCGCCGATCTCGGTCCGCTCCCCGATGCGCCCGAGCCCAAGCCGTCGCTGGATCCCCTGCGTCGCCTGTCGTCGGGCATCGACTACCAGGTGGCCGAGACGCGCAGCGCACTCGGGGACGCATGGTCGGGCGGCATGGACGCCGCCCGGCGCACGCTCTCCGACCCCGTCGGATCCGCGGCATCGGCCGCGGCATTCGCCCTGTCGGCATCCCGCCTGCTCGCGCCCGCGTCGACGCCGATGAGCCCGATCATGACCGAGCGCTCCCTCGCGGTGCGCTGCGCCATCATCGAGCTGCCTCTCGACGGGCTCAAGGCAGCGGCACACTCGGTTGGCGGCACGCTCAACGATGCGTTCATGGCCATCGTGTCCCGGGGCGTCGGCCGCTACCACGCGGAACTGGGCACGCCCGTCGAGGCCGTGCGCGTCAACATGCCGGTGAACATGCGGGGCGTGGAGTCGGCGCCGGTGCGCGGCAACTCCTGGGTCCCGGCGCGCTTCGCGCTGCCGATCACGGGCGAGACCCCCCGGGAGACGATGCGCGCGCTGCACCCGGTCCTGCTCGCCGCGCGCGAGGAGCCGGCCCTCCCCGTCTCCAAGGTGGTCTACCGGCTGCTGTCCACCTTGCCCAATCCCGTCGCCGCGGGAATCGCCGGAGGCCTCATGAAGGGCACCGACGTCGCCGCGACCAACGTGCCGGGGCCGCCGTTCCCCGTGTACGTCGCCGGCGCTCGGGCCACGTGCATCGTGCCGTTCGCCCCGAAGGGCGGCGCCTCGCTCAACATCGGGCTGATGAGCTACGACGGAACGGCGTACCTCGGCCTCACGATCGACCCCGCAGCAGTGACCGATCCCGATCTCATGGTCGCGTGCGTGGCCGAGGCCGCCGCCGAGGTCGTCGCGTCCGCACAGAGCGAGCCCTCGACGCCCTAGGCGGCCGTCACGCGATCTCGCGCCACTCCTCGCGGGCCCCTCGCCGTGCATCGCGACTCTGTCACCGCGCCGGGTTACCGTGGAGGAGTGAAGCGAGCGCTGGTCATCGCGGGCGTCGCGTGCGCCGGCCTCGTCATGGTGCTCGCGGGTGCCGCGACGGCCTTCGTGACCGGAGGCGGCCTGGACCGGTGGCGCGACAGCCGTGCCATCGCCGTTCCGCAGGAGTACCGCCCGGTGATCCGCGACGCGGCCGAGCGCTGCCCCACGGTCCCCGCGACCGTCCTCGCGGCTCAGCTCGCCTCCGAGAGCGGATGGGACCCCACCGCGGTGAGCCCGGCGGGCGCGCGGGGACTCGCCCAGTTCATGCCCGAGGTCTGGGAGCAGTACGGCCTCGACGGCGACGGCGACGGGAAGGCCCAGGTCAACAACCCCATCGACGCCATCCACTCCGCCGCGGCGCTCAACTGCATCAACGCCGAGCTCGTGGCGGACGTCCCCGGGGACCAGCTCCGCAACATCCTGGCCGCCTACAACGCCGGCTTCAACCAGGTCGTGAGGTACGGCGGAGTGCCTCCGTTCCCCGAGACCCAGCAGTACGTCGACCGCGTGATCCGCCGGTCGCAGACCATCGAGTTGTGACGCACCGCGCTCGCTCACCGTGGGCGGTGTCCGGCGCGGGCCCTGTCAGGTGCGGGGGTTGCCGCCCATGTCGGAGTTGCCGCGTGCCCGGCTCACCAGATCGGGGACCACGTTCGTGAGCTCCGCGGGATCCCAGCGACCGTCCTTGATCGCCGTCGGCCCCTTGACCCACGGCTCCGCGACGCCGATCTCGCCTCCCGAGACCGTGAACACGCGGCCGGTGACGCCAGCGGAGAGCTGACTGCCCAGCCACACGACGAGCGGAGAGATGTTGGCCGGGTCCAGCGGGTGGTAGCCCGAGGCGTCCGGTCCGGCCTCGGCTGCGTCGGCGAACGGCACCAGGCCCTCGGTCATGCGCGTGAGCGCCACCGGCGCGATCGCGTTGGCGGTCACGCCCAGGCGCCCGAGCTCGTCGGCGAGGATGACCGTCATGGTGGCGATCGCCGCCTTGGCGGCGCCGTAGTTGGCCTGGCCGATGTTGCCGAAGATCCCCGAGGGCGAGGACGTCGAGATGATGCGGGCGTCGTTCGCCTCCCCCGCCTTGGCCCGCGCGCGCCAGTAGTCCACGGCGTGGCGGGTGACGCAGAAGGTCCCGCGCAGGTGCACGGCCATCACCGAGTCGAACTCGTCCTCCGTCATGTTGACGAACATCCGGTCGCGCAGGATGCCGGCGTTGTTCACGACCACGTCGAGGCCGCCGAAGGCGTCGAGGGCCGCCTGCACGATCCTCCCCGCGCCGTCCCATTCCACGACGCTGTCGGCGTTGGAGACGGCCTGGCCGCCGAGCTCGCGGATCTCCGTCGCCACCGACTCCGCCGGGCTGGTGTCGGCGCCGCTGCCGTCGACGCCCCCGCCGACGTCGTTGACCACGACCCGGGCGCCCTCCCGCGCGAATGCCAGCGCGTGCTCGCGCCCGATGCCTCGCCCGGCGCCGGTGATGACGACGACCCGTCCCTCGCAGATCCCTGCCACGTCCACTCCCTTCGCGGATGCGGCGAGGCTAGCGGCGGCACCGGCCCGTGATAGGACGGGGTGTGCCCCGCATCCTCTTCGTCTGCACCGGCAACGCCACGCGCTCGGTGATCGGCGAGGCGCTGGTACGCCGGGACCGGCCGGACTGGCCGGTCTTCTCATCGGGCACCTGGGCCATCCCGGGGCTCCCCTCGAGCCGACGCACCCTGGCCGCCCTCGAGGCGGCCGGCGTCTCGGCTCCGGGCCACCGCAGCAGGACCCTGGAGGAGCGCCACCTCGCCGACGCGGATCTGGTCATCGCATTCGAGCGCGATCACGTGGCGTTCATCCGCCGCCACTACCCGCAGGCCGCCGACCGCACCGCCACCCTCGCCCGTCTCCTCGAGCACGACGCGTCGCCGTGGCTCCTCCCGGCAACCCTGGGCGACGAGCCGCTCGAGGGGTGGCCGGAGATCGACGACCCCGCCGGCGGAGACGTGGCGGACTTCGTCGCGTGCGCCCGGCGCATCGACGCCGACCTGGCCATGCTCCTGCCGCGCCTCGACACGTGGTCGATCAGCCCAGCACCCCGCGAGACCTGAGGTCCTCCACCCTGGACGGCTCCACTCCCCAGTCCGCCAGGGCGCGCACCGAGGAGCCCTCGACGCTCCGGGGTGGCGCGGCCGGCGTGCGCGAGAACCGGGGCGCGGGAGCGGCCTGGGTGACCCCGTCGACGACCACGAACGTCCCGCGTGCCGCCAGGTGCGGGTGCTCGGCGGCCTCGCTCATGGACAGCACCGGGGCCACGCACGCGTCCGTCCCCTCCGCCGCGGCGGCCCATTCCTCGCGTGTCCGCTCGGCAAGGACCTCGGCGAAGCGCGCGCGCAAGACCGGCCAGCCCGCGACGTCGTACTGCGCGGGCAGCGGCTCATCCTCGAGCCCGGCGACGCGAAGCCACTCGGCGTAGAACTGCGGCTCCAGGCACGCCACGGCGAGCCAGCGCCCGTCGGACGTGCGGTAGACGTCGTAGAACGGCGCTCCCGAGTCGAGCAGGTTGACGCCCGCCTCATCGCTCCACAAGCCCTGCGCCGCGACCCCGTGGAAGAGCGACATGAGCAGGGCGACCCCGTCGACCATCGCGGCGTCCACGACCTGGCCCCTGCCGGAACGCTGCGCCTCCCAGAGGGCGGCGAGGACGCCGACGAGGAGCAGCATGCTGCCGCCGCCGTAGTCGCCGAGGAGGTTCAGCGGCGGGGTCGGGGGCTGCCCCGCGCGCCCGATGTGGGCGAGGGCGCCTGCCAGCGCGATGTAGTCGAGGTCGTGTCCGGCGGTGCGCGCCCAGGGGCCGTCCTGGCCCCATCCCGTCATGCGCCCGAACACGAGTGCGGGATTGCGCGCGAGGCAGTCGTCCGGACCAAGGCCGAGGCGCTCCATGACGCCCGGGCGGAAGCCCTCGAGGAGCAGGTCCGCGGAATCGATGAGGTCGACGACGAGCGCACGACCGAGTTCATCGCGTACGTCGACGACGACGGCATCGCGCCCCCGTCGCGTGATGTCGCGCGTCGGGTCGCCCAGGCCCAGCCCCGGACGCGGCGACTCGATCCGGATGCCCGTCGCACCGAGGTCGGCGAGCACCATGGCCGCGAAGGGCACCGGGCCGATGCCCGCCATCTCGACGAACCGCAGCCCGGTGAGCGGACCCGCGCTCCCCGCCTCTCCCGCGCCGCCGGTGGTCACGGCGTCCCTAAGCCGGGGCGCCGGCATCGCTGGTCATGCCCGTCCGCCGACGCCTGCTCGACGGACGCAGCCGTTCGGCGCTGGGGACGCTGGCGAGCGCATCGCCCAGCAGCGCCTGTGCGTCGTCGGCGACGCTGTGGAGGATGAACGCCGGGTCGAGCGTCTCGCCCGACACTCCCCACGCCTTCATCTCGCGCAGCACCGCCTCACGAGCGCGGGCAACCTCCTCGGTCACCACGCGGCGCCTCGCCCAGGCCAGTTCGCGCTGGCGCAGCCGGGACTCGATGGCCTCCATCTGCTCGGGTGTCGCGGGCAGCCGGAACGCGTCGCGCACGAACTCGGGGATGTCCTCGCGGTAGTCGTGGCCGCGGCGCGTGAAGTCGCCGGGCACGACCTCCATGGCGTTCACCAGGTCGATCCCCGTGAGCACGAACGTCGTCGCAGGCCGCCACGCGGTGGAGCGCGGGACCCCGGCAGGGCGCGCCTCCGACTCGCCGAGCCAGGCGGGCTGACGCACGAGCAGCGATGGGCCGAACTTCGGGATCGGGTCGTCATGATGCGTGAGAAGGACGTGGCGCACCCGCTCGCGCGCGTCGTCGTCGAGGGCGGCGTACTCGGCATGGGAGTCGACCTCCGCCATGGCGCCCTCGGGATCGACCTTCGCCGGATCGAGGAGCCACGAGCGACGGAATGCCGAGCCTGCCGGGGTGCCCAGCAGGAGCGAGCCCGACACGAAGTCCCGGTCGAGGGCACTCACCCCGCGGTGGCGGTACATATCGAGGATGGTGAGCGCCCCGAGGCTCTCGCCGAACAGCACGAAGCGGGGACGGCGGTCCTCGGGCATCCCGCGCAGGTAGCCGGTGATCATGTGCATGAGGGCGCGGTTCTGCTCGATCCCCAGGTCTGCACGGTCCAGGGACAGGAACGACGGGCGAAGCGAGTACTGCAGGGTCACGATGGCGCAGTCGCCGCGCGTGAGGAACTCCAGCGTCTCCGCCATGACGTAGTTGATGTAGCCGGAGCCGGTGGGCGACGCGAGGCAGAGCACGGAGCGATCGAAGGCACCGGTGCGCTCGAGTTCGTCCATCGCCAGGTCGATGCGCTCCTCCAGTTCCGGTGCCGCGGCGAGGCCGACGAAGACG
>CAIVWG010000190.1 GCA_903909555.1 uncultured bacterium | reverse complement strand
TCCGCCTGCTCTTCACCGAGGCCTGGCTCTTCGCTGCCCTCGCCGGACTGCTCAGTTGGAGCCGCCTCTCCGCCACCGACCGTGCTGCCCTGGCCGCCAGCGCGGCCCTGGTCATCGTCGGCTGGTCCCTGAGCCGCCGCACGGTCGGGCTATGGCTCATCACTGCCGCTCCCCTGTGCCTGGTGGCCGCGACCGTGCTCAGCGGTGTCAGCCCGGGTGCTGCCCGATGGGTCGCCCTGGGCGTGTCCACCGGCCACGTCGCCTACGGCCTGGTCCTCCTCACCCCGCGACGCATCGGCATCGTCGCCGTGGCGGCCTGCTCCGCCGCGCTCGCTCTGGTGTGGGCGCTGCGACCGTCGAACGTCGTCCCCGGAGCCCTCGATGTTGCCGGAGGCTGGATCAGCGTGGTCAGCTTGGGCCTGTCCGCGAGTGTCCTGTGGTACGTCTGGCACGCACTGCTCGACCAGGCCCGGGCGGATGATGCGCGCATGCAGCAGGTCTCCGACCGGCTCCAGGAGGAACTCGCCGCGCAGGAACGCTCCCGTATATGGCGCGCCACGGTCGTGTCCGTCCACGAGCGCCTCCTGAGCACCCTGCGCTACGTCCTTCAGGCCGACCATCTCGACCGAGAGGGCCTGGGCCGACTGATCGGCCCCGACGGCGCCAACCCCCCGATCACGAACACTCCCAGCCTCACCGAGGATGTTCGCGAGGCGACCGCGGCGCGCATCGCCGCGGGCATCATCCGCGTCGACGCCTCGGTACTGGAACTGCCCCTCAGCGACGACGTGCGTGCTGCAGCGCGCTCTGCCATCGTGGAATGCGCCCTCAACGCCGTGCTGCACGGGGACGCGACCGACGTCCACGTGACCGCGCGACGTAGTCCCGACTCCTGCCTGATCTCGGTAGACGACAACGGCACCGGCGTCCCCGCCGACGCCAAGCCCGGACTGGGCTGGACCACCACGCTGGATGAGGGCCTGGGCGACGTCGGCGGCTCCTGGTCCCATGCGCGCGTCCGCGACCGCACCGTCGTGACGCTCACCGTTCCGGCGCTGGCCGACCGGTCGCGACCGGACTTCGACGAGGATGGCTTCCAGCAGGGCCGGATCCTCATCTCTGCCCCGCTGGTCACCGTGGGCATCGTGGGCGTCGCCTACGACGTCCTCGCCGGGCTTGCCGCGCCGCGGGGTTGGCCGCTCGTGGTCACCGCGCTGCTCGCCAGCATCGGCGCAGTCGTGCTCGTAGCACGCCGACGGCGTCCCTCCCTCGTCGCCTCGTCCGCGGTGATCCTCGGCCTGGCGGGCATTCCCTGGTTGCTCGCGGTCGCGGGCGCTCCGGCGTCGGCCGCGTCAGCGTCGGTCGCCGGCCTGACGACCGCCGGATACGCCCTCATTGCCGTGGGCGTGTGGTCCCGATGGTGGCAGTGGGTGACCGGCCTGTGCCTCTGGGCAGCCGGCGTCCTGACCGACGCGAGCGTGGGCGGCATCGCGGGCCAGGACCCGCTCCCCATTGTCGTGGCCCTGGTCAACTGCCTCATCATCGTTCCCGTCGTCGTTGTCGTCGCCGCCATCGGGTCGCGGCGCTTCCAGCGCGCCCAGGCCTCCCTGGCGCTCGAGCGCGAGGCCATGAACCGCGAACTCAGCCGCGCCAACACCGCGATCTACATCGATCAGCACCTGTCCGCGTGCGTGGCCCAGGCCGACGGGATCATCGCCGAGCTAGCGCGAGGGGAGGAACTCGACGAGGAACGGCGAGAGCAGGTGGCCTGCCTTGAGGGACTCATCCGGGCGACCATCCAGGTCGATCCCATCGACAGCGGCGAGTTCACCCGCGTCGCGGCCCGCCTGGTGAACTCCGCGTTCAGCGTGGGCATCCCAGCGATGGTCGGGACCCTGGTGTCGAGCTCGGATCGCACCCCCCTCGAGACGGACCTCATCCTCGACCTCGAGGCTCTCATCCGGGACTCTTCCTCGCTAACGGTGCGCACCCTGAACGACGGCATGAACGACTACCTGTCCCTGGAGTTGCGCGATACCGGCAACGGCGCCGGCGCCAGGCTGTCGACACTCGAGGGTTCCCCACGCGCGAACGTCACGGTCGAGGTTGCGTCGGAACCCGACGGCAGCACGGTGGTGATGGTGTCGCGCCCGATCTCTGTGCTGATGTCTTAGCCTCTCGGGGCTTGGCGTTGCTGGGTGGTCCAGGTGTGGGTTGTGGTGGTGGTGTGGGCGGGCCTGCGGTGGGGGTGGCTGGTGAGGGTGACACGGATGCGCACGGGCTGCCCGCTGGTGGTGATCCGCAGTGTGGTGCCGCGTAGTTCCCAGGTGCAGGGGGCTGGGTAGTCCCCGGCCGGTAGTGACCTGCCCCCGCTCAAGGGGGTGCAGGTGACGGTGACCTTCGGCCGGGAGCACCCCTCGGGCACGCTGATCCCGGTCAACGCCCGGTAGGTGCCCTCGACCCCGACCGTGTTCTTGTCCGCGGTCACGGCACAGTCCGGGATCACCCGGACCGTGCGAGTGAGGACGAGGTCGCCGGCGGTGTAGGTGTTGGTGAACCTGATCGTGGTCACCGCACCGGCCCGCACCGCGAACGGCACGCTCACCGT
>CAIVWG010000189.1 GCA_903909555.1 uncultured bacterium | reverse complement strand
TCGCGCAATGTCGACTCGTAGTCAGTGTGGTGCACCCCGGCAAGGCCCAGGGCGGCCGCGGCCTCGATGTTGTGGCCGAGGTCGTCGACGAAGACGCACCGGTGCGCCGGAAGCCCGAGCTGGTCCAGCGTGAGGGCGAAGATCCCGGCCTCGGGCTTGCGCATGCCCACCTCGCCGCTGATGACGACCACGTCGAACATGCCGTCCCACAGCTCTCTTGGGTAGTAGTCGCCCCAGGAATTCGACAGCAGCGCGGTCCGGATGCCCAGCCCGCGCGCCCGGCGCACGAGGGCGTTCATGTCGTGCGCGTGCTCGAACTCGTCGAACATGCGCGCCAGGAGATCCGTGGGGTCGTGCTCCACACCGGTCCGGATGGTGAGCTCCCGGGCGAGCATGCGCTCGAAGTCCGGGACCTCCAACTCCCCGCGCTCGAGGGCATGGATCGGATTGAGCCGCGCCTCGAGCTCCCCCTCGGGCCCCAGCCAGCGCCGCATGACGTCGGCGTAGGCCTCCATCTCGACGCCATGCCGTGCCGCCCATCTCGCCACCGCGGGCCTCAGGTCGCCGGTCAGGACGCCGCCCCAATCCACGATGAGTCCCGCGAAGCCCGGGTCGAGCGCTGCGGCGTCGAGGGCCGCGGAGTCGGACATGCTTCGAGTCTAGGCGGGCGGGCCTGCGCCACCGCAGTCGCGAGTCGCCTCAGGGGCGTGCGCGCCGCCGAACGCGGAGCGCACTCGGCCAGTGTGCGCGCCTCGCGCAGGCAGGCGTCATACGCGGAGGGGTCATCGGGCACGAGGATGGGATCCATGACCCCCGCGTGACGTCGCAGCGCGTCACGGACCTGCTCCTCCGGCCGACGGCCGAGGCTCCCGCTGCGCACGCGCGTCACGACGACGCGCGGTCGCACCTGCGGCGCCGCCTCGGTCAGGTCCGCCAGGCCCTGGAGCAGCCGCTCGATGCCCACCGGATCCGCCACGCCGACCGCGACGACCTCGTCGGCAGCGGCGAGGGCGCTCATCGTGGCGCCGTCCCGGCGCCCCGCAGGCATCATCGCGTCCGGCAGTTCCAGCCCGAAACCCACGTCGGCGACGCACACCCCCGGGGTGGCGCGGCACGCCTCCCACAGGCGTGCGAGGGCGGCGGGCCTGAGCTCGGACCAGCGCTCGGCGCGCGCGATACCGGTGAGGACCCTGAATCGTGTCGAGAGCGAGCGCGCGGAAGCCGCCAGGGAGGCCCCATCGAGTTCCCCGACGTCGGCCTGACGGCACGCGACCACGAGCCCGCTGACGTCATCGAGGATGCCGAGCCTCGAGGCGATGGCACCGCCGTACGTGTCAGCATCGACGAGCAGCGCGGGAACACCGGCGCGAGCGGCCTCATCGGCCAGCGCGATCGCGGTCGACGTGCGACCGGGTGCGCCGTGAGGTCCCCAGACGACGACAAGCCTGCCGCGGTGCGGGGCGACTGCGGCCTCGTCCAAGCGCGCCGGTGACGCGACCGTCTCCCGCTCCTGAGACGAGTCGGCTCCGAGGAGCACGCGAATGAGGCTCTCCGTGGCGGCGTCGGGATCCCCGCCGGGCACGCGCACGACGCTGACCCCCAGCGCGGACAGGTGCGCCGCCGACGTGTCGCCCTCTGCCGCGATGCCGTAGACCGTGACGCCCGCCTCGCGTGCGCGGGCCACCGTCTCGCGGCTCAGCCGTGGCAGTGCCGCTGAGATGACCGCGGCGCGCGCGGTACCCGCTGCGCAGGCGCCCACCACATCCACGGCATCGACACAGCGGCGAACGACGGTCACGGGCGATCCCGGGCGCCCCAGGCGCGCGACGAGGTCCGGTTCCATGGCCAGCCCGGGCGCGGCCAGGAGGACGGGAAGCGCACCCGCACTCATGACGGCACCCCCGCGGTGGGAGTGGCCGAGGGATCCGAGGGGGGATCCGCGGTCTCGGCCTCGCTCGCGGGCTCACCCGCTCGACCGATGTCGGCCGGGACGCGCACCAGGTCGACCGCTCCCGAACGCACGGCCGCGAGGACCGCTGCAGCGTCATCGGGAGCGATCTCCAGCGTGACCCCGTACTCCCCGCCGAACCCCACGGCATCGGCGGACACCGCCGACACCAGCGCTGCGGCGAGCACCAGCGCGGGGGTCGGGCTCGCGCCCAGAGCGTCCCCGCCGGTGGCCCACACGTCGACCCGCTCGCCGGAGGCCAGGTCCGGGGGCGCATGCAGCGGCTCCACCGGGACCGTGACCCATCGCGCGTCGACGAGCACGTCCTCTCCGAGGGCACTGGCGGGGAGTAACTCGCCGGCGTGGGCAGCCCGCAACAGGCGGCCCGCGGGGACATCACCCGCGGCGACGTACGCCGCCGCCGCCTCAGGGGGTACCGCGACGCGCTCGAGGTCGGTCGCGGTGGGCGTGGCACCCGGGGCCAGGTCGCGGGTGACGCGCCAGACGTCCACCGCGTCCTCACCGGATGCGACGACGCGCGCACCCACGACGGTGCAGATCGCCACGATGGCGACTCCGCCGATCACGCGAGGATCCCGCCACGCGCCGCGGCGTGGCCGATTCGCTGCCGGTGACGGCGGAGCTTCCGCGGCCTCGCGATCGCGTGGCGCGCGTCGGTCGAACAGTGATCCAACTCGGGACATGGCCTCTCCTTGGCGCCCTCGACGCGCGATGCGCGAACGTGGCGCCGGGTTGACGTGGCCTGTGCCCCTTCCCCGCGAGCAGAATTCCCCACGCACGACGGCCGATGCAACCCGAATCCGGTTGTCCACAGGGTCTCATTGCGAGCGCGTTAACCCGCGCGAGCCGATGCGACACTGACCGAGTGCCCCGATTCCTCACGCTCGCCGACGTGGCCGACGTCCTCAATGTGAGCGCAGCGCAGGCCTACGCGCTCGTGCGCAGCGGCGACATCCGCGCCATCAAGGTCGGCGGCCGGGGCCAGTGGCGGATCGAGGAGTCCGAGCTCGAGGACTACATCGCACGGATGTACGCCGAGACCGCGGCCCTCGTGCACGACCTCGAGTCAGGTCCCCTGGTCGCGGCGCGCGTCAACGACGACTCAGTCCGCTGACCGCGGCGAGCGGCACTGCCGCAAGACGGCGTACCGCGTCCGCGCGCCGGGGCTCCCCCGGGTCGTGCTCGGCGAGGTCGAGGTGATCGCGCCCTACCCGGTCGATCGATCCCGTGAGGGGCGCGGCGCCCACGCGTGCAAGCCGCACGGGCACGCCATCCGCGGCCCATTCCCTCACGACGGCGGCAAAGCCGAGCCGATCCCGGGGGGATGAGGGAGGGGTCGCGAGGGCGGTGAGGCCCACCAGCGTCCCCATGCCCCACAGAGGGATCGCCCACTCGGCATCGTCCGCGCGGAGGACGACGACGTCACGGCCGACCTCCACCACCCGCCCGCCCACCGCGCCGTGGCCGACCACCTCCACGACGACGGATCCCGCCGCCCGCAGACGATCGAGGAGATCGACCTGCGCAACCTCGGCGAGAGCCAGCTCGGCCGCCAGGACGTCGTCCCCCGCGGCATCGCGCGCGGCCATCTCCGCCGCGATTCCCGGCAGCAAATCATCGAAACGCGCATCGTCATCGTTCAGTTCGTCCACATCGACAGGGTACGAGTTGACCGCGCAGGCCGGGAGGTCGTCCAATGGCAAAGCCGGTCAAACACAGGCAAACGACATCGTCCGACACCACGCCGACGTCAGCACCAGGGTCACGGCAACGCCGACCCGGGATCGGGGGCCCGTGTCGCGGCCGGCAGACCCACGCAGGTCGCGAGATCCGCGACCAGTCGCAGCATCCGCGACCACGAGCAGCCTGGAGGCGTCATGTCATCCGCGAGTTCGACCCTCGCCGAGCCCTTCCTTCCCCTGGAGTGGCAGGTCCCCGGCGGCCTGCCCGCCGTCCCGCCCGCCCCGCGGCACCTTCGCCTGGTCACCGGCGCGGAGGAGCCGGTCGCCCGCCCGGCCGACGTCGATCCGGCCGCGCCTCGCCTTCCCGCGCCCGGCCCATGGGTGGCCCGGCTCGCACCGGCCATCCTCGAAGTCATCGCCGGTGAGCGTCCGGCCGGCCAGTTGCGTCGGTGGGTTTCGCGCGAGCTCCACGAGACCCTGTCGCGACGGCACGCAGTGGCCCTGCGCCATCCGGCCGGCAAGGCCCGCGCACCCCAGTGCCGGCGCGTGCGCTCCGTGCGCATCTGCCAGCCGGCACCGAACGTCGTCGAGGCCAGCGCGGTCGTCGTCGGCGCCTCGCGCGCCCGGGCGGTCGCCGTGCGCCTCGAGGCAGTCAAGGGCCGCTGGCTCGCCACCGCCATCGAGACGAGCTGACCGGGGAGCTCGGACGCCGGGCTCGTGACGACGGGCTCTTGACGACCTGTACGGATGTCCGTACATTTGCGCCATGACCCCCGCCGCACCGGCCACGGACTCCGGGCCGCTCCTCCCCGACCGGGCCAGCCCCCTGCCGCTGTGGGCCCAGGTCTGCGCCGACCTGCGCCGCCGCATCGAGAGCGGGGCGTTCGCGGCGGGGTTCCCCGGGGAGCTCACCCTCACCGAGGAGTACGAGGTCAGCCGGCACACGATCCGGGAGGCGCTGCGGGTGCTGCGCAACGAGGGAGTACTGCGCAGCCATCGCGGCCGGCCCACGGTCGTGGAGCCCACGGTGTACCGGCAGAGCCTCGGCACCCTGTCCTCGCTCTTCGACTCCGTGGCCGCGCAGGGCGCGATGCCCCGCAGCACCGTCCTGCGCCTCGGCACCACCGTCAACGCCTCCGTCGCCGCCGAGCTCGGCCTGCCCGACGACACCGAGTTCGTCGTCGTGGAGCGCCTGCGCTTCGCGGATAACGAGCCGATCGCGCATGACGTCTCGTGGCTGCCGGCGGCCCTGGCCGCGCCGATCCTCGATCGCGACCTCAGCCGCGCCGCGCTCTACGCGGAGCTTCATGACATGGGCGTGCAGATCGACGCCGGGTCCGAGCGCGTCACCGCCGAGCGCGCACCACGTCACATCGCCGGCCTTCTCGGCCTGTCACCGGACGATCCGGTCCTCCTCCTCGAACGTCGCGCGACCGCCCAGGGCCGTCCGGCCGAGTGGCGCGAGACCCACGTACGCGCCGATCGCTTCAGCCTCGAGGCCCAGTGGAGTTCGGTGGGGGCCACCCTGAGCGCCACGACCGAGGGGGTGGCCCCGTGATCGCCCTCGCGGCATTCCTCGCCGTCGGCATCGGCATGGCCGTCGGACTCCTCGGCGGTGGCGGCTCCATCCTCACGACCCCGCTCCTCATCTACGTGGTCGGCTTCGATGCCAAGCAGGCCATCGCGGCCAGCCTCTTCGTGGTCGGCGTCACCTCGATCTTCGGCCTCATCAGCCACGCGCGGGCCGGGCGCGTGGTGTGGCGCATCGGCCTGCTGTTCGGGGGCGCCGGAATGGTGGGTGCCTTCATCGGCGGCCAGATCGGCGCTCGACTCCCCAGCGCTCTGCTCCTCGCCGCCTTCGCGGTCATGATGGGAATCACCGCCGTGGCCATGATCCGCGGGCGCAAGCAGGTCCAGGGCCATGCCCACAAGGGACTGCCTCTCTTCCGCATCCTCCTCGACGGACTCGTCGTCGGATTCGTCACCGGGCTCGTGGGCGCCGGCGGTGGCTTCCTCGTCGTGCCTGCCCTGGCGCTGCTCGCCGGCCTCCCGATGCCGCGCGCTGTCGCGACCTCCCTGCTCGTCGTCGCCATGAAGTCCTTCGCCGGGCTCGCCGGCTACATCTTCACCTTCGGCGGCGGATCCCTCGTCAGCCTCAACCCCTCGACGGAGTTCGACTGGCCGGTCACCCTCATCATCACGGGCGCGGCCATCGTCGGCGCCCTCATCGGCAGCGCCATCGTCGGGCGCGTCCACCCCGACAAGCTGCGCAAGGCATTCGGCTACTTCGTGCTCGTCATGGCCGTCTTCATCCTCAGCCAGCAGATCGGGTACGCCGTGCTCGACTACGCGGACGACAGCCTCCTCAACGCGGTCGAGGTCGTGATCGGGGCCCTCGCCATCGTGGCCGTCTTCACGTGGGTCATCCGGCGCCCCGCGCAGGTGGCCGTGGCCGACTTCGACGAGCCGATCGCGGACGGGACATCGGACTCCACGTCGGACCGGACCTAGCGCCGGCATCCGGCGTACCGTAGCCCCGTGGTCGAGGAACCCGCGCTGCTCCGCACCATTCGGGACTCCGTGATCGGCGAGGACAGCGTCATGCACGGGCCCTTCGGGCCGCGCCGGGTGACCTACGCGGACTACACCGCCAGCGGCCGGGCGCTCACCTTCATCGAGGACTTCATCCGCGACGAGGTGCTGCCCAGCTACGCGAACACCCACACCGAATCCAGCGGCACCGGGCTGCAGACCACGAGGCTCCGCGAGGATGCCCGTCGGATCATCCGCGACGCCGTCCACGGCGACGAATCCACCTGCGTGATCTTCGCCGGGAGCGGTTGCACGGGAGCCATCGACCGACTTATCGGCATCCTCAACCTTCGCGTCCCGGCCGACCTCGACGAGCGCTACGGGCTCAGCGCGAGCATCCCCGCGCGGGAGCGGCCCGTCATCCTCCTCGGACCCTTCGAGCATCACAGCAACGAACTCCCGTGGCGCGAGTCCATCGCCGACGTGGTGACGATCCCCGAGGATCGCGATGGCCATGTCGACCTCGGCGCCTTGGAGGGCGCCCTGGAGCAGCACGGTGATCGCCCGCTCATCATCGGAGCGTTCAGCGCAGCCAGCAACGTGACGGGGATCCTCACCGACACCGATGCCGTGACGTCCCTCCTCCACCGCTACGGCGCGCTGGCGGTGTGGGATTACGCCGCTGCCGCGCCGTACGTCGACATCGACATGCGCGCGGACGATCCCGCCGCAGCCAAGGACGCCATCGTGCTGTCGCCGCACAAGTTCATCGGAGGTCCGGGCACCCCCGGCGTCCTCGTCATCCGGCGTGAGCTGCTCACGAACTCCGTCCCGGTCGTCGTGGGCGGAGGCACGGTGGCCTACGTCAATCCCGAAGAGCACGTCTACCTCGACGATCCCGTCCACCGTGAGGAGGCGGGCACCCCGGCGATCATCGAGTCGATCCGCGCGGGGCTGGTCTTCCAACTCAAGGAGGCCGTCGGCGTCGACGTGATCAAGGCGCGCGAGGATGCCCTGCTCCGCCGGGCGATCGGGTCCTGGAGCATGCATCCGCGCATCGACATCCTGGGCAACGCCCGCGTGGACCGGCTGTCGATCGTGTCGTTCACCCTCCGGGCCAGCGCGGGCGGCTACCTGCATCACAACGCGGTCGTCGCCATGCTCAACGACCTCTTCGGCATCCAGGCGCGCGGCGGATGCTCGTGCGCGGGGCCCTATGGCCACCGGCTGCTAGGCATCGACCTGGACCGCTCCCACGCCTTCGAGCGCCAGATCCGCGGAGGCTGCGAGGGGATCAAGCCCGGCTGGGTGCGTGTGAACTTCAACTACTTCGTCGAAGACGAGGTCGCCGACTACGTCATCGAGGCGGTCGAACTCCTCGCCGACCAGGGCGAGCGACTACTCCCCGTCTACCGCTTCGACCCGGCCACCGGCCTCTGGCGGCATCGCCGGGGGCCTGTCGAACCGCCCCTTCGACTCGCGGACGTCGACTACGACGACCACGGCGTGCTCCGCTATCCCCGGCACGCCGAGCGACTCCCCCTGGCCGCCCTGCAGGATCACCTGCGCGAGGCCCGCGAGATCCTCGACGCTCAGCCGGAACTCGACCCCGACGCCCGCGTCAGCGACGACTTCGATGCGCTGCGGTGGTTTCCGCTGCCCGAGTCCTCGCTGAGGCACGAGGATCGACTCGAGCACGACGCGGGCATAGGCACGTGACGGACTCGGGCGCGAGGCTGGCTCGCCTCAGGGCTCGATGACGACCTTGTGTGCCGAGCGGTCCGTGCGCAGCGCCTCGAGGGCGGTGGCGTAGTCGCCCAGCGGGAAGCGGTGAGTGATGATGCCATCCATCCGGATCGCTCCCGCGCGAAAGGCTGCCAGCGCGTCCGGGAACGAGTCGACCTCGGTGAACGAACCCATGATCGTGAGCTCGCGGCGGAAGACGTCGAAAGGCGAGAGCGTGATTCGGGCGTGCTCGTCGGCCACGCCGTAGTACACGAGGCGACCGCCGTTGCGGGCGAGCAGTGGCAGTTCCTCGATGACACGTGGCGCACCCGTCGCGTCGATGACGACGTCGAAGCGGCCGTGGACCGCCGCCATCTGCTGGAAGGAGCCCGCGACATCGTCGCGATCGATGACCATGGTCCCGATGTCGGCCAGGAATGCCGCACGGTCGAGCTTGAAGAGGTTCGGGTCTGCCAGGGTGACATCCGCGGCCCCGGCATAGGCGAGGAACTGCGTGAGCAGCACCCCGGTGGGGCCGGCGCCGATCACCGTCACGGAGCAGTCCGTCAGGGGATCGAGCCGGTCCATGAGATGCGCGATGCACGCGGACGGCTCCGCGAAGACAGCGAGATCGATGTCGATCCCGGAGGCATCGAACACCTGTGCTCCGGGCGCGAGGACGTACTCGGCGAAGCCCCCCGGCGTGGACGAGCCGATGCCCGCGAACCCCTCGCATAGCCACGGGGTGTCCTCGTCGCAGTACTCGCAGTCGCGGCAGCTGGAGTTCGGATTGATGACGACGTGCTGCCCCGGCGTGAGCGCACTCCTCTCACCGTCGACGGCATCGGGCCCGAGCGCCTCGACCACGCCCACCGTCTCGTGGCCGGGAGTCAGGGGGAAGTTCGCGAGGAACTGCCCCTCGTGCAGGTGCAGGTCCGTCCCGCACATGCCCGCCGCCGTCACGCGAACCAGGACCTCTCCCGGCCCGGGACTGGGGATGGGGAGGTCCCGCACGGCGAAGGAACGAGGGGCGTCGTACACGACTGCGCGCACGCCACGACACTAATCCGATAGGAGGGTCGACGGGCAGGCATCCGGACCCGGGAGCACCGCCGCGCGCCGCGACGGGTACCTTGGCTCACCCCGCCCCCGTAGCTCAGGGGATAGAGCAGAGGTTTCCTAAACCTTGTGTCGCAGGTTCGAATCCTGCCGGGGGCACCGGTGCCGCGCCACTGCCCCGCGGCGAGCACGCGCAGCCGCGAGACGGCTCCGGGAGGGCAGATCGAGCGACCAGCGGAGCCAGCGAAGGCTAGGGTCGCGGCATGGCCCACTCCAGTCGTGTTGTCGCCCTCGCCGCCTCCCTGGGCGCGCTGCTGTTCACCGGCATCGCCGTCGCGCCAGCAGGCCAGGCCGTGCCACCCCCCTCGTCGGAGACGACCGCGTCAGGCGTGACCCTCCCCGCGGCCGGGCTGCCTGATCCTGGAGCCGAGGGCCCCTACGACACCGAGCGCTTCGAGGTCTTCCGCGGGTGGGATCGCGTCGAGGTGGACATGCCCCTGCGCGTCGAGGATCTCGCCGAGGTCACCGTGCCGATGCGCAAGGGCGCGGTAGCGCCGGGCCGGCATCCGGTGGTGCTCCTCCTGCACGGCCGACACGCGTGGTGCAGCAATGTCGGGGGGGCCGTGCCCGACCCGGTCCCCGCGTGGTGCGGCAATCCCAACACCACGATCCCCGTCCCGAGCTACACCGGGTACCGCTACCTGGCCGATGCCCTCGCCAGCCAGGGCCGCATCGTCATCAGCATCAGCGCTAACGGGATCAACGCCCAGGACAACACCCGCGACCTCGGCGCCAATGCCCGCGCCTTTCTCATCGAGTACCACCTCAATCGGCTTCGGCGCGCTGACCGGCAGTCGACCACCGGGTACGGCGACCGTCTCATCGGTCACGTCGACCTCTCCCGCACGGTCCTCATGGGCCACAGCCGCGGCGGAGAGGGCGTGGTCCGGGCCGCGCAGGTGATCGCGACCACCCCGGATGCGACAGCGACGATTGCCGGCGTGATCCCCTTGGCGCCGACCGCCTTCTCCCAGTCGGCCCCGCCCACGATGACCACCGTGACCATCCTTCCGGCGTGTGACGGGGACGTCTCCGACCTTCAGGGCCAGACCTACGTCGATCGCGGACGCGACCTCTACGGGACGCACGGAGCCCTCAACAGCAGCGTGTGGGTCCCCGGGGCGAACCACAACTACTTCAACACGGAGTGGACGCCGGGGCTGTCGGTGTCCGACACCGGGTCCGATGACGCGACGTACATCTACGACGACACCACGACCACGGGCTCCTGCCGGCCCGCCATTCGCCTCACCCCGGAGCAGGAGCGCGCTGTCGGGCTGCAGTACATGGCCGCCTCCGTGCGCCTCATGCAGGACGACGACGAGCGCATGCAGCCGCTCTTCGACGGCACCGGCACCGAGGTGACCTCGCTGGCGCGGGCGGGCATCACGATCCGCTCCGCGAGCCTCGCCGGACCCGATCGGCTCGTCCTCGTCCCCCAGGCCACCACGCCCCTGAGCGCGACCGGCACGATCGCAGCCGCCTGCCTCGGCAGCGGCCTCGGTACGGTGTGGCCCGAGCGCGACGTCTGCGCCACGGGTGTCGCCGAGTCGCGGCAGGACACGGCCTGGCTGGGCTCCCGCTTCGTCAAAGGCAACCTTCCGGGGCGCACAGCGGTCGATATCTCCTGGACCGGCACGGGGACCGCGCTCGCGGGCCTGCCGGCACCGGTGAGCATCCGGGACGCGAGTAGGGTCTCCGCGCGCGTGGTCCTCGACCCATCGTCGACGGGGACCGTGTCGATCGCGGTGCGCGACGCCGACGGGCGCGTGGCCGTGGCTCCGACATCGGGCCTGCCCGTGAGCGCGCTCAGCGAGGGGTCGGCGGAGCTACGACTCTGGGCGCAGACCGTGTGGGCCCCTCCCGCCGCGTTCGCCGGGGTCGACCTGTCGCGCATCGACGCCATCGGCATCGCCACCCGGGGAAGCGGCCGAGCCTGGCTCGTGGACGCATCCCGGCGCGTTCCCCGGTCGGCCCCGCCGGCGCAACCGCTTCCCGTCGCGGAACTGCGCGACTACGTCGCGACCGTCAGCGGAGGGCTCACCACGACCGTTCCCGTGACCGTGACCCTGAGCCGCCCCGTGCAGCGTCCGGCATACCTGCGGGTCTCGGTGGGGAAGGCGGTCGACGATTCGATCATCGCCGGTGTCAATCGCACCGTGCGTGTCACGCCGGGCACACGCCGCGTGACCGTGCCCGTGCCCGTCACCATGCCCTCGGCCGTGGGACCCGGCAGCGCGGCGACGGTCAGCGTCGCCGTCTACCCCCTTTCGGGCGCGACGGTGGGCATGTTCCGCTCCACGCTCACGGTGATCCCTGCGAACGTCGACATCCGCACCCTGACGCTTCCCCAGGCCAATGCCACGGCGCAGGCGGGGGGAACGCTGCAATGGGACTTCGTCGCCGATCGCCCCGGCCGCGTCATCGTGAGTTCGGCCCTGGTTCAGGCGGCGATGGACTTCTCCGACCTCGACCCGGCCTTCCTCGCCGCGCGAGGACTCCCCACGAGCGGCCCCATCGGCGCGGACACCTACCTCGTGCTCACGTCCACCCAGGTCGCCGACAACCGCTATCGCATCAGCCTCCCGCTCTCGGCGACGGCCACGCCCGGGGCCAGCGTCACGTTCTACGTCACCAGCGTGACGGGTGCGTACGCTCCCGGAATCGTCACCTTCAGCGGCAGCGTCTCCTAGCAGGGTGACGCTCGGCGAATGCGGTAACGAAGCCTCAGTACGGGCGGCCCTACTCCTGCACCTGCTCCACGCGTCGGGGGAAGAGCCACCAGGCGAGGACGGTCCCGGCACCCACGATGGCCGCAGCCACGAGCAGGGCGGTCGTCATCCCCGAGACGAACGCGCCCCCGGCCGCCTCGCGGATCGGCCCTGACTCCTCCACCGGGAGGCGCCCCACGGCGAGAACCCCCGCCGCGAGCGACTCGCGCACCGCATCGATGACGCCCCCGGGGATGCTGGCGATCGCATCGCCGGCCGCCGAGATCTGCTCCTCGACGCTGTTGCGGTAGCCGAGGGCCAGGAGCGACCCGAGGATGGCGACCCCGAGCGACCCCCCGAGCTCGCTCATCCCGTCGTTGACCGCGGACCCCAGTCCGCTGCGCTCGCGCGGGACCGACGCGAGGATGCCGTTCGTGGCCTGGGGCAGCACGAGGCCGAGGCCCAGGCCCATGAGGCCGAGGCTCACACCCACGAGCGGGTACGACGAGTCGCGGGTGAGGAACGCCGCCGCGGTCATCCCGCCGGTCACCAGCGCCAATCCGAGAACCACGGTGGCGCGGGCCCCGATCCGGAATGCGACGGAGGGACTCAGCAACGAGGCGACGAGGAGGCCGAGAGCGCCGGGAAGCACGGCCACACCCGACTCCAGCGGGCTGCGGCCCTGCACCAACTGCAGGAACTGCGGGAGGAAGAACATGACCCCGATGAGGGCGCCGTACACCAGGGCCACGCAGACGATCGAGATCGTGAACAGCCGCTCGCGGAAGAGGGACATCGGCAGCAGCGGCCGCTCGACCCGGCGCTCCCACCACACGAATCCGCCGAGGAAGACCACGGTGGCCAGGGCCGAGCCGACGGTGAGGATGTCGATGCCGCTGTCGGGGAGTTCGATGACGGTGACGACGAGCGCGATGAGGCCGACGCCGGAGAGGAGGGCGCCCACCGGATCGAGCTTGGGTCGCGACGGATCCTTCGACTCCGGCACGAGGGCGACAGCGGCAACGATGCCCAGGAGGCACAGCGGGGGGTTGATCCAGAAGATCGCGTGCCAGGACACGTACTCCACCAGCAGGCCGCCCAGGATCGGACCCAGGCCGACGGCGGCACCGGCGACGGCGGACCAGATGCCGATGGCCTGCACGCGCTCCCGGGGGTCGGTGAATACCTGGGCGAGGATCGAGAGCGTCGACGGCATGATGAAGGCCCCGCCGACGCCCATGACCGCCCGGCACAGGGACAGCATGAGCGCGTCCGTGGCGAAGCCGGCGGCCAACGACGATGCGCCGAACACCGCGAGGCCAACCACCAGGGCGCGGCGACGGCCGAACCTGTCACCGAGGCTGCCCGCGAGAAGGAGCGTCCCCGCGAACATGACGGAGTAGGCGTCCACCACCCACTGCAGCTGCGATGTCGTCGCTCCCAGGTCCTCCTGCAGGGTCGGCAGGGCCACGTTGAGCACGGTGTTGTCGAGGGCGATGATCGCGAGCGCACCGGACAGCACCACGAGCACCCACCATCGATGCACCGAGCGGGCGACCATGACCGCAGCCTAGGCTGAGTCCCGCATCCCGACCGGCCGCCTCGCCACTACACTCGCCGCACCGGGAAGGGACGTGAGGCCGATGGACACGCTGCGCCAGTTCGCCGAGTCCGCCGAACTCTCCACCGACATCTACTCGCTGTGCGCCATCGCCGTGATCGCCGCCGGGGTCCCCCTCATCGTGGGCCTCATGCGCCTGCCGGTCGCCGAGGTGGTGCTCCTGCTCGCCGCCGGCGTCGTCGTCGGACCGCAGGTGCTCGGCTGGGTGCAGATCACCCCGAGCATCATCCTGCTGGCCGAGATCGGGATGGCATTCCTCTTCTTCGCCGCGGGCCTCGAACTCGAGAAGCACGCGATCCGCGGTCGCTCGGGCCGGCTGGCCCTTGTCGGCTGGCTCACGTCGGTGGTCCTGGCCTGCCTCGCCGCCGGGATCCTGGAATGGCTCGGAATCATCAACGACTTCCTCGGCGTCGCCATCGCGCTCACGAGCACGGCTCTCGGCACGCTGCTCCCGATCCTGCGGGACAAGGGACTGCTCAAGACGCCGTTCGGGACCTACTTCATGGGCGCGGGCGCGATCGGCGAGTTCGGGCCGGTGCTCGCGATCTCGATCCTGCTGAGCACCAAGTCACCCGGCATGGCCGTCGTCGCCATCGTGACGTTCGCCGGCGTGGCCCTCGCCTTCGTGAAGATCCCCGGGTGGCTGAGGACCGACCGCATCGTCAGCATCGTCGAGCACGGCCACGGTACGAGTTCCCAGACCGCGGTGCGGCTCACCGTCTTCCTTCTCGTCGCCCTCGTGGCCGCAGCTGAGTTCTTCGGCCTCGATGTGGCGCTCGGCGCCTTCGTCGCGGGCATCATCCTCAAGATCCTCTCCGACGAGACCCACGACTCCCTGCTGCTGACCAAGCTCACCGGCCTCGCCTTCGGCCTGTTCATCCCGCTGTTCTTCGTCGTCTCAGGCGCCAAGTTGGACGTCGCGTCCATCATCGATAATCCGGGCCTGCTCCTCGTGTTCACTGCCCTGCTCCTCGTCGTCCGTGGTGTCCCGCAGTTCCTCATCTACCGCCGGGCCATCCCCCAGACGCGGGAGCGCGCGCGATTCTCGCTCTACGTGGCTACCGCGCTGCCCATCATCGTCGCCGTGACCTCCGTCGAACTCGAGGCCGGGATCATGCTCCCCGAGGTCGGCGCCGCGCTGGTCGGGGCCGGGGCGCTGTCCGTCCTCATCTTCCCGCTCGTCGCGCAGGCATTCGCCCCGAAGGCGACGCCTCAGGACTATGAGCGGGCCGAGGCGACGACGTAGAGGGCGATGCCCGCGGCCACGGCGGCGTTGAGAGACTCGGCTCCGGCGTCCATCGGGATGGACACGCGGTGGTCGCAGGCCTCGCCGACGAGACGGCTCAGTCCCTTGCCTTCGCCGCCCACGACGACGACGAGCGGCTCGCTCGCCAGGCCGTCCGGCAGCGCGTCGAGAGCGAGATCGCCGTCTGCAGCCAGCCCCAGGATCGTGCAGCCTGCCTTGGCGTACGCCTGGAGGGCACGGGTGAGGTTGACCGCGCGCGCCACCGGCACCTGCGCCAGCGTCCCCGCGCTCGCCTTCCAGGCCGCTCCGGTCACCCCCGCCGAGCGCCGCTCCGGGACCACGACACCGTGCGAGCCGAACGCCGCCGCAGAGCGCACCACCGCTCCCAGATTGCGCGGATCGGTGACGCCGTCGAGCGCGACGATGAGCGGAGGGCTTCCCGAGTCGATGGCGATGGCGAGGAGGTCCTGGGGATCGAGATAGTCGTACGGCGGAACCGTGAGCAGCAATCCCTGGTGCACGGCTCCCCCGGACATGCGATCGAGCTCGCCTCGCGTGACTTCGAGGATCGGCAGGCCGTTGTCTGCCGCGGTCTGAAGCGCCTCGCGCACCCGGTCGTCGGTGTCGACGTACTGCTGGACGTAGAGCGCCGAGGCCGGGATGCCGGCGCGCAGGGCCTCGACGACCGGATTGCGGCCGAGCAGGATCTCCTTGCCCGACTTCGTGCTCGACCGGCCGGGCCTGCCCTCGCGGGCGGCCGCCTTCTCCGCCGCGCGGGCGCGCCGCGCCTTCGGATGACCGGTGCGCTCCTCCGCGCGGGGGGTGGGCCCCTTGCCCTTGAGCGCCTTGCGTCGCTGCCCGCCGGAGCCGACGGTGGCGCCCTTCTTGCTGCCCGGATTGCGCATCGCGCCCCGACGCTGGGAGTTGCCGGCCATCAGTCCTCCTCAGCGAGGGACCATCGCGGTCCCGAAGGGGTGTCCTCGACGAGGATCCCCGAACCTGCCAGACCGTCACGCAAGGCATCGGCCACGCCGAAGTCCTTGCGCTCGCGCGCGGCCGCGCGCTGCTCGAGGACGACCTCGACAAGCGGCGCAAGGGCACGTCGTGCCGCACCGTCATCCGCCTGTGCCGACCACGGTGCCTCGTAGGGATTGAGCCAGAGGACGCTCGTCATCGCCGCCACCGCGTCGCGCGCGTCCCGTGCCGACACGAGGTCGCCCGCTGCGAGAGCCGCGTTGCCGCTGCGCACGGTGTCATGCACCACGGCCAGGGCCTGAGGAACCCCGAGATCGTCGTCCAGGGCCGCGTCGAACGCGCTCGGGCGGACTGCGGACGAGTCCGGAGCGTCGCCCAGTTCCTCGCAGGCCCGGCGCAGGAAGCCCTCGATACGGCGGTAGGCCGCCGCGGCCTCGGCCATCGCCTCGTCGGAGAACTCCAGCATGGAGCGATAGTGGGCGGATCCCAGGTAGTAGCGGAGTTCCACCGGGCGCACGCGCTGGACGACCTCGGAGACCAACAGCGAATTCCCCAGGGACTTGCTCATCTTCTCCCCGGACGTCGTCACCCAGGCGTTGTGCATCCAGTAACGCGCGAACGTGTCGCCGGCGGCCTGGGACTGGGCGATCTCGTTCTCGTGATGCGGGAACAGCAGGTCCATACCCCCGCCGTGGATATCGAAGACCGGACCGAGGTACCGCGACGCCATCGCCGAGCACTCCAGATGCCAGCCCGGGCGGCCCGGGCCCCACGGCGTCTGCCAGGAAGGCTCACCCTGATGCGCCGTCGCCTCGGCGGAGCCGGGCTTGGTGCCCTTCCACAGCGCGAAGTCGCGAGGGTCCCGCTTGACATCCGCGTCGGAGTCCGCGGCCGGCTGCATGTCGTCGAGGCGCTGCCCGCTCAGGGCGCCGTACTCGGGGAACGAGCGGACATCGAAGTACACGTCACCGCCCGCCGCGTAGGCGTGGCCGGAGTCGATGAGGCGCTGCATGAGATCGACCATCTCGGGCACGTGGCCGGTGGCCCTGGGCTCATAGGTGGGCGGAAGGCAGCCGAGCACGTCATAGGCCGAGGTGAACGCACGCTCGTTGCGCATGGCGACCTGCCAGAACGGCACCCCCTCGTCCGCTCCCCGCTGGAGGATCTTGTCGTCGATGTCGGTGACGTTGCGAATGAAGGTGACGCGGTAGCCGGAAGCCTCGAGCCAACGACGCAGGATGTCGAAGGCGAGGCCGGAGCGGATGTGCCCCACGTGCGGAGGGGCCTGCACCGTGGCCCCGCACAGGTAGACCGACACCTCGCCGGGGCGCACCGGCTCGAAGTCGCGCACGGAGCGCGTGGAGGTGTCGTACAGGCGCAGGGTCACTCCCACAGGGTAGTCAGTGCCCGTGCCGCACGAATCAGTGCAGCCGGGTGACGACCTTCTCCGGGGTGATCCGGCACACGACGCGCACGTTGTCGGTGCCGTCATCCCCCGCGTAGCGACCACCGGTGTACTCGTGGCTCAGCCGGTCGATGAGCTCGCGGCCGCCCTCCTCGGTCATGGAGACCGTGCCGCGCACCTCGACGTACGAGTAGGGATTGTCCTTGGGGTACACCAGGACGCTCACGCGTGGATCGCGGAGCATGTTGTCGTACTTGCGCCGCCCCTTGATCGTCGAGACGAGCAGGTCGTTGCCGTCCCGGGCGACCCAGACCACCGACTGCTGGGGAAAGCCGTTGGGGAGGTTCGTGGAGATCACGGCGAACTCGGGATCGTCGAGCATGCGGTGGACCTCGGGCGGGAGTTCTGCGCTCATGGCCCGACCGTATCGGCCCGTCTCCACCGTGCGATCAGGCGGTACGCCGGACCAGGGCGTTGGCGAGGGCGGCCAGCCCCTCGCCGCGCCCGGTGAGCCCCAGGCCATCGGTCGTCGTCGCGGACACGGTGACCGGAGCCCCGGCCGCCGCGGACAGCGCCCGCTGCGCCTCCTCCCGCCGAGACGCGAGTCGGGGCCGCACCCCGACGACCTGCACCGCGAGGCTCACCGGCTGCCACCCCGCGTCGGACAGCCTCCTCGCGGTCTCGGCGAGCAGCGTGCACCCGGAGGCACCTGCCCATGCCGGATCGTCGGTGCCGAACTGGGAGCCCAGGTCGCCCATCCCTGCGGCGGACAGCAGCGCATCGCAGCACGCGTGGGCGGCGACATCGCCGTCCGAGTGGCCCGCCAGGCCGGCTCCGTCCCAGCGGAGTCCGGCCACCCACAGTTCGCGGCCGTCCTCGAAGGCGTGAACATCGATGCCGACGCCGATGCGCAGGTCAGCCGACGACACCGCCGGCCCTCCGCCTGACGAGGATCGCCTCGGCGAGCACGAGGTCCATGGGCCGGGTGATCTTGAAGGCCTCCTCATGACCGGCCACGACATGCACCGGGATCGCCATGCGTTCCACCAGCCCTGCATCGTCGGTCGCGTCCTCGCCGTCGCTGCGCGCATGGGCCAGTTGCAGCGCAGACCGCCGGAAGCCCTGCGGCGTCTGCACCGCCTGCAGCACCGAGCGATCGAGCGTGCGCACGACGATGCCTTCGTCGTCCACTTCCTTGACAGTGTCGACGATGGGTAGGACCGGAATCACGGCGTCCGAGCCGGCGACCACCGACGAAGCCACTCGATCCACCACATCGGGAGGCACCAGGGGGCGCGCAGCATCATGCACGAGGACGACCTCGACGTCCTGTGGCAGCGCGAGCAGCGCGCGGGCGACAGAGTCCTGGCGCGTCTCGCCGCCTGCCACGATGACGATCTCCGCCTCGGTGCTCAGGTCGGCGAGCATCACCCGTACATCGTCCACGGACTCCTCCGGCGCGGCCACGACGACCAGGTCGACCGATCGCGCCGCAGCAAGAGCCCGAACAGCGTGGACGAGGATGGGCACTCCGCCGAGTGTGCGCAGGGCCTTCGCGACACCGGGGCCGAGGCGCTCGCCGCGCCCCGCTGCCGGGACGATCGCGGCAATCCGACCGCGATCGCCCGGGTCATTGCCGGTGGGCTCGGTCATGGGGCCTCCGCGAGGAGCGAGCCGCCGTCGGTCGGCGCTCGCCGGTGAGGGCCTAGGAGGCGAGGACCTCGTCGAGGATGGCCTCCGCCTTGTCCTCGTTGGTCTTCTCGGCCAGGGCGAGTTCGCTCACGAGAATCTGGCGGGCCTTGGCCAGCATGCGCTTCTCCCCTGCGGAGAGTCCGCGCTCGCGCTCGCGGCGCCACAGGTCTCGCACGACCTCGGCGACCTTGATGACATCCCCTGAGGCAAGCTTCTCGAGGTTCGCCTTGTACCGGCGCGACCAGTTGGTCGGCTCCTCGGTGTAGGGCTGGCGGAGGACGTCGAACACGCGATCCAGGCCCTCGGCGTTCACCACGTCGCGGACGCCGACAAGGTCGACGTTGTCCGCGGGTACCCGAACGGTGAGGTCACCCTGGGCCACGCGAAGGACGAGGTACTCCTTCTCGGCTCCCTTGATGACGCGGATCTCGACGGCTTCGATGAGGGCGGCCCCGTGATGGGGGTAGACGACCGTATCGCCAACCTTGAACGTCATAGAGTGCGACCCCTTTCCAGGCCCTCCAGGGTAGCACGGGAATCCGACCACCCCGGCCGGGTCCCATCCGACCCGATACGCTTGCACTATCCGCGCTACGCCGTCCCACCGCAGCACAGCAGGAGTGTCCGTGACTCGGCTTCGAAGCCCACTCGCCAGGCGCACGGCGCGCATCACCGCCGTCGCGACCCTCTCCCTCGCCACCGCAGGACTGGTCACCGGTTGCTGGAACGGCCCCGACGCCCAGACGACGCAGCAGGTGACGATGAACTCGGGCAACGGCACCCAGGCGACGGTCGGTCCCCTGCGCATCGAGAACGCCACCGTCGTCCTCGGCGAGGACGGCACGGCGTCGCTCATCATGAGCGTCTTCAACAACGGCACCTCGCCCGACAATCTCGCCGGTGCCACGGTCAACGGGATTCCCGCGGCCCTCCCCGAGGCCGCCGAGATCCTCCCGGGGGGCTTCCGGGCCTATGGCTACGGCGTCGAGGGCAATCCGCCCGTCGACTTCCTCGCCGTCGAGGGTCTCGACGTGGCTCAGAGCTCCTACGTTCCCGTGACGCTGGCGTTCGTCAATGCCGGCACCGTCGAGATGTCGGTCATCACCGTTCCCCCGGCGGGGATCTACGCGGGCCTGCTGCCCGAGTGACTCATTCGCCCTCGAACTTGTAGCCCAGCCCTCGCACGGTGACGATCAGCACCGGGTTCGCCGGTGCCTCCTCGATCTTGGCGCGCAGTCTCTTGATGTGGACATCGAGCGTCTTCGTATCGCCCACGTAGTCCGATCCCCAGACCCGGTCGATGAGCTGGCCGCGCGTGAGAACCCGCCCGGCGTTGCGCATGAGCAGTTCGAGGAGATCGAACTCCTTGAGGGGCAGCTGCACGTGTCGGCCCCGGACCGTCACGAGGTGGCGATCGATATCCAGCCGCACCGGACCCGCCTCAAGAACCGGAGGGACCGCCTCGCTGTCGCGCTCCCCCTGCCGACGCAGCACCGCGCGGATCCGTGCCACGAGTTCGCGCGAGGAGAACGGCTTGGTCACGTAGTCATCCGCGCCCAGTTCGAGTCCCACCACCTTGTCGACCTCGCTGTCCTTCGCGGTGACCATGATGATGGGAACCGACGAGCGCTGCCGGAGAGTGCGGCAGACCTCGGTGCCCGAGATCCCGGGGAGCATCAGATCGAGCAGAACCAGGTCCGCACCGTGCCTCTCGAACTCCTCGAGCGCCGCGGGTCCGTCACACGCCACTCCCACTTCATAGCCTTCCCGTCGCAACATGAAGGACAGGGCTTCGGAGAACGACTCCTCGTCCTCCACGACGAGCACGCGCGTCACGACGCCTCCCCGGTCGCTGACGCCACCGCGAGCGGGAACGCCAGGGTGAAGGTCGAACCCACCCCGACCTCGGACCACACGCGGCAGTCCCCCCCGTGGTTCTGGCAGACGTGCTTCACGATCGCGAGCCCCAGCCCGGTGCCTCCCGTCCCCCGTGACCGGGCAGGGTCCACTCGGTAGAAGCGCTCGAAGATCCGATCCAGGTCGTGGGCCGGGATCCCGATGCCCTGATCCTTGACGTCGATGGTCACCATCCGATGGTCTCCGCCCACGGCGACCGCAACGCGCGTGTGGGGAGCAGAGTAGGCGAGCGCATTCGCGAGGAGATTGCGTAGGGCCATGACCATCTGGTCGCGGTCGGCGAGGATGCGCGGGCCCGGATCACTGCTGACGACGATCTCGATCTCGCGCGAGACTGCCAGGGTCCGGACTTCGTCGACGGCCTGCAGGACGATGCCGTGGACGTCCACTTCCGCCGCGTGACTCAGCGGATCGTCACCCTGAAGCCGAGTGAGGTCGATGATGTCATTCACCAGGCCGCCCAGGCGAACCGCCTCCGCCTGCATGCGCGAGGCGAACCTCCGCACCTCGACGGGATCATCCGCCGCACTGACCACCGCCTCGGCGAGCAGCGAGAGAGCTCCCACCGGAGTCTTGAGCTCGTGGCTGACGTTGGCGATGAAGTCGCGCCTCACCGCGTCGACGCGGCGCTCCTCGGACAGGTCATCGGCGAGGACGACGACGGATCCCGCCGAGAGCGGCACGGCAAGGACTCGGAGGTCGAGGAGGTCGCGCCCCAGCGGGGGGCGCCTCACCCGCATGTCGCGCTCGATGGTGCCGCCCTCGTGCGCGGCCCTCGACACCAGGTCGCGGATCTCGGGAACCGCGACGCGATCCCGATGGACGAGGCCCATGCTCTCCGCCCGAGGACTGGCGCGCACGACCCAGCCATCCGCGCCCACCACCAGGCTGGCCCCTGGCAGCGCGCCGAGCATCCGACCGAGGTCGTCGGACACGGGCGGACGGTCAACCCCCGAGGTCATGCCGGGTTCGTCGGGCACTGCTCGCGTTGCCGACATGACGCGAGAATAGGCCTGATGTGCCCTCGGTGCCGGCGCTGGCACGCCTGAACCCGCACGCCCGGCCGAGGGTTCACCGCACGGCCTCCGGGGTTTACCGTGTGGTCACGAATCATTCATCTTCCCCGAGGAGACTGACCCGATGCAGGGAGAAGCCATGCGCCAGGCTTTCCACGAGCAACTCGACGAGATGAGCGATGCCCTGGTCCGGCTGACCCGGCTCGTGGGATCGGCCATGAACAGGGCGACGCAGTCGCTCCTCGACGCCGACCTGCGCATGGCCGAGGACGTCATCGCCGCCGACATCGACATCGATTCGGTGACGTCCGAGATCGAGGAGACCTGCTTCGACATCATCGCGCTCCAGGCACCCGTAGCCTCGGACCTGCGCGTGGTCATCGGCGGGCTGCGCATCGCCGCCTCCCTCGAGCGCATGGGCGACCTCGCCGAGCACGTCGCCAAGCAGGCACGCATGCGCTATCCGAATCCCGCCGTGCCGGGCGAGCTGCGGGGCACCTTCGCCGAGATGGGCGGGATTGCCGAGGCCATCGTGTCCAAGACCGGCGCGGTGATCGCGACCAAGGACGTCTCGCTCGCCGCGGATATCGCGCGTCACGACGAGCAGATGGACCACCTCCACCGCGAGCTCTTCCGCATCGTGCTCTCCCCGCGCTGGAGCCACGGCGTCGAGGCGGCCATCGACATCACCCTGCTGTCCCGCTTCTACGAGCGGTACGCCGACCACGCGGTCTCCGTGACCCGCCGCGTCGTCACGATCGTGACGGGCGAGCCCTACGCCGGGGTCACCCTGGAGCCCCACGCCTCCTGATCACCGCGGCGGGGACCTCCCCCGCTGGCCCGTGGGCGGGGAATGCGCCACACTAGGGGGCCGTTGAGGCCACGGGGAGGTGACCATGGCACGCAGTCTGCGCACCGGGCTGCCGTCGGGCCGGTCCAGCCGCCCCGCCTGGCGCCCGGGGTCGCCCTCCGCGCGACCCGCCTCGCCGCGACGGGCCGCCATCCTCTCCGTGCACACATCCCCCCTCGACCAGCCCGGCACGGGCGATGCCGGGGGCATGAACGTCTACGTCCTCGAGACCGCCCGTCGACTCGCGGAGGCCGGGGTCGAGACCGAGATCTTCACCCGGGCGGTGTCGTCGGGGCTTCCCCCCAGCGTGGAGGTCGAGCCAGGAGTCACCGTGACGCACCTGCGCGCAGGACCCCTGGAGGAGCTCCGCAAGGAGGACCTGCCCGCCCAGCTGTGTGCCTTCAGCTCCGGACTCATGCGCGTCGAGGCCGGCCGGCCCGAGGGCTGGTTCGACGTCATCCACTCCCACTACTGGCTGTCCGGGCACGTGGGCTGGCTCGCTTCCGAGCGCTGGGACGTCCCCCTCGTGCACACCATGCACACCATGGCGCGAGTCAAGAACCTCGACATCGCCGAGGGCGACAACCCGGAGCCGCAGAGCAGGGTCATCGGGGAGCAGCAGGTCGTCGATCAGGCCACCCGGCTCGTGGCCAACACGCGCGACGAAGCGCTCGACCTCGTCACCCACTACGACGCCGATCCCTCGCGCATCGACGTGATCCATCCCGGCGTCGATCTCGACGTCTTCCGACCGGGAGACCGCCTCGCGGCGCGCGCCAAGCTCGGCATCGCCCCCGACGCGGTCCTGCTGCTGTTCGTCGGGCGCATCCAGCCGCTCAAGGCCCCCGACGTGCTCCTGCGCGCGGCCGCTCGGATGATCGAGTTCGAGCCCGGACTGGGCGACCGCCTCGTCATCGCCGTCTGCGGCGGCCCCTCAGGCTCAGGACGCGAGCATCCCTTCGCGCTCGCCGAACTCGCCGAGTCGCTCGGCATCGCCGACATCGTCCGCTTCGAGCCGCCCGGGACCCGGGCGACCCTGGCCCAGTGGTACCGCGCGGCCGATGCCACGGTGGTGCCCTCGCACTCGGAGTCGTTCGGGCTCGTCGCCGTGGAGTCGCAGGCCTGCGGCACGCCCGTCATCGCCGCGGACGTGGGGGGGCTGCGCACGGCGGTCGCGGACGGCAGCACGGGACTCCTCATCCCCGGCCACAGCGCGGACACCTGGGGGCGGGCGCTGCTGCGTGTCACGACCGGGGATCGCGAGGACTGGGCCGGCCAGGCGCGCGCGCATGCGCAGCAGTTCAGCTGGTCCACGACCGCACGGGGACTCCTCGACTCCTACTCCCTGGCCATCGCCGATCACCTGCGCCTGCCGGCCGCTGCCGGCCTGCGGTGACCCAGGCGGCAGCCGCCGCGGCCGGGCGGGTCCGCGCCTACCTTGAGCGCTCCGGGTTGGACTACGAGCAAAGCTCACCGTCCACGTACGTCGTCACTCTGCTGGGCGAGCGCAAGCTGCGCACGACGGTGTCCCTCGCCGTCGGCGACCACTCCCTCACCGTCAACGCCTTCGTCGCCCGCTGTCCCGACGAGAACGCCGAGGCGGTCTACCGGTGGCTCCTCGAGCGCAATCGGCGTACCTACGCGGTGGCGTTCTGCGTCGATCACCTCGGGGACATCTATCTGTCCGGGAGGCTCCCCCTCGCGGCGATCGACGACGACGAGCTCGATCGCGTGATGGGCTGCGTGCTGGAGTACGCCGACGGCTCCTTCAACACCATCCTGGAGCTGGGCTTCGCCACGGCGATCAAGCGCGAATGGGACTGGCGCACCTCGCGCGGCGAGTCCACGGCCAACCTGGAGGCGTTCCGCCACCTCGCCGAGAGGCAGGACTGAGCCTTCGGCAGGATGTCGGCATGAGCGCGCCGTACAACCTCATCCTGCTCCGCCACGGCGAGAGTGAATGGAACGCCCGCAACCTCTTTACCGGCTGGGTCGATGTCGGCCTGTCGGAGAAGGGCCGGGGCGAGGCCATGCGCGGTGGGCGGCTGCTGCGGGAGTCGGGCCTGCTGCCCGATGTGGTGCACACGTCCCTGCTCGCGCGCGCGATCACGACGGCGAATCTCGCCCTCGAGGAAGCCGGTCGCCCGTGGATCCCGGTCGTGCGCAACTGGCGGCTCAACGAGCGTCACTACGGCGACCTGCAGGGCAAGGACAAGAAGCAGACCCTGGAGCAGTACGGCGAGGAGCAGTTCATGCTGTGGAGGCGCTCGTACGACACTCCGCCGCCGCCGATCGACCCCGACAGCGAGTTCGCCCAGACCTACGACCCCAGGTACGCCGCCCTGCCCCCTGAGGCGCTCCCGCGTACCGAGTGCCTCAAGGACGTCGTCGCCCGACTCGTCCCGTACTGGGAGGACGTCATCGTCGCCGAAGGGCTGCGGCGCGGGCACACCGTGCTCGTCGCGGCGCACGGCAACTCACTGCGGGCGCTGGTCAAGCACCTCGAGGGCATCTCCGACGCGGACATCGCCGCGCTCAACATCCCGACCGGGATCCCCCTCGTGTACCGACTCGACGAACGGCTGCGGCCGATCGTGACCGGCGGCGAGTACCTCGACCCCGAGGCCGCGGCCACTGCCGCTGCCGCCGTCGCCCAGCAGGGCCGCTGACATGCGCACCGAGCGACTCGAACTCGAGGACGCCACGCTGCGGGAGTGGACCGCCACCGTGCTCGCGGTCGACCCCGAGCAGGGCATCGTGCTCGACCGCTCGGCGTTCTATCCGGGAGGCGGCGGGCAGCCGCCGGACCACGGCGTGCTGCTGTGGGGCGGTGTGCAGACGCGCATCGAGGGCGCGCGGTACGCCGACGACGTGTGGCTCGTCCCCGCCGAGGGCGATCCGCTGCCCCCGGCGGGGACCGAGGTCCGCGGAGCGCTCGAGGACCGGCGGCGCCAGGCCCTCATGCGCACCCACTCCGGACTGCATGTCCTCTCCGGAGTCGTCTTCCGTGACTTCGGCGCGCTCGTCACCGGCTCCAACATGGAGCCACTCGAAGGGCGCCTCGACTTCAACCTCGAGGGCATCCCGGAGGGCTTCAGGGAGTCCGTCGAGGACGCCATCAATGCCGAGGTGGAGGCCGATCGGGCGATCCGCGCGTACTCCCTGCCGCGCGACGAGGCCTTCGCGATCCCCGACATCATCCGCACCGCCACCAACCTGCTGCCCCCGGAGATCGAGATCGTGCGCATCGTGGACATCAGCGGCCTCGACGTCCAGGCGGACGGCGGTACTCACGTCGCATCAACCCGCCAGGTCGGGCGCATGCGCGTGGTCAAGATCGAGAACAAGGGGAAGGGCTTCCGGCGCATCAGGATCGCGCTCGAGGAGTAGGGCGTGGCCGCCACCCTCGTCCGGGTGCCCGCCGAGGATCTCCCCGGGCCCGCCCGGGCGCTCCTCGACCCGGGCTTACCCCGGCCTGCCGGCAGTCGATTCCTGCCCCGGCGCACGCGACACATCGCCCCCCCGGCCGCGTGGCTGGTCGCCTTGCTGGTCATCGGGATCGTCAGCCTGCGACTGACGCTCGCCTCGGGCCTGGACCCCGGTGCCGGAGACGCGCGGCTCCTCTACGGGGGCGTGGCCGCGGTGTGCCTGGTCGGGGCGTTGTTCAGCGCCGGCAAGCTCCTGCAGGGCATCGCCGAACGGCGCGGCATTCATCGGGGCACATACCGACGGGGCCTGCACGTCCTCGGCCGCGAGGGTCTCCTCATCGCCGGCGGGGACGAGCACACCTGGGTGCCCCGCGCCTCGCTGCCGACGGCGGAGGGGAGGCGCGCGAGCAGCGGCGGGGATCATGTCGCCTCGTACGCCTTCGTCATCGTCGACGATCGCCAGCGTGAGGAGAGGCTGGAGTGCGGCGGCGCCACCATGAGCGCACTATCGATGTGGGCGCAGCACGGGCAGCTTCCCGACGGAGGCGGCTGGAGGTAGCGGCTCAGCGGCCGCCGGTGATGTCGATGATGCGCACGCGCACGTCGAAGAGGTAGACCAGCGCGACGACAATCCCCGCGATGCCGATGATGCCGATCGTGAGGTTCGGGATGAGCCCGGTGAGGGCCGCCGCCCCGGTGAGGATGAGCCACAGGATCTTGGAGACGCGGCCCACGGCGGGGAAGGCCTCAGCGGGCCGGCGCACGCAGTCGACGAACGCCCAGATCTTCACGATCCCGAACAGGACCCACAGGATGAGGACCACGAGGTTCTGGGTCGCGTCGAAGAGCACCCCTCCAACCTACGCGCCCCGCCTGCGAGTCGCAGGCGGGGCGCGCGGTGGTCCGAAGGGCGGGAGCTCAGAGGCCCACGGCCTCGCGGACGAGGACGACCGCGTGCGCCACGCTGTGGCCCGCCGAACTCGCAGCCTTGGCGGCGTTATCCGCAGCGCGACGCACCTCATCGGCCACGCCCTCGGCGTGCGCACGCAGGTGCGACGGTGCCGACACCACGGCTTCCTGCACCGACTCCAGGGCGTCGGCCACGACCTCGGGGAACGAGATCTCGGGGAGCGCCGGCAGCTCAGGGAGCTGGGCGAACTCAGGGAGCTGGGGCATCGAGGGGAGCGCGATGCTCGTGAAGGGCAGCGTCGTGGCCTTGGGGGCGGACGCCGTCGTCGCGGACGACTTCTTCGCGGACGACTTCTTCGACGACGACTTCTTGGACGTCGTGTTCTTCGACGTCGTGTTCTTCGACGTCGTGTTCTTCGACGTCGTGTTCTTCGCCGTCGTCTGCGGCCCCTGGGCGGCGCGGGACCCCGCGGCATTGCGCGGCTTGGACTTGCCCGAGGCGGGGGTCGTCGACGACACCGTGCCCGCCTTCTTGCGCGACGCCGCCTTGCGGGCAGTCGGGGTGCGCTTCATCGCGGCCTCGTGAGCCGTCGTGCCGGTGACCGGGTGGGTCGGGGAGGTCATGCGGTGTCCCTTCGTTGTGACCGATTCTCCGCCTGGAAGGCGGAGTAGATC
>CAIVWG010000188.1 GCA_903909555.1 uncultured bacterium | reverse complement strand
CGGCGTTGGCGCTGACGACCGCGCGTACAGCGTCGATGTCGGAAGGCAGCGCGAGCTCGGGATGCTCGCGGGGCATGCCAAACGCCGCGCGGCACACCTCGGCGTTGGTGACCGGGTCTCCCCCGACGAGCGCTCCCTCGGCGATGCCGCCCATGCCGAGGTCGACGGCATGCAGCCGCTCCTCGATCACGCCTCCGCGCGTGGTGTCCCACACCTGCGTGATGCCGTACGGGGAGATCTCGTCCCAGCCGGTCTCCCCGCGCACGACGAACACACGATCCCCGCGGTCGGCGAACACCTGCGCCATCAGCGGCGCCGAGCGCTCACTCGCGCAGCCAATGAGCCCCGCCGTGGGACGCGCCGGGTTGGTGAGCGGGCCGAGGGTGTTGAAGATCGTGGGCACGCCGAGCTCGCGCCGGATCTGGGCCGCGTGCTTCATCGCCGGATGCAGCACCTGCGCGAAGGCGAACGCGATGCCCGTCTCGCGTGCGCACGATGCGATGGCGTCAGGGCCGAGATCGATCGCGACACCCAGCTCTTCGAGCACGTCGGCGGTGCCGGCCTTCGACGACGCCGCGCGATTGCCGTGCTTGACGACCGTGGCACCGCACGCGACCGCGACGATCGCCGCCATCGTCGAGAAGTTCACCGATCCGGATCCATCACCGCCGGTGCCGACGACGTCGAGCAGCACCCCCGGCACGCTGATGGGAAGGGCGGCATCGCGCATGACCGCCGCTGCCGCCGCGATCTCGCGGGCCGTCGGACCCTTCGCCTGCACGCCCAGCAGGAACGCGCCGACCTGGGCTGGGGCGGCCTCCCCCGACATCACCTGGGCCACCGCCCAGGCCGCCGACTCGGTGTCGAGGTCCAGCCCGGCCGCCAGGCGCCCGAGGACGGTGGGCCAGGACGCCGGAACTGGAGTCGTCATCGAACAGGTGTACGAATCAGGCCACAGGGGCGCCGGCGAGCCGCTGGCGCAGCAGCGCGGCGGCGGCATCGGCCATGCGCAGGGGGTCCAGGGGCTGGGCCACCACGGCGTCCGCCCGCGACCACGTGGCCAGCCAGGCATCCTGGGGGCGCCCGATGAGCACGAGCACGGGGGGGCAGCCGAAGATCTCGTCCTTGAGCTGCCGGCAGACCCCCATGCCCCCCACCGGGACGGCCTCGCCATCGAGGATCGCGAGGTCGACGCCGCCGGCGTCCATGGTCCGGATCACCAGGGGCTCGGTGGCGCACTCGACGTAGCGCAGGGCGGGCAGTTCGGGGGCCGGTCGGCGGCCCAGGGCGGTCATCACCCGATGCCGCACGGACCGGTCGTCGCTGTAGACCAGGACCGTGAGTTCGGGGGCCGTCTGCCCGCCGTGATCGCCACCTGCCACGCCCGACAGGCTACCGGGGGGTCTGCGCTCAGGCGACCCTCCCCTCTGGCAGACTGCGGAACGTGGCCACGACGTCGACACCGGTCCCCCCGGCCTTCGCCCACGCGCCCGCGAACCGGGCCAATCCGGTCGCGGTCGGCACCATCGTCTGGCTGTCCAGCGAGCTCATGTTCTTCGCCGGGCTCTTCGCCATGTACTTCACGCTGCGGGCCGTCAATCCCGAGCTGTGGGCCGAGGAGACGCAGCTCCTCAACATCCCGTTCGCGAGCGTCAACACCACGATCCTCGTGCTCTCCTCCGTCACCTGCCAGCTCGGCGTCTTCGCTGCCGAGCGGGGCGACGTCAAGGGACTGCGCCGGTGGTTCATCGTCACGTTCATCATGGGCTCGATCTTCATCGGCGGCCAGGTCTGGGAGTACGCCGAACTCACCCACGAAGGGCTGACCCTCGACAGCAACGCCTACGCGTCCGCGTTCTACCTCACGACCGGCTTCCACGGCCTGCACGTGACCGGCGGCCTCATCGCCTTCCTGCTCGTGCTCGCGACGACCTTCGTCGTGAAAAGATTCACGCACGACCAGGCCACCCGCGCCATCGTGGTGTCGTACTACTGGCACTTCGTCGACGTCGTGTGGATTGCCCTGTTCTTCATGATCTACATCCTGAGGTGAGGGGAGACCGGTGAAGGCACTCGCGGCACGGCGGAGGCATCCGGCGTTCCTCGCCCTGCTCTTGCTCGTCGCTCTCCTGGGCGTCGGCGTGGCCTACGCGGGCCTGAGTTCCACGGCGCCCGCAGAGGCCGTAGCGACCGCCGACCAGACCGCGATCGACGAGGGCAAGAGGCTGTACCTCGAGGGATGCTCGTCGTGCCACGGCCTCAATGCCGAAGGCGGCACCGCCGGCCCGACGCTCATCGGCGTCGGAGCGGCCGCCGTGCACTTCCAGGTCTCCACCGGGCGCATGCCCATGGGCGCGCCCGGCGCGCAGGCTCCGGCGAAGCCCCCGGACTACAACGAGGCCGAGGTCGCCGCGATGGCGGCGTACATCGCCTCGCTGGCTCCGGGGCCGGCGATTCCCACCGCGGAGGACCTCGACTACTCCGACGCGGACGTGGCCCAGGGCGGCGTGCTGTTCCGCATCAACTGCGCCCAGTGCCACCAGGCCGCTGGCGGCGGCGGTGCGCTCACCCAGGGCAAGCACGCGCCCAGCCTCATGAAGGCGACGCCCCAGGAGATCTACGAGGCCATGCTCACCGGCCCCCAGAACATGCCCGTCTTCGCCGACGGCACGCTGCCCGTCGAGGACAAGCAGGCGATCATCGCCTACATCGTCGACCTGCAGGGGGCAGACAGCCCCGGGGGCCTCTCCCTGGGCCGCCTCGGCCCCGTGACGGAGGGCCTGTTCCTCTGGGCCGGGGTCATGCTCGCCTTCGTCGGACTCGCCGTCTGGATTGGAATCAAGGCACGATGAGCGACCTCACGACCCGCGACGAGGGGGCGACCCCCGACCACGGGCACTCCGCGCCCGAGGGCGTGAATCCCGATGACCTCGCCCGCCCCCTGTACGAAGGCCCCGGGGCCCTGCCGGCGGCGGACATCCCGCACCGGCCGCGGCGCAGCGACTTCGACCCCAAGGCTGCCCGTCGCGCGGAGCGGCAGGTCTCGAGCCTCTTCCTGCTCTCAGGGCTCATGGTCGTGCTCTTCATCGTCGCCTACATCGCCATCAGCCCCCAGGCGGAGGTCTACGTCCCGCTCTTCGGCGTCATCGGTGCGCAGAACTTCGCGCTGGGCCTCACGTTCGGCCTGGCGATCTTCTGCATCGGGGCCGGCGCCATCCAGTGGGCGAAGAAGCTCATGCCCGACGTCGAGGTCGTGCAGGAACGCCACCCCCTTGCTTCCACGCCCCACGAGGACGTCGAGGCGGAGGAGCAGTACGAGCGCGGCAAGGAGGAGTCGGGCTTCGCGCAGTACCGCACCATCCGCCGGACCCTCATCACCGCCATGGTGCTCTTCCCCCTGCCCCTCATCGTCCTGCTCCGGGACCTGTGGAGCCCCCGCGGTGGCAGCCTCACCGCCAGTCCGAGCGAGTTCCTCAGCACCACCGCCTGGGTCGAGGGCATGCCCATCGTCACGGACGGCACGTACCAGAAGCTGCGCCCCGAGGAGATCCCCGTCGGAGGCCTCGTTTCGGCACTTCCCGAGGACATCAACGAGATCCAGGAAGCCGAGCACAACCTCAACGCCCGGGGCAAGGCCGCCATCATCCTCGTGCGCATGGAGCCCGATGAGATTCGCTCCCAGCAGGGCGAGGGCTGGGACTACCAGGGGATCCTGGCCTACTCCAAGATCTGCACGCACGTGGGCTGCCCCATCGCCCTGTACGAGCACCGGACACACCATCTGCTCTGCCCGTGTCACCAGTCGACCTTCGACCTGGCCGACGCGGGGAACGTCATCTTCGGGCCTGCGGCTCGGCGCATGCCCCAGTTGCCGATTGGCGTGAATGAGGAAGGATTCCTCGTGGCAAAGGCACCATTCGCCGAACCGGTGGGACCGAGTTTCTGGGAGCGCGGATGAGCACGACGGAGAAGGTCGGCGGCGGGGTCGCCACGTATGTCGACCAGCGCCTGGGGTCGAATCGCTTCCTCGCGCGCAACCTCAAGAAGGTGTTCCCCGACCACTGGTCGTTCATGCTGGGCGAGATTGCCCTCTACAGCTTCATCATCGTGCTGCTGAGCGGCATCTTCCTCACGCTCTTCTACAAGCCCAGCATGGTCGAGGTCGTCTACGACGGCTCCTACGTGCCCCTCAAGGGCGTGATGATGAGCGAGGCCTACGCCTCGACCCTCGACATCTCCTTCGACATCCGCGGCGGTCTCCTGATCCGCCAGATGCACCACTGGGCCGCCCTGCTCTTCATCGCCGCCATGTCGGTGCACATGTTCCGGGTCTTCTTCACCGGGGCGTTCCGCAAGCCGCGCGAATTCAACTGGGTGATCGGCATCGGGCTCATCACCCTGGGCCTCGCCGCCGGCTTCTCCGGCTACTCCCTCCCCGACGACCTGCTCTCGGGCACGGGCTTGCAGATCGCGCGCGGCATCGTCCAGGCCATCCCGATCATCGGGACCTGGGCGGCCTTCCTTCTCTTCGACGGGGAGTTCCCGGGCACGGAGTTCATCTCGCGGCTCTACGGCGTGCACATCCTGCTCATCCCGGGCCTCATCCTCGCGCTGGTGAGCCTGCACCTCATGATGGTGTGGACCCAGAAGCACACGCAGTTCCCCGGCCCGGGCCGCACCAACGACAACGTCGTGGGCTACCCCCTAATGCCGATCTACATGGCGAAGGCCGGCGGCTTCTTCTTCATCGTGTTCGGCGTCACCACGCTCATCGCGGGACTGGTCACGATCAACCCGATCTGGATCTTCGGGCCCTACACCCCTGACCAGGTGTCCGCCGGGTCACAGCCCGACTGGTACATCGGCTGGCTCGACGGCGCGCTGCGGATCATGCCCAACTGGGAGACCGTGGCCTTCGGCTACACCATCTCGTGGAACATCTTCATTCCCGCGGTGATCATGCCCGGCATCGTCTTCACCGCGGCCGCCCTCTATCCGTTCCTCGAGGCGTGGGTGACTGGCGACAAAAAGGACCACAACCTTCTGGATCGTCCGCGCAACGCCCCGACTCGTACCGCCATCGGTGTCATGGCGATCACCTTCTACTTCCTGCTCTTCATCGGCGGCGGCAACGACATCATCGCGATCTCGTTCGACCTGTCGATCAACTGGATCATCTGGTTCCTCCGCATCGCCATCTTCATCCTCCCGCCCATCGCCTTCGTCATCACCCGGCGCATCTGCCTGGGCCTGCAGCGCAGGGACCGGGACAAGCTCCTTCACGGCTACGAGTCCGGCCGGATCCTGCGCCTGCCGCATGGGGAGTTCATCGAGGTCCACGAGCCCCTTCCCGAGAAGGAGAAGGCCGTCCTCATGGCCAAGCTCGGGCAGAATCCCCAGCCGCTGCCGGCCCCGGAGCCGACCGATGCGAACGGCGTGCGCAACAAGCACTACCGGATCAAGAAGATCCGAGCGCAGCTGTCGCACTGGTTCTACGGCGACAACGTCGAGCCGCCCACCGTCGCGGAGATCGAGGCCGGGCAGGCCCACGTCGCGCACGATGCCGCCCTCGAAGCCCCGCTGCACGAGTACGAGGAACTCGACTACGTCAACGTTCCCTTCCATGGTGGTGTCCTGCACGAGGAGGGCCAGCCGATGACGAACGCCGAGCAGCTCGAGGAGCGCGGCGGCCACCTGTAAGCGCCTCACCCCGAGGTTCCGGAGGGGTCGACGGGGCCACGCCCCTAGGTCCGTCTAGACCAGCTTAATGACACCAGTCTTCACGGTGCCGTTCTTGTACTTGACCCTCACCTTGAGTTGGCTGCGCTTGCGGTCGATGTAGAAGGACAGCGATCCCGGCAGGAGATCCGCGTCCTTCGGCCTTGTCGCGGGAGCGCCCAGCACCGTGCGACCCGACGAGCGCAGGCGCCCCTCGGCGATCACGGCCCATCCCTGAGGACTGTCTGCGCGCCCGCGGACGCCACTGGTCTCCCCCGAGCTGGCGCGAGCCCACCCGAGGACACCGGTGCCCCCGGTCGACTCAGACCAGCCCGAGACTCCCTGGGCAGTGCCCGCGACGCCCTCAGCCCAGCCGTAGATGGCAGCACCCGCGGTCGACACGTGACCACCCCTCACGCCGTAGTTGACGCCCGAGGTGGCCGTGGCCCGCCCGCGGACCCCGACGCCTGACTCCGAGGCGCTCTGGCCGTCCACCCCGTACGTCGTCCCCGTCGCGGCCAGCGCCTGGCCCTTCACCCCCGTGCCGGAGTCGCTTTGCGACGTGCCCTCGACCCCGGTCGTGACCCCGGTCTGCGCGCTCACCGCGCCCCGAACCCCCACTCCGGTGGAACTGTCACAGTCCCCCCACACCCCCAGGTTCGGCCCCGCAGAGCCAGCGGCGTGGGCGTACACAGCGACGCCGCCGTTGCCTGGCGCCTCCGCGATCAGCCCGTAGGTCTCACCGCTCGTCGCCGACGCGACAGCGTGGACCCCGACGCCCAGCGAACTCTTAGACTCTCCCTTGACACCGACCGTCTGGCCGCTCGGTGACATGGCGGTCCCTGCGACCCCAAAGGCCCCGGCGCTCGACGAAGTCGCGTAGCCGTCAACGCCCCCCGCGGGCGCGAAGCCCTGGACTCCGCGACCGCTCGCGGCAATCGCGAAGCCGAAGACCCCGGCACCGTCCGTTGCCTCGCACCACCCCCGGATCGCCCACTGCGAACCGCCGACGACCGAGAGCGGACCCCGCAGTTCCGTCGTTTGGGTGGCCGTCGTCGTGGAACCGGCGATGACCGGGTCGCCATTCGCAGCGGCGGCTGGGCGCGCAGTGAGCAGGCCACCCGCGGCGGCTCCGACGGCTCCCACCAGAAGGGCACGGCGTCCGAGCCCGGAGCCGCCGTGACCCGCACCGGTTACCGCAGAGCCGACCCCCGCCGGGGCGTCCCGAACGCTCCCGGCCTCCAGATCGGCAACCCTGGCCAGCAGAGCAATGACCTGCGCCTCCAGCGCGACGATGCGCTCCTGACCCGACGACTCTCTTCCTGCGTCCATGAGGGCCCCTTCCCTCTCTGCCCCGGGCCAGCGGCAGGCTCCGGGGACGCTTGCGCGCATTGTGGGCCAGTAGGCGCGTGTCCACAGCGGTTTCCCGCGAAACCGCTACATTCGCACCATGCGCTCCCCCGTCCCCCTGCTGGCCGCCCTCGTCGCCGTCGTCGGACTCGGGACGGCACTTTCCCCCGCTGCTCAGGCCACGGTGGCCGGCGATGTCCCCCCGCCCACGACCATGTGCGCCGTCGAGGGCCGGACCCTCGTCGAGGGCTGGGGGGTCACCACCTGCCGGCAATTCCATCCCTCGGGTGCCGCCGTACGCCTCCCCGCGGACTCCTCGCGCACCGTGTACGGCCTGTGGGATGGTGCCGGCCTGCTGACCCGCTCAGGGACCCTGCCGGTCGCCGGCGGCCGATGGGACGACCTCGCCCAGATCAGCGGGCTCTACCTGCGCGCACGCCTCGTGGACGGCGCTGCCACGAACCCGGTGCCCGTCCTGCTCGTGGAGTCCTCCGCGGTGCTGACCCCGCTGGCGGGCCTGCAGGCACGCGTGGGAATCCGGTGGATCAACCCGCCACCGGAGGTGTCCGACGCGCCGGCACTCCTGCGCTTCACGTCAGCGACCACCGCGCAGGTGGCGACCTACCGGCACGGTCTGCGGGTGGGAGCCAGATGCATTCCGGCCCTGGCCCACACGAAGGCCACCCGGGCGGCGTACGAGCCGTTCTTCGGGCAGGGCGACCTCGCCCTGCTGTGGTTTGCGGGGATGCACGCCCCCGTGGACTCCGAGATCGTCGTGGACTCGCGCATGGGTCCCAGTTGGATGACCCGCGGACCCGCGCTCATCGACCTGCTCTCCGGGCCGTGGACGCCCGCTCAGGTGGACTTCACCATCCACGCCAACCCGATCGGAACGCCGGCTCAGATGGTCGGACCGCTGCGGCCGATCCACGACCGCGGGCGCTGCTAGGGGAGGTCGCGCTCCCCCACGCGGATGCGGATGCCTACCGGACCCGCGGCCCCGGGCTTTGCTGCCGCGCGACGCTGTCGCCACATGAGCACGCGGCCGAGAATGCCGTAGCGCTTCTCGATCATGTTCGCGGTCACCTGCGTGGTGGCGGGATCCTCCAGTGACGCAGTGCCGGGCACGGCGTCACCGCGGAGGCGTCCGCGCGCATCGCACGGAGCGAGGAGCACGCGATCGTCGTTGCGAAGGCGCTTCGCCTTGCCGGAGTCGGCCTGAGTGATGACGCGCAGCGAGTCGCCGTCGCGAACCAGCCACACGGGGGTGGCCACGGGGGTCCCGTCGCGACGGTAGGTCGTGAGCGAGAGGTACTTGGAGCTCGCCAGGGTGTCCAGGTCCACGCGGGGCTCGTCAGGCGTTCTTGAGCAGCGGCTCGGTCATCCGCTCCCCGAGGGCGGACTCCTTGACCCAGTCCTTCCAGGAGATGTTCCACACGGTGATGCCGTTGCCGGGGTTCTGGACGAGGGGCGTCCCGGTGATCTCGACCGGGTCGCCGATGTGGGTGATGTCGAACAGCCAGGCGGCGTTCTCCGTGCTCATCGAGGTGCAGCCGTGGCTGATCCGGCTGTTGCCCCAGGCCCCGGCTGCCCACGGCGAGGCGTGGAGGAACTCCCCGTGCCAGGTGAGACGCATGGCGTAGTCGACCTCGACCCGGTAGTGCTCGGGATCGTCCTCGGACACCCCCGCCGTCGCGTTGTCCATGATGCGCGTGCGCTCCTGGGAGATGATGAGTTTCGTCCCGGACAGCGTCTCGTAGCCCTCCATGCCCATGGTGACAGGGATGGAGTTGATGAGTTTGTCGTTCCGCCATACGTCGAGCATGAGGTCCTGGGCATCCGCCTTGAGGACGACGGCATCGTACGTGCGGAACCGCTGCTTGGCGTTGTCCTTGCCGTAGACGCCAGGCGCGACCTCGACCCCCTTGAGATCGATGTCAACCTCGATGTCGGTGTTGCCGGGCCAGTAGTACTTGGGCCGGTAGATCGCCTCGGTGTTGCTCACCCAGTACCACGCGCCTTCGACCGGAGTCGACGTGCGCACGACCATGCGCTCCTCGGCCACGGCCTTGTCCTTGATCGGCTCGTCGAAGTTGACGATGATCGGCATGCCGACGCCCCACTCCGTGCCGTAGGTCATGTCGAAGGTGGGCTTGACGAGGGCATCGGGCGTCAGCGTGGTCATCTGCCCGTCCATGCTCGTGGTGTTGCCCCGCGAGTCGACGGCGCTGGCCTCGATGTCGTACGTCGTGCTGAACGTGAACTCCTTGGCGGTCGAGCGCCAGGCCCGCCCGTCGGCCGAGAACTCCCCCTCCACGGTCTTGCCGTCGTGGGTCACGGCGACGTCGAGCAGTCGGCCGTCCTCGACCTCGACGACGATGGGCTGGTCGATGGGGGCGTCCTGGGTGACGAGGCCGGGGGTCGTGATCACCGCGGCCGAGGCGTCCGGCAGGGCTGCCGACGTGAGGGTGAGCGTCGGCTGGCAGGCCGTGAGGAGGGCAACGGCACCCGCACATGCGGCGAGGAAGGGTCCGGGTCGCATGACCACAGGATAACAAGGGTGGGACGGAAGTTACCTCGCGAAGGCGCCGCGGTAGTACTCGAAGAGCCAGCCGACGATGCCGAAGAGGAGCACGAGGACCCCGAACAGCACCAGCCAGACCGCGAAGATCAGCCCCAGGGCAATGAGCATCGCGGCGAAGCCGACGGGCAGGGGCCACCAGCTATGAGGGCTGTAGAAGCCGTACTCCGGGTCCGCCTCGTCGATCCTGGCGTCGTCGCGGTCCTCGGGACGGGGATAGACCCGGCGCGAGGTGTAGAGGACGTAGAAGGCCACGAGGAAGGCGAGGGCTCCGGTCATGACCAGACCCGTGGTGCCGATCTCGTCCCGGCTGAGGAACCAGTAGACGGCCGCCACGACCACGTAGAAGAGCGCTCCCGCGGCGAAGAGCAGGCCCTCGACCTTCACGAGGAGCTCCCGGCGGAGGCCGACGCCGCCACGGGCTTGGCCTGCGGCTGCGCCTGCTCGGCGAGTTCGGGATGGTGCAGGTCGAAGGCCGGCCGCTCGGAGCGGATCCGGGGCAGTGACGTGAAGTTGTGCCGCGGCGGGGGACACGACGTCGCCCACTCCAGCGACCCACCCCAGCCCCAGGGGTCGTCCACGGTCACCTTGGGGGCGTTCTTCCACGTCCACAGGACGTTCCAGACGAAGACCATCGTGGAGAAGCCCACGATGAACGAGCCGATGGTCGACACGGTGTTGAGCGTCGTGAAGCCGTCGCTCGCGAGGTAGTCGCCGTAACGCCGGGGCATGCCCTGGACGCCGAGCCAGTGCTGGACGAGGAACGTCGTCTGGAAGCCGATGAAGACCAACCAGAAGTGGACGTGGCCGAGCTTCTCGTTGAGCATCTTGCCAGTCATCTTGGGCCACCAGAAGTACAGCCCGGCGAACCACAGGAACACGATCGTGCCGAAGACGGTGTAGTGGAAGTGCGCGACCACGAAGTAGCTGTCGGACACGTGGAAGTCCAGCGGCGGGGCGGAGAGGATGATCCCGGTGAGGCCGCCGAAGAGGAAGGTCACCATGAAGCCCATGACCCACAGCATCGGGGTCTCGAAGGACACGGACCCGCGCCACATGGTGCCGATCCAGTTGAAGAACTTCACCCCTGTCGGGACGGCGATGAGCATGGTCATGAGGGCGAAGAACGGCAGGTAGACCGACCCGGTGACGTACATGTGGTGCGCCCACACGGCCACGGACAGCGCGCCGATGGCCATCGTCGCCAGCACCAGCCCCTTGTAGCCGAAGATGGGCTTGCGGGAGAAGACCGGGATGATCTCGCTGGCGATCCCGAAGAAGGGCAGCGCGAGGATGTAGACCTCGGGGTGGCCGAAGAACCAGAACAGGTGCTGCCACAGGATCGCGCCGCCGTTCCCCGCGTCGAAGACCACCGTGCCGAAGGCCCGGTCGATGAAGGCGACGACGAGGGCCGCGGCGAGGATCGGGAAGGCGATGAGGACCAGCACGCTCGTGATGAGGACGGTCCAGGTGAAGATCGGCATCCGGAACATCGTCATGCCGGGGCAGCGCATGCAGAAGATCGTGGTGATGAAGTTGACGCCGCCGAGGATCGTGCCGAGGCCGCCGAGCGCGAGGCCCAGCAGCCACAGATCAGCGCCCACCTCCGGGGAGTAGATGCCGTTGCTCAGGGGCTGGTAGGCGAACCACCCGAACGACGCCGCCCCGCCCGGGGTGAAGAAGCTCAGGCACACCGTGAAGCCGCCGAAGAAGAACAGCCAGAAGCCCAGCATGTTGAGGCGTGGGAACGCGACGTCCGGGGCCCCGATCTGGAGGGGCATGATGACGTTGCCGAAGCCCACGAACAGGGGGGTGGCGAAGAGGAACAGCATGATCGTGCCGTGCATCGTGAAGAGCTGGTTGTACTGCTCGAGCGACACGAACTGCAGCCCCGGCTCGGCGAGCTCGGCCCTGATGACGAGGGCCATCGCCCCGGCGATGACGAAGAAGACGAACGACTGGATGAGGTAGAGGTAGCCGATCGTCTTGTGGTCGGTCGACGTGACCCACTTCACGACGGTGCGGCCCATGTGGCTGCGGCGCACCTGCTTCGGTGAGACCGGCGGCGCCTCGGTCGTCGTGGTGACGGCGGGGGGGTCGTTCAGAATGGTCACAGGACGATCCTCTCCGAGGGGCGCTCGCCCTCGTAGCTGACGCGCTCGCTCTCGAGCATGCCCGTCTGGCCGACCGCCCGAAGCCCCTCGATGTAGGCGTCGAACTCCTCGCGGGACACGATCTTCACGGTGAACAGCATGCGGGCATGGTCAGTGCCGCACAACTCAGCGCAGCGGCCCACGAAAGTCCCGAGTTTGTTGGGGGTGATCTCGAAGGTGTTGACCTTGCCCGGGATCACGTCCATCTTGAACAGCCAGTCGGGCACCCAGAAGGAGTGGATGACGTCCGGCGAGGTGAGCTCGAACTTCACCTTCTCGTCGACGGGCAGGACGAGGACCGGGAGCACGTCGGGGCTGCCGACGGCGTACACGTCCTCATCGAGGTAGTTGAAGGCCCAGCTCCAGCGGAAGCCCACGACGTTGACGGTCTGGTCCTGGTCGTTCTCCACGGTGAGCAGCGCCGTCTGGTCGCGCGCGGTGAAGAAGAAGAGGCCGAGGATCATGATGAGCGGCACGACGGTGTACATCACCTCGAGGGGGATGTTGTACTTCGTCTGCTCGGGAACGTCGTTGGCCTTGCGGCGCCGGTAGGCGAACGCCGCCCACAGCATGAGGCCCCAGGTGACGATGCCCACGGCCCACGCCGCGATCCAGGACCCGTCCCAGAGGTTCTTGATGATCGGACCCTCGGCCGTGGCCGGGTCGGGGAGGTCGAAGAAGAAGGCCTCGTTGGCCGTGCAGCCCGACAGCACGAGGGCGCCGGCGGCCAGGGCCAGCACCATGAGACCGCCGCGGCGGACACCTCTCCCTCCCACGCTGGCGACATTAGCGCACCAGTCCCGGGGCGGCCGGGAGTGGTCGCCGGGTAACGTCACGGCATGCAGGTCGCCGCGCCCCCCGGCTTCCTGGACGCCGCATCGGGGCAGCCGCTCAACCCCGCCGCCCGCGAGGCGCTCGCCGCCGCCGCCGACGCCGGCTGGGCCGACCCGCGACGCCTCTATCGCGAGGCGCGCCAGTCGGCGCTGCTCCTCGACGCGGCTCGCGAGGCGGTCGCGACAGTCCTGGGAGCCCGTCCGGCCGACGTGGCTTTCACCGGCGGCGCCTCGGTCGCACTCCGCCAGGCAGTCGAGGGGGCGCTCGCGGGACGCCCCGGCCCCCTCGTGGTATCCGCCGTCGAGCACAGCGCGGTGCTCCGGGCCGCAGACGCCCACGAGGCACGCGGCGGGGAGGTCCGCACCGTCGGCGTGGACCGGCAGGGGCGCGTCGACCTCGAGGCATGGGCAGCCGCCCTCACGGGCGCCTCCCTGGCCTGCCTCCAGGCGGCCAACCACGAGGTGGGCACTCTCCAGCCGACGGCCGCGGCCGCGGCTGCCCGCGACGCGGGCGTGCCCCTCCTCGTCGACGCGACGATGACCGTGGGGCGCACCGACCCTCCGGAGGCCTGGGACCTCCTGGTGACCCAGGCGAGCACCTGGGGCGGACCCTCGGGCTTCGGCGCCCTGGCAGTGCGCCCGGGGATGCGCTGGCGCGGGACGGAGGGGGCGGAGGGCGGCAGCCCGGGGATCGGGGACCCGGGACCGGTGAGCATCCCCCTCGCCGTCGCCGCGGCGCGGGGCCTGGAGTGGGCCGAGGGCGCGCGGTCCTCCGACGCGCCCCGGGCACGACAGCTCACCGACCGGATTCGCGCCGATGTTGCGGTGTCGGTGACGGACGTGGCCCTGCTCGGGGATCCCGTCGAGCGCCTGCCCTACCTCACGGCGTTCTCCTGCCTGTACGTCGACGGCGAGACGCTGGTGCTCGGGCTCGACCGCTCGGGATACGCCATCTCGAGCGGTTCCTCCTGCGTGGCCGACACCCGGCGGCCCAGCCATGTCCTGGCGGCCATGGGGGTGCTCACCCAGGGCAATGTGCGCGTGTCCCTTCCCTGGGGGGTGAGCGACGAGACGGTGGACGGCTTACTCGCTACCCTGCCAGGAGTCGTCGCGGATGCGCGCGCGCTCATCGGAGCCGTGGAACTCGACCGGACATCATCGAAGGAGGGCCGGCGTGAAGGCTGACATCCGGCTCAATGAGCGCGGGCACCGCTGTCCCATGCCCGTCGTGTCCGTGGCCCGTGCCGCCCGTGACGCGGCGAGCGGCACGGTGATCGCGGTGGTGTGCACCGATCCGGGCGCCGCCTCGGACATCCCGGCATGGTGCGAGATGAAGCGCGTCGAGTTCCTCGGCTCCGAGCCGGAGAGCGACGGCGCGGTCACGTACTTCGTCCGCGTGCCCTGACGCCTCAGCGCCCCTCTGCCTGATCCGGGGTCGCGCGGGAGATCGCGATGAGCCGCGGGGCGAGCGTGCGAGCACGCTGGAGTCGGGCGAGGTACTCACCGCGAGGGATGTCGATGACGCCGAGGCTCGCCAGGTGCGACGTGCGCCACTGCACGTCGAGGATCCGCCCCTCGGCTGCTCCCTGCGACCCTCCGAGAGCGTCGACGGCGTGGACCAGCGCGACCTTGGACGCATCGCGCGCGCGGTGGAACATCGACTCGCCCGCGAACATGCCTCCGATCTCCACGCCGTACAGGCCGCCCACCAGGTCCCCGCTGTTGTCCCAGACCTCGAACGAATGGGCCCACCCCAGGCGGTGCAGTTCGCCGTACGCCGCCCGGAACTGCGCGGTGATCCACGCGTCCGGCCGACCCTCGGCGCAGCCGTCCATCACCGCGTCGAACGCCTCGTCGACGGTGACCGAGTAGCGGCGAAGCGATCGGCGCAGGGACCGACTCACGCGAAGCCCGTCGAGCGGAAGCACGCCGCGCGGGTCGGGGGACCACCATCCCAGGGTCGCGTCGTCGTCGACCTCCATGGGGAACAGCCCGCGGGAGTACGCCTCGACGAGGGTGCCGGGCGCGAGGTCGGCCCCGACCCCGAGCAGGTCCTGCCCCGCCGGGGCGCGGGCGGGGTCGGGAAGTTCCCAGGCGCAGGGGGGCACCGGCCGGGGACGCCGGGTCACGGCAGTGGGCAGGCCAGGTGCGGCGAGATGTCCTCGGCGGCCCCGTCGCCGTAGGCGGACACGAGGCGATCGAGGAAGCGCTGGCGCCCGAGGTCGTACTCCTGCGTGCCGACGGTCTCGATGACGTACGTCGCGAGCAGGGATCCCACCTGGGCGCATCTCTCGTCCGAGAGCCCCCACGCGAGACCGGCGACGTACCCGGCTCGGAAGGCATCCCCGACACCGGTGGGGTCCGCCTTGACGTCCTCCTGGGGACAGCCGACGAGAACCGGTGTGTCGCCCTTGCGCTCCACCCGCGCTCCCCGGGGTCCCAGGGTCGTCACCCGGCAGCCCACCCGCTCGAGGATCTCGTCGGACGTCCATCCGGTCTTCTGCTCGGTGAGCGCCGCCTCGTACTCGTTCGTGAAGAGGTAGGCGGCCCCGTCGACGAGGAGGCGGATCTCCTCCCCGCCCATGCGGGCGAGTTGCTGCGAGGGGTCGGCGGCGAAGGGGTAGCCGCGCTCCCGGCACTCGTCGGTGTGACGGATCATCCCCTCCGGGTCGTTGGGGCCGATGATGACGAGGTCCGCGGAACCGACGCGGTGGACGACCGGGGCGAGCTCGATCTCGCGCGCCTCGCTCATGGCACCCGGGTAGAACGACGCGAGCTGGTTGGCCTCGTCGTCGGTCGTGCAGACGAATCGCGCGGTGTGGTGCACGTCGGACACGCGCACGGAGTCGGTGTCGACCCCGTGGCGCTCCAGCCAGGACCGGTAGTCGGCGAAGTCAGGGCCGACGGCCCCCACGAGGACGGGCCGCAGTCCCAGGCAGCCCATGCCGAACGCGATGTTGGCCGCGACTCCGCCGCGGCGGATCTCCAGCGAGTCCACGAGGAAGGACAGGGAGATGTGGTCGAGCTTGTCGGTGACGATGGAGTCCCGGAAACGTCCCGGGAACGTCATGAGGTGATCGGTCGCGATGGACCCGGTCACGATGACTGGCACGCGCAAACCCTATACGTCCCGCGGGCGGTCGCGGCAGGAGTACGCGAGACGGTGGTAACCGGTGCGGCTAGTGGAACGAGTCGCCGCAGGCGCAGGAGCCGGTGGCGTTGGGGTTGTCGATCGTGAACCCCTGCTTCTCGATGGTGTCCACGAAGTCGATGGTGGCGCCCATGAGGTAGGGGGCGCTCATGCGATCGGTGACGACACCCACACCGTCGAAATCCTTCACGATGTCGCCATCGAGGGACCGATCGTCGAAGAAGAGCTGGTAGCGCAGACCCGAGCAGCCTCCGGGCTGAACGGCGATGCGCAGCGTCAGGTCCTCGCGACCCTCGGCGTCGAGCAGGGCCTTCACCTTGGAGGCCGCGGTGTCGGTGAGGACCACTCCGTCGCCCGTCGTCGTCTCCGCGGTCATGTCTGCCTCCTCGTGGATGGGGTGTGGCTCACCCCTGCTGTCCGATCCCAACGTGCCGCGCTCGGGCGTCATTCCCGACCGAGCGGAATTCCAGCATGGCACACGGGCCCGAGGGCAGCCAGCGGGCGGGCCGGTGGCGGCGAGCGCCCTTGGCAGGCGGCGCTCCCGCGAGGCTGGGACACTGGTGGCATGGCGTTCACCGAGCCCGCCCCCACGCCCCTGGCCCTGCTGCTCCTCGGCCACGGCGCCGACCCGGAGAGCGAGCGCGGCGTGGAGTGCCCCGGGGCGCTGCCCCCGGCCTCCGACCCCGGACTGGTGGAGAGGGCCGCGGCCGCGAAGGCTGCACTCGGGGACCGGGTGTACATCCTCGGGCACCACTACCAGCGCGACGAGGTCATCCAGTTCGCGGACACCACCGGGGACTCGTTCAAGCTGTCCCAGCAGGCCGCGGCGCACCCCGAGGCGGAATTCATCGTGTTCTGCGGGGTCCACTTCATGGCGGAGAGCGCCGACATCCTCACCGCCGACCATCAGCAGGTGGTCTTGCCGGACCTCGCCGCAGGGTGCTCGATGGCCGACATGGCCGCGCTTCACCAGGTCGAGGACGCGTGGGCGGCCTTCAGCGCCGCGGGTCTGGACTCGTCGACGATTCCCATCACGTACATGAACTCCGCGGCCGACATCAAGGCGTTCACGGGTCGCCACCACGGGGCCATCTGCACGTCGAGCAACGCGCGCAGGTCCCTCGAATGGGCCTTCGAGCGCGGGGATCGCGTCCTCTTCCTTCCCGATCAGCACCTCGGCCGCAACACCGCGGTGCGTGATCTCGGCCTCTCCCTCGACGACTGCGTCGTATGGGATCCCCATCGCCCGACGCTCACCGCCGATCAGCTGCGCGCCGCGAAGGTCGTGCTGTGGCGCGGTCACTGCTCGGTGCACGGGCGATTCACCGCGAAGAGCGTCGACGACGTACGCGAGCGCGTCCCCGGCGTCACCGTGCTCGTCCACCCTGAGTGCCAGTACGACGTCGTGGAGAAGGCCGACCTGGTCGGCTCCACCGAGTTCATCATCAAGGCGATCGCCGATGCTCCCCCGGGGAGCGCGTGGGCCGTGGGGACCGAATTGAACCTCGTGCGCCGGCTCGCCCTGCGCCACCCGGACAAGACGGTCGTCTTCCTCGACCGGGACGTCTGCTTCTGCTCCACCATGAATCGCATCGACCTGCCGCACCTGGTGTGGGCTCTGGAGAGCCTCGTCGAGGGCCGCGTCGTGAACCGCATCACCGTGGACGAGGAGACCGCCCACTGGGCCCGGGTCGCACTGGACCGGATGCTCGCCCTGCCGGGCGTGGGCGCGAAGGACTGAGGAGCGACGCCGCGCCGCTCGCTCGGTCGCGACGCGACTCACGACCAGGTGACGTGAGCGGTGATCTCGAGCCCCTTCGTCGGCGGGATGGACACCGCGAGCAGCACCGTCTCGGAGCCGGTGAGGTAGCGGAGGTCGGCGGGGACCTCGACGAGTTTCACGCTCGAGCCCGCGGGCAGGCCGCTCCACCGGATCGTCACCGTGCGACCGCCCTTGGAGAGGTACGCGCTTGTCGGGGTGACGGTGACCTTCGCGTCGGTCATCCAGCCCCATGCGAAGGACTGGCTGCCGCGCGACGTCACGACGTCCTTGACCGTGAGGCCCTGCGAGGTCACCTCCAGGGTGCGCGCGGCGCGGGTGACTCCCGACAGGGCCGAGGCCAAGTCGACGGACGCCGATGTCGTTCCTCCCGTGACGGGCGCGGTCGCCCCCACCACCTGCCCGAGCCCTGATCCGGCGCGCAGCGTGCTGTGCCAATGCGGCTGTGTCTGCGGATACGTCCAGCGGCGACCGTCGGGAGCGTTGTCCGTGTAGCCGGGGTAGTCGATCTTCGGCCCGTAGCCGGGATCCATCGTGAACTCGACGTCCCCCACCGACAGCCCCACGGTCCCGGCATCGAGTTGGGTGTGGGCATTGAGGGGCGCCTGACCCTTGAGCCACGCCGTCACGTCGCCGGCGTGCACGACCGCCAGGCCCGTGGACGGGAAGACGCGGGACCGCTGGGAAGGAGGCTGCGTCTCCTTCTCCGGCCACCACAGCAACTCGACCCCGAGGCGAATCCGGCCGGCCAGGGCCACCGCGGTGGCTTCGGCGCCACCCCACTTCCCGGCGATCCACGATGGAAGAGTGCATCGCAGTTCGCCGGTATCCGTATCGGAGTACCGCGTGACCTGCCCTGCGACCGACGGCGTCTCGAATGCGAAGACGCCGGACGCACGGAAGTCGGGAACGCCGGGGAGCGCGGCCCCCGCGAGCACCGAGTCCAGGGACGACAGCATCCCGGCTACCGGCACCGTCTGGAAGTTCCAGTAGGTCGGGCCCTCGGGCGTTCCGCCGTCGGCCGCGAGGGCGGCGAAGCCGGACTGCCCCATGCGCACGGCGGCGGAGACCAGGGCGGCCGCGGCCGCTGGGTGGTCAGCCGCCAAGGACAGCGCGGCCGTGACGGTGGAGCCCGCGACCACGACCGCCTTGTTGAGGTACCACTCCAAGGCGTCGACCTTCAGCGCCATGCCGCACGAGATCTGTCCCAGGGATCGCACGAGGATCACCTCACGGGCCTCGGCGAGCCTTCGGGCGAGATCGCCCTGGGCGCCGGGCGCGAGCCAATCCACGTTCGTCGCCGTGGCCAGAGCGATCTTCGCCTCATCGGGCAGGTCCTCGACGGGGGTCAGCGACGAGGTGACGGCAGCAATGTCGGCGGCCATCGCCGCCGAGAACTCCGGACGCTGCGTGGAGAGCCAGGCATAGCCGATGCGCAGGGCGCGCGTGCTGAGTTCCCCGCCAGAGGCAGGGTCGACGGGCTGCCGCGCCAACTCCGACGCCAGCGTCACGACCCGCTTCTGGGCCGCGGCCAGCGCTGGTGACGGGTCGGCCAGACGCGCGCGTGTCGCGGCCACCTGCGCCTCGGAGGTCCACAGGTGCAGTCCCGGCTCGCCCGCCGTGCCCAGGTAGGCGGCGGGATCCGCGTCCGGCAGGGCACACCCGCCGGGAATCGGCGTGAGTCCGGGAACGGGCGCCGGCGCGCGGCCGGCCTGCGCGCTGCGCAGAGCAGCCGTGGCGGTGGGCGTGGGGGGCGGAGCGAGTCGACGGATGGCCGCCATGGCCCGTGCGTGGTCGCGGGTGGCGTGAGCGCCCGCGAGCGCCCAGTTGCTCGATTGGCGGCGGTAGGAGGCCGTCGGCAGCGCTCCATCGATCCAGGACGCGAGGAGGGACACCGCCCTCTCGCGGGTCTGCGCGAGATCGCGGAGCGCTATGACGGCGATCCTCGTGCTCTCGAGAAGCGAGCGTGACCTCGAGGACAGCCGCTTCACCTGTGTCGCCACCCGGGTCAGCGCAGCCTGGCCGCGCGCGGCGCTCAAGGCGGCGGAGGCATCGCTCGCGTCCGCCCGCAGGCGATCGAGTTGCACGCGGACGAAGCGCCGGTCCTCCTTGGTGAGGCCCGTGAGTTCCGCTGCGGTCGCCTGCAGGTCCCCGCGGGCATCGGAGATCATGGCCCGGAGCTGGGCGCGATCCTCGGCCGCGTGGGCCGACGCCACGCTGCCGAGCGGGATCACCAGGGACATCGCGAGGGCGACGAGCACGATTCGCAGTCGCGCTCCCCTGTCCCCGATGCGACCCATGCCGCCACGGTGTCAGCCGCGCGAGGTGCGATGCAACCGGGATGGGCGGCGGCCCCTACACGGTCCCGGGCGCGCCCCAGACGGGGAACCATCGCGACAGGTCCTCTTCCCAGGGGATCTCGCCCCGAAGGGCATCCCGGACCTGCAACTCCATCACCGAGTCCCGGCGTTCGGCCTCCACCGGAGCGAAGGGATAGAACGAGCCGCGCTTGTACAGGTACACCAGGGCCACGAGGCTTCCCTGGCCTCGGAACGGAACGAGGGTGCACAGCAACTGCGGTCCGAATCCGTGCTCCGTCAGCGTGACGTTGACGGCATGAAGGTCGGTGACGACCGCCGACAGGTCGGGGGGATCCG
>CAIVWG010000187.1 GCA_903909555.1 uncultured bacterium | reverse complement strand
GACGTCGTATCATAAACAGTCTCGCAGATCGCAGCACCCGGCGACGCGATAAACTGCGACATCTGGAACTGCAGGTTGCGGGTGGAGTTCTTCACCCAGGGCTCCGGCGGCACGTAGTCCGGCCACAGGTCATCGGAGATCTCATTGTCACCGCCCGACTTGTAGGTGTTGACAGCGTTCCTGGGGTCCTCCTGCACAGGGCCGATGTCGATAACCTCATGCGCCACCTCAAGCGGCTTCCACGGGATCGTGGGGCACTCAGTCCGCGGCTGCGGGCCCAGCGGTGCCGGCGCCACGCCCGCGACGGCCAGGCCAGCCCCCCAGGCCAGCGCGGCGGCGGACGTGAGCGCCACTCCTCGAGTGAGAATCGATCGAACGGGCTTCATCTGACCTCCGATATGCGATGACGAGCACGGCGATCGTCCGCCGGCCATGGAAACGCTAGGCACGCGGTGCCAGGTTGGGAATCGAGAGGATACACGTGTGCCCACGCAAGGGACACGTGTCCGTGCGGGAGACACGTGTGCGCACGGGAAAGACACAGGACGCGAGCATCGAGACACATGTGTCGAGGACGCGTCACTCCCACACGAGCATGCCCGGGTCCCACTAGAAGTCGAAGGTTGCCTGCAAGCGCACGCCGGGCGCCGCCGGACTCCATGACCATGTGCCGTGGGCCACGGAACACCAGGCATCCATGATCGCCGTGCCGGCGCCCCGCTGGATCATGCCGCTCGGCAGCCCACGCCCGTCGTCCGTGACTGTGAGCAGCAGATGCCCCGGCTTCGGAACCCTCAGTGCGACGTCCGCACGAGTCGCTGCCCCGTGTGAAGCCGCATTGAGAAGGGCCTGTTCGACGATGCGGTAGACCGCGACCCGCAGATCCGGGGAAGCACGCCCCGACAGGAGGAGGGCCCCCGAGGCCTCGTCGAAGGAGATGGAGACGGGCATGACCGTCTCCCAGGAGTCCGCGAGGTCCTCCAGTGCCGTGTCGAGACCCACGGACCCGAAGGCGGGGCTGAGCCGTCGGCTGGCTGAACGTACTTCGCTCGAGCGGATGCGCTCGATCTCCCCGATCGCGTGATCGAGTCGTTCAGCCACCGACGGCTCCGCCTCAAGGGCCACGGCACGCAGATGCAGCGCCACGACGAGGAGGTCGGCCTGCACGCGGTCGTGGAGGAACTCCGCGATACTGCGACGCGCTCGTTCATCGGACTCGACGACGAGTTGCTGCTGCTCCACGACCACCAGGAGCGCCGTGGTGGCCACGGCCGCCTGCCGGGCATAGCGCAGGGTGAGCATGCCACTGATGGACTGCACGATGGTGATGCTGAGGAACATTCGCAGGGTGTTCGGCACGATGCCCTGAGCGAGAAGCCAAGGAGACGCGTCGAGCACGGGTGAGAGGGCGTAGATGCGCAGGACGCCGCCCACGACCGAGGCACACAGGAGCACGAGCAGATAGGGCCCGCGTGACGGACACCCCTCGTCGTCCGTCGGCAGGAGTCGACTAGCCGTCCAGAGGATGAGCACGATGCTGAGCGTGGTCACGAGCGCATTACCTACGACGATCACCGGATCGAACGGGCGCAGGCCCTCGTCGCCGTATTGCCCGATGATCGCCGGGGCGAACTGCGTGGGGATCTCCACGCAGGCGAAGTGACAACTGTCGTACTGCCCCATGAGGGAGACCTGCATGTTCTGCAGGAACCAGAAGATGAAACCGATGGCAAGGAAAACCCACGGGAAGAAGGGCCAGGGCCCGAGCGCGAAACGCAGGACGCCGCTTCCGGCCCGGGAGCATCGGCCCCCAGGTGGTTCACTACGAGTCGCCGGGATCACCGCGCTTCACGCACTCGGAGGCTCGAAGTCTCGCATCTCCCGAAGATAGCGAAGTACCGCGATCGTGCGCAGATCCGCGCCCTGAGGCGGATCCGGCACCAACACCTGGTAGGTGCGGGAGAGCTCTTGTCGTACCACCCCGGGGGTGAGGTCCAGTCGCCCGCCAATCGTGGGAGCGTCAAGACCTTCGGATGCGAGGGCCATGATGTCGAGTTGACGCGGAGTGAGCTGCGAGAGAGCCGAATGCCGCTCCCCCATGTGTCGCTTCACCATGGCGGGATCCACCACGTTGAGCCCTCGGGCCGTGGAGTGCAGCACGTCGCTGAGGTAGTTGGGGTGGAGGTCGGCGCGCTTGAGGATGAAGGACCAGCCGTGGCGCTGCTCATCGTCGAATCGAGTGAGAAACGCCGGCACCTGGTACTGCGACAGGATCACCACGCCGACGGCGGGCCGTCTCTCCCGCAGGGTGATGCCGAGCTCGAGTCCGGACATGTCCGCGTTGCCCAGGGCCAGGTCGAGCAGGGCGACATCGAAGTCCAGGACCTCGGCGACGGCCAAGGCCTCCGCCGGGGAGCCCGCCGTGCCGACCACGGCGAGATCCTGCCGACTCCCCAGGATCGCGGTGAGGATGCCGCGCAGGGCCGGGTCATCCTCTACGTAAAGCACACGAAGCGGCTGCCTCACCGTGGAGGGAGGCGGGCTGGTCGGCATCGCTCGATCTCAGCACACCGCCGCGATCGGCACCAGGACCCCCAGACAGGTGTTCCAGAGGCGTTCAGTGGCGGGGGCCGGAGCTTCCGCGTGCCACCACGCGCGTCTCGACGCGGCGGTACGTCGACTCGCAGCCGGGCTGCGCGATGCGATCGGTGAGCAGGTCCGCAGCGACCCGCCCCATCTCGGCGAGGGGCTGGGCCACCGTGGTCACGTCGAGGGACTCCAGCAG
>CAIVWG010000186.1 GCA_903909555.1 uncultured bacterium | reverse complement strand
GCTGAGGATGAGCACGCTGCCGCGATCATCGCGGGCGCCACGCAGAATCCTCATGGGTGTCTCCTTCCTGGGAGGTGACGTTCGTGGGAGGGCAGGGGCTCAGGGGGCAGAGGCTCAGGGGGCAGGGGCTCAGGGGGCACGGAGTCAGGGGGAACTGCGGTACTCATCGATCGGGACCACGTGCTCGGCGCTGACGGGGACAGCGCCCGGGCTCGTCGACGTGAGGAACTCGGGGACGAAGGGCAGGGGGACGCGCAGGCCGAGCCGCACGGTGACCGCGGAGCCAGGCGCAAGGCAGGGGCCCGAGCAGTCGATGCGCAGCGAGTCGGCCTGGGAGGGGAATCCCTGGTCCGCCAGGGCGAGGCGCGCGGCGGTGCGAGCATCGTCCATGGCCTGGGCGGGGTGGTCGGCCTGGGCGAAGGCACGCCCTGCCTCGCGCGCACCCTGCGTCACGGCGTACGCCGCCGACTGGACCTCCATGGCCGCGAGCACGACGTAGACGAGCGGCACGAGCGCGAGTACCACGAGGACGACGAACTCCACGACCGCCGCACCGGAGTCGTCGCGTGCCCGCAGGGACAGCCGGCGCATCGTGTCGCGCATCACGTCCGCTCCACCATGGCGTGGCCCTCGACGGACAGCGCCGTCGGACCCATGAAGCCGACGAGCGGCAGGCGAGCGGTGATGCGCACCCTCATGACGGGGACGCCGCCGACCACGGTGCGATCCGCCTCGATGCTCGCGGCGGTGCCCCCGCCCAGCGCCTCGGAGAGGATCGCGCGCGTGCGCTTCTCGGCGAAGGACGGGCTGGAGTAGGCGAGGGCGCCGGCCCGCGCTCCCTCGGCGGCCGCCGCCGTCAGGGTCGACCGCACGTGGAGCGCGAGGGCGAGTTGCAGGACGCCCAGGGCCACGAGCAGGACCAGGGGAGCGACGAGCGCGAACTCCACCGCCGCGCTCCCCCGGTCGCTGCGAAGTCGCGCGCCGAGGGACGGCTTCACGGTCCGCTGACGCTGTTGATCGCGCGGTCGAAGACGCTGGTGAGCGCATCGTCGGCGACGAGCCAGAGCGCGGTGACCAGACCCGCGGTCATGACGGCGACGAGGACCCAGCCGGGGACGTCGCCCCGATCGGACTCGAGGCGGGCGAAGAAGCGGGTGAGCAGGGTGTGCGCGTAGCGCATGGTGAATCTCCTTTGCGTTGTCGGATGTCGTGCCCGATGGCGTGTCCATCAGGGCACCGTGAGAGTGAGTCCGTGGATGCCGGGAAACAGCGCGATGACGACGATGACCGGCAGGATGAAGAACACGACGGGAACGAGCATGAGCACCTCTTTCCGCCCGGCGCTCTCCAGCAAGGCCCGGCGACCCGCTGCTCGAGCATCGGCCGCCTGGGCCCGCAGGACCTCGGACAGGGGCGTGCCACGTTCGGTGGCGACGGCGAGCCCATCGACGAAGCGCGCGACCGCGGGGCTGGGGCTCCGATCCGATAGGGAGCGCAAGGCCACGAGGAACGGCGTTCCCCCACGCACCTGCGCCACCATGAGGCCCACCTCGTCCGCCAGGTCGCCGGTGACGGTGCGCGACACGCGATCCAGTGCCGCGAGAGGCGTCTCCCCCGCAGCGACCGCGAAGGCGAGGAGCTCGGCCACCGTGGGCAACTGCTCGGACATGCGACGCGCTCGCTGCCGCACGGCCTGGCTGAGACGGCGATCGTGCAGCAGCAGCGCGAGGCCCACCGACACGGCGACGACGGCCATGGCGGCGAACGGCGGAGCGTCGCTGCGGCGCGCCAGAACGGCGATTCCGAGCACGACTCCGCAGGCACCCCCGGCCGCCGCCCACAGCACCTGCTCGAGGCGGTAGCGCTCGACCTCGGGCTGCCGGCCCGCCTGAGCCAGGCGGCGCGCCAGGGCTGTCGAACGGCCGGGGTCGCGGCCGGTCCACCGCGCGATCCCCGCGGCAAAGGGACGCACCAGGTGCAGAAGGGTGCCCGCGGGCCCGAGGTCGGCGGGGAGCGCCGCTGCCCTGCGTCGCGGGGCCACCCGCTCCGCAAGGCTCGGGCGCCGCTGCGCGAGCATCCCCGCGCCCGCCAGCAGGATCCCCGCCGCGCACGCCAGCCCGATGAGCGCACCCCAGGCGGCGCTCATCGCAGGACCCTCGGCTCGTCGGGCAGTCGGCCGACGCCGACCATGACGCGGTACGCCACGATCGTCATCAGGGCCGACCCCGCGAGGACCAGCGTGCCGGTGGGAGTGGCGTAGGCCGCCACTGCTTCCGGGCGCGTGCACAGCAGGAGAAGGGTGACCCACGGCGCCGCTACGGCAATGCGCGCCGCGTTGACGGTCCAGCTCTGCCGGGCCTCGATCTCTCCACGCGTGCGGGCGTCCTCGCGCAAGAACTCGCTCAGCGTGGACAGCACGCGGCCGAGGTCGGTTCCTCCTACCTCGCGGGCGATCCCGAGGGACACGACCACGCGATCAGCGACCGGATCCCGCAGCGACTCCTTGAGCACGCTCAGCGCCTCGGCGAAGGAACCTGTGGCACGGTACTCCGCGCCGAACCGCGCGAAGGCCGGGCGCAGCGGCTCAGGGCCGCGAGTCGAGAGGTCGATGACGGCCTCCGGGAGGGACATGCCCGCGCGTACCGCAGACCCCAGGGTGTCCACGGCGTCCGGCCAGCACCCGCGCAGTTGGCGTGCGCGTTGCGCGCCGCGCCGCTTGAGGACCAGGATCGGGAGATAGCCCACGACCAGGCCGGCGATCAGGGCCACGACCGGGACGGCCGTCGCCACGAGGGCGACCAGAGCGGCGACGACGCCCGCGCCCGCGCAGGCGCCGACGAGGCTCGCGGGGGTCACGCGATCCACGCCGGACCTGTCGATGAGGCGCGCAATGCGCGAGGGACGGCGCACGCGAGGACGGCGTGAGGTCGTCAGCCCGAGCAGGACCAGTGCCCCGCCCATGCCGGCGAGGAGACCGAGGACGATGCCCATCACGCCGCCTCCGGCAGTCGGCGCAGGAGCGCGCCGAGATCGAAACCGGCCGCCTCGAAGCGCTCCTCGTGGGGAGGGAATCCGGTGCCGCGGACGAGGCGACCGTGACGGTCTCCGAAGATCTCGGCGATCTCCACGACACCGGATTCCACGCGACCCGGGAGGGCCGCGATCTCCCGCACACGTCGACGTCCATCCCTGCCGGTGACCGCGTGGATGACGATGTCGACGCACCCCGCGACCGTCGGAACGACGAAGTCGGCGGAGATGTTCTGGCCCGCGAGGAGGGGAAGGGTGCACAGTTTCGTGACGGCCTCGCGGGCCGAGTTCGCGTGCAGCGTTGCTGCAGAGGGCATGCCGGAATTCATGGCCACGAGGAGGTCCAGGGCCTCCGCCTGGCGCACTTCGCCGACGACGAGTCGCGTGGGCCGCATCCGCAGCGCCTCGCGCACGAGGCGTCGGAGCGGGATCTCGCCGGTCCCCTCGAGGCTGGCGTCGCGGGTCTGCATGGCCACCCAGTCCGGATGGTGGGGGAGCTGGATCTCGAAGACCTCCTCGCAGCTCACGATCCGCTCGCTCGCGGGCACGCAGCCGAGGAGGCTATTGAGCAGCGTCGTCTTGCCCGCCTGCGTCCCGCCCGCAACCACGATGTTGAGCCCGGCCACGACCGCGGCCTCGAGGAACGCCGCCGCCTCATGCGTGAGCGTCCCTCCCGGGACGAGGTCGCCGATATGGGTCGGGCGCATGACGAAGCGACGCACGTTCACCGCCCAGTGCGCACGGGTGATATCGGGGATGGCGACATGCAGCCGACTGCCATCCGGGAGCATGGCATCGACAAACGGCGTGCTCAGGTCAATCCGACGTCCTGACCACTGCAGCATGCGCTCCACAAGGGATCGCACCTCGGCATCGGTGAGCACCGTCGTCGTGAGTTCGCTGCGCCCTCCACGAGCGACGAACACGCGCCCCGGCTCGTTGATCCACACCTCTTCGACCTGGGGATCGTCGAAGAACCGTTGCAGCGGTCCGAATCCCGCCACGGCGTCGTGGACCTCACGCAGCAGCGCCTCGGGATCGCGCGGAGCCGGGCGATCGAGGTCCGCGCACTCCGCCGCGTGCGCGGCAAGCGCACCCTCGGCGATGCGACGGACGGCGTCACGATCGCGGATCGGGTCGATGCCGGTACGGCGTACCTCGTCGCGGACGCGATCCTCGATCACCCGCGTGGCCGCGTCGGCCTCCGTGCTCGCTGCCCTGGTGATGGCCATGGCCCCCCGCTTCCCGTGTCGATGTGCTCGTGGACACGAGAAGGTTCGCCAGTGGCGACGTGGGGAGACAACGCGAGCGCAGCCCCTGTGGACAGGGCGTAGCGCAGCCCCTCACGGATGCCGCGCAGATCGGGCAACGACACGCCCAAACGCTCATTCCCGATGAGCGCTCG